>NZ_JBJDNC010000056.1:6064-36001 GCF_044900265.1 Pseudomonas sp. NPDC089406 | reverse complement strand
ATTCGCCTGTGCCGGCCCTATCGCCGGCAAGCCGGCTCCTACAGAGGGCGCGGGCGCGCTTGCGGCCGTAGTTCCCTGCGCGACAGCGCAGCCTACGAGGCTGGGTGGGCTCCTATGGAACAAATCACAACTCTCTGATTTAACGAAGATTCTGTGGGAAGCGGCCTTGCCGGGGCGCCGTCCGGTCGAGATGGGCTGCGCAGCAGCCCCGGCAATTTTGCATGGGGCCGAGGCCTTGGGGCCGCTTCGCGCCCCGTCGCGACACAAGGCCGCTTCCCACAGGGGCCGCGGTGCACCTGCGAGACTAGTTCTCTGCGCGACAGCGCAGCCCATAGGGCTGAGTGATCTCCTACAGGGATCGCACCAGCTTTTAGAAATTGCGCGCGCTATTCGATCTCGAACAGGCCGTTGCTGACCATGCCGGCGCTCAGGCGGTCGCGGATGTCGTCGTCGATGCGCGGGTCGTCCGGGCGGTACAGGCGCACCTGGCGGTAGGCGTTGATGCGGTTGATCTCCTCGCCCAGGTACTCCCACACCACCCGGGTGCACGCCGGGTTGCGCCGGTCGCCGCTGGACACGCCGGTCTTGAGGCCGTTGAGGCGGCTGATGCGGCTCTTGAAGCTGGGGATGAGCACGGTCTGGCTCATCTCGTTGAGGGTCAGCGACTCGTAGTCGATCAGGAACATGCGGTCCTGCAACTGGAACGCCGCCCCCAGGTAGCGGCAGCGCACCTCGGCGTGCACGTCGTTGGCGCTGCTGCGCTCCTGGCGTTCCTGGCGCTCGAACAGGAAGCTGCCGCGCTCCTCGCGCAGGTGCACCAGCGACACCAGGATCGAGCCTGGCACCGACATGCAGTTGGAATATTCGAAGTAGTAGCCGCAGTAGCGCGACAGGTTGCCGGCTTCCTTGTGCAGCGGCTTGAACAGCTCGCTGATCGGGTCGTCCGCCTGCCCTGGCTGCTCGCTGGGGGTACGCGCGCCGATCAGGCGGGCGAACTGTTCAGGCGGCAAACCCAGCTCGTAGTCCTCAACGCCAAAGAAGTCGCCGATGCGCTTCATGTTGTAGGCCGTCGGACGGCTTTGCCCGCTCAGGTACTTGTTAAATTGCGCCCGGTTGATCGACAGCTGCCGGCAAACCTCGGAGATAGAGCGGTAGTGGCTGCACGCCAATTTGAGGTTGGTAGCGAAGTGATCGCCCATGATGCCGGGGTCCAGGTGATGCGAGTGATGCCAGTGTAGCATCAAGTCGCACCAAAATGGAGCAACCCGCGAAATTGTAACTACAGGTGTCATCGCCAACCATGCGCGCTAACGAATAGCGGTGCGCCTGCCGTCCGCTGGTCATTCCATACGAAGAATAAGAATCGAGGTCATTTCCAATGCTCGAATTAATCAACGACTTCCTCTCGGGGAAGGTGCTCATCGTGCTGATCGTCGGACTCGGCAGCTACTTCACCCTCCGCTCGCGGTTCGTGCAGTTCCGCCACTTCGGCCACATGTTCGGTGTCTTCAAGGAATCCCTTCGCGGCCAGGCAGGCCAACTGAGCTCGTTCCAGGCCCTGATGCTGAGCCTGGCCGGGCGCGTCGGCGCCGGTAACATCGCAGGTGTCGGCATTGCCGTGACCCTGGGTGGCCCGGGCGCTGTGTTCTGGATGTGGGTCACCGCACTGGTGGGCATGTCCAGCTCGTTCTTCGAGTGCACCCTGGCCCAGGTCTACAAGCGCGCCGATGGCGATGGCCTGTACCGCGGCGGCCCGGCGTACTACATCCTGCACGGCCTGAAGAACAAGAGCATGGCGATCGTGTTTTCGATCCTGCTGCTGGTCACCTACGGCTTCGCCTTCATCGGCCTGCAGTCGTACACCGTGACCCACTCGCTGCAGAACGCCTTTGCCTTCGACCCGCAACACACCGGCATCATCCTGGCCGTGCTGCTGGCGATCACCTTCATCGGTGGCATCAAGCGCATCGCTGCAGTATCGGACCTGCTGGTACCGATCAAGACCCTGGCCTACATCGGCGTCACCCTGTACGTGATCGGCACCCAGATCGAACACGTGCCGGCCATGCTGGAAACCATCTTCAAGAGCGCCTTCGGCCTTGACCCTGCATTCGGCGGCCTGCTCGGCAGCGCCATCGTGATGGGCGTGAAGCGTGGCGTGTTCGCCAACGAAGCGGGCCTGGGCAGTGCACCGAACGTGGCCGCCGTGGCTGCCGTGAAACACCCGGGCGCCCAGGGCGTGGTCCAGGCGTTCAGCGTGTTCCTCGACACCTTCGTGATCTGCACCTGCACCGCGCTGCTGATTCTGCTGTCGGGCTTCTACACCCCGGGCTTCGAAGGTGACGGCATCGTCCTGACCCAGAACTCGCTGGCCGCCGTGGTCGGTGACTGGGGCCGCCTGTTCGTCAGCGTCGCGCTGTCGCTGTTCGTGTTCACCTGCATCCTCTACAACTACTACCTGGGCGAGAACAGCCTGCAGTTCCTGAGCCGTAACCGTGCGGTGCTGATGGGCTTCCGTGGCCTGGTGCTGGCACTGGTGGTGTGGGGTTCGATGCAGGACCTGTCGACCGTGTTCGCCTTCGCCGACATCACCATGACCTGCCTGGCGTTCGTCAACCTGGTGGCCCTGGCCCTGCTGTTCAAGGTCGGCCTGCGGGTGATGCGCGACTACGACGACCAGCGCAAGGCTGGTATCAAGCAGCCAGTGTTCGACTCGAGCAAGTTCGCCGACCTGGACCTGGACCGCGCCGCCTGGCCGACCAACCCGCAGGTTGAAACAGCCGCTGACAATAGCGCTGCCCAAGCGCAGACCCAGCGCTGATACTCTGCGCTGCCGCAGCCGCCCCGTTCGTGGGCGGCTGACTCTTTCTTCGTCTTCGGGCCCTATCGCCGGCAAGCTGGCTCCTGCACAGGAGCATATCGCTGCAGGCTTAGGTTAGAGCTGGGCCTGACATCGCTTCGGAATGCTTCCATGCGTGCAGTCAAGAATCTCCTCGTCCTCTACACCGGTGGCACCATCGGCATGCTGGAAACCCCGCAAGGCCTGGCGCCGGCCGGTGGTTTCGATGCGCGCATGCGTGAACACCTGGCCCAGTGCACCGATGCACCCCGGCTGCAATGGCAGCTGCGCGAACTGAACCCGCTGATCGACAGCGCCAACATGCAGCAGGCCAACTGGCTGGCGATGCGCGATGCCATCGTCGAGGCCGTGGAGCAAGGCGGCCATGACGGTGTGCTGGTGCTGCACGGCACCGACACCCTGGCCTACAGCGCTGCTGCCCTGTCGTTCCTGTTGCTTGGGCTGCCGGTGCCGGTATTGCTGACCGGCTCCATGCTGCCGGCCGGCGCGCCGGACAGCGACGCCTGGGACAACCTGGTGGGCGCTCTGCGCCAGTTCGAGAACGGCCTGGCCGACGGCGTGCAGCTGTATTTCCATGGCCAGCTGCTGCATGGCTGCCGCGCCTCCAAATTGCGCAGCGAGGCGTTCGATGCCTTCACCGCGCCAGCCCGCCACCGTGAAGGCGAGCGCGCCGCTGAACTGCCCGCCGTGCTTAGCTACTGCCAAGTGCGCCAGCCGGTGAAGCTGGCGGTGCTGCCGGTGTTCCCAGGGCTTGCCGCCGAGCACCTGAATGGGCTGCTGGCCAGCGGCATTCAGGGTTTGGTGCTGGAGTGCTACGGCAGCGGCACCGGGCCGTCGGACGACCAGGCGCTGCTGGATGCATTGCACGGGGCGCGCCAGCGTGGCGTGGTGATTGTTGCCATCAGCCAGTGCGCGGAAGGTTCGGTGGTGTTCGACACCTATGCTGCCGGTAGCCGGCTGCGCGATACCGGGCTGGTCAGTGGTGGCGGCATGACCCGTGAGGCGGCGCTGGGCAAGTTGTTCGCGTTGCTGGGGGCGGGGTTGGATGCCGATGCGGCCGAGCAGTGGTTTGGCTTGGATTTGTGTGGGGAGCGGGCCTAGGTCCCGGCCTTTCGGGCCTCATCGCCGGCAAGCCGGCTCCTACAGGGTATGCGCAGGCCTGCAGGAGCCGGCTTGCCGGCGATGGGGCTTAAGAAAATGGCGGAAGGCAGCGGGAGTCGAACCTGCCCGGGAACGGCTGCCGTCCCCAACCGGGTTTGAAGCCCGGCCGCGCCACCGGGCGCGATTGCCTTCCTTGGAACTCAGGGCCTGGCCTGCTGCTGGGCCAGGGCGCTGTCGATACGGATGTGACGCTGGTCGCCGACCCTGCGGGTCAGGCCCAGGCGGTCGAAGTATTCGAGAATCTGCACGCTACGTTTGCGGCCGATGCCCAGGCTGTCGCGAAACGCAGCCACCTGCACTATCGGCGAAACCGCTGCCTGCTGCAACAGCAGCCCTGCCATGCGGGTGATGGACGCCTCCGGGTAGAACAGGTCGCGCACCACCTGGTGCACCAGCCCCAACCGCGCCAGCTTGCGCAGCAACAAGCGTACATCGGCCTCCCCCACCGCCTCTTCACCGGCCAGGGTGCGCACCCAGGGCGGGTCGAAGGCACCTGCCAACAGCCGCGGTAACAGGCGCTCCCACAGCACGCGGTCGGCGTCGCTCAATTGCACCTGGTGGTCTGGCAGATGCAGCCAGGGGCCGCTGCTGCTGATCCCCCCTTCCCCCAACAACTCATCGAGCAAGCTGACGAATGCCGGGCGCTCCAGCGCCAGCGCACAGTAGCGGCGCAGGCGATCGCGGTCCGGGCCAAGCTGGTCGGGCTCCTGTTCGTGGAACTGCGCCAGCTTGCCCAGCACCTGCTGCCGGAGGGCTTGCCACTGCGCGCGGGCGAACAGCAGCGGGCCCTGGCGGGTGGCGATCACCTGCACATCGCCCGGCAACTGCCAGGTGTCACGCAGGCGGTTGAACTGGCGCTCCAGGCGCTGTGGGTCAAGCCCGCCGGGGGCGGTTTCCAGCAGCGCCGGCAGGGCCTGCTCGAGGCCGTCGGCGTCACGCAGCACCTGCAACTGGCGCAGGCGCGCCTCGGCACGCCGCTGGCGGCTGGGGGCGAACGGGTCGAGCACCCGGCCGCCGCCGAAGGTGCGCTGGGCGCGCTGGTCGCGCAGCACCAGGCGGTCGCCGTGCACGGCCTGCAACGGCGCGTTGAGCAGCAGTTGCGCGAACATTCGCTGCCCGGCCTGCAACTGCTCGCCTTCGAGCAAGGCGACCCGGGCGGTGACATCCTGGGTGCCGAGGTGCACATGCACGGCGCTGAAGTGTTCGAAGGTGCGGGACTCACCCGCCAGCAACGACAGCTCGATATCCACCCGTTGGGTCGGCGCATGCAGCCAGGCCGGGAGCAGCCAGTCGCCACGGTGCACTTGCTCCACAGCCAGGCGCTCGCCGCTGATGTTCAATGCCACCCGCTGCCCGGCCTGGGCCACCAGCGCGGCCTGGTTCTGCGCGTGCAGGCCACGCACCCGCACGGGCTTGCCGGCCTTGCCCAGCAGCAGCGTGTCACCGGCGCTGACCTGCCCGGCCAGGGCCGTGCCGGTGACCACGATGCCGGCGCCAGACACCGCGAAGGCCCTGTCCACGGCCAAGCGAAAACCGCCGCCGACCTGGCGCTGGCCGACCTGTTTTTCAGCCGCCAGCAGCGCCCGGCGCAGGGCATCGACGCCCTCCCCGCTGACGCTCGACAGCGGATACTGCGCGGCCCCGGCGTAGGGCCCGGGCGCCAGCAGCTCAGCAACCTGTGCCTGCACCTCGGCCAGCCGCGCAGGCTCTACGCGGTCGCACTTGCTGATGGCGACCAGCGCCTGGGGAATGCCCAGCAGCTCGATGATCGCCAGGTGCTCGCGGGTCTGCGGCATCACCCCGTCATCGGCCGCCACCACCAGCAGCACCAGGTCGATGCCGTGGGCGCCGGCCAGCATGTTGTGGATAAACCGCTCGTGCCCGGGCACGTCGATGAAGCCGGTCAGCGCCGCGCCCTCGGCCAGGGCCGCGTAGCGGTAGCCGAGGTCGATGGTCATGCCGCGGGCGCGTTCTTCCTGGCGGGTGTCGCCGGCCTGGCCGGTCAGGGCCTGCAGCAGCGCGGTCTTGCCATGGTCGATATGGCCGGCGGTGCCGACGATCACTGCACCGGCCCCAGCTGCAGCGCAGGCAGTTGCGCCAGCCACTGCGCCTCGTCGTCGAGCTGGCGCAGGTCGAGCCACAGGGCGTCGTCGTCGATGCGCCCGAGCACCGGCACCGGCAGGCTGCGCAGGGCGCGCTCGAGCACATGCAGGCTGCGCCCGCGCAGCTTCTTCGACACTTGCGGGCGCAGGCACAGGGCGGCGCTGGGCAGGCGCGCCACCGGCTGGCTGCCGCTGCCGATCATGCCCAGGGCCGGTTCGACACTGACCGCCCACTGCTCGCCCAGGCGGGCCTTGAGCTCGGGGGCCAGGCGGTCGGCCTGGGCCTGGATCTCGGCCTGGCTGCGGGTGAGCAGGCGCAGGCTGGGCAAGCGCTCGGCCAGGCGGTCGGGGTTGCGGTACAGCGCCAGCACCGCTTCCAGTGCGGCGAGGGTGATCTTGTCCACCCGCAGGGCACGCTTGAGCGGGTTCTTCTTGACCTTGGCAATCAGCTCCTTACGCCCGACGATGATCCCGGCCTGAGGGCCGCCGAGCAGCTTGTCGCCGCTGAAGGTGACGATATCGGCGCCGTCGGCCAGGGCCTGGCGCACCGTGGGTTCGGCCGGCAGGCCCCAGCGGGTGAGGTCGAGCAGGCTGCCGCTGCCCAGATCCTCGAGCAGCGGCAACCCGTGCTGGTGGGCAATGCGCGCCAGTTCCGCAGTGGGCACCTGGTGGGTGAAGCCCTGGATGCTGTAGTTGCTGCAATGCACGCGCATCAGCAGGCCGGTGCGCGGGTTGATGGCGGCCTCGTAGTCACGGGCATGGGTGCGGTTGGTGGTACCGATCTCGTGCAGCTTCACCCCGGCGCGGGCCATGATGTCGGGGATGCGAAAAGCGCCGCCGATCTCGATCAGCTCGCCGCGGCTGATGATGCCCTCTTTGCGCGCGCCCAGGCTGTTGAGCGCCAGCAGCACGGCGGCGGCGTTGTTGTTGACCACGGTGACGGCCTCGGCGCCGGTCAGCTCGCGGATCAGCCCTTCGATCAGGTCGTCGCGGTCGCCGCGCTTGCCGGTGGCCAGGTCGAATTCCAGGTTCAGCGGGTAGCGGGCGGCGGTTTGCATGGCGTGCACGGCTTCTTCGGGCAGCAGGGCGCGGCCAAGGTTGGTGTGCAGCACGGTGCCGGTGAGGTTGAACACCCGGCGCACCTGGCTGCGCTGCTGCGTGGCCAGGCGTTCACCGGCTCGGCCGAGCAGTACGTCAGCGGCCAGCTCTGCGGGGCTCAGTTGGCCGTCGCGGGTGGGGTCGCGCAGGTCGTCGAGCAGCTGACGCAGGGTGGCCAGGGTAGTGTCGCGGCCGTGGCGGTCGAGCAGCGGCTGGCAGGCGGGGTGACGCAGCAGGGTGTCGATGGAGGGCAGGCGTGGGGTGCTGGCGGGGCTTGAGGACATTCGGTACGACCTTAACTGATCCGTTGTCTGTTCCGGCCTCTTCGCGGGTAAACCCGCTCCCACAGAGGCCGCGCAGGGCGCGGAGCCTGTGCAGTACCTGTGGGAGCGGGTTTACCCGCGAAGCAGGCGACTCGGTATTGCAGTGTAGCCACCTCTAACCAGGCGCCAGCAGCAGGTTCGGCGCCAGGCGCTGCCAGCCCTCCTCGTCCAGGCGCATGTCCAGGGCCAGGCTGGCCAGGTCGTCGGCCAGGGGCTCGGCGGCGGCGTCGTTTTCCAGGTAGCTCTGCTTGAGGTAACCCTGGCACCCCGGGCAGCACTCGGCGCGCAGCGGCGCCTTGCCCGGCGCGTGGCGGTCATCGTCCAGGCTGATATAGCGCAAGTCCTTGCTCGACTCGCAGTACACGCACTTGACCCGCACCACGTGCCATTCGCAGGCGCACAGCGAACAGGCTAGGTAACGCAGGCCGTTGTGCTTGCCGCGGTTGCGCACAACGCCAGCCATGGCCGGCGAGCCACAGGCCGGGCATTGGGCCAGGCTGTCGGCGGGCTTGAGTTCAGATTGCGGCAGCGCCAGCAGCCAACTGGACCACGCGGCCTGCAAAGCGGCGCCGAGGAACGGCACCAGCGCGGCCGGCACGGCGTCGTACTGGCCGCCAAGCAAGGCGATGGCCCAGCCTTTGCGCTGAACATCGTCACTGTCGCGCAAGCTGATCAGCGCATCAGCCAAGGGGCCAGCAGGTTCTGCCTGAAAGTGCTCGAGCAAGGCCGTCAGCCACACCAGCCACGGCCCTTCGCGCACCAGGCTGTCCGCTGCCAGCGGCGGCAGGCCATGACTTATGCACAGGCGCTGGCGCTCTTCGGCCACCGGCAGGCCGCCGGGCGGGTTATCCACAAGCTGCTGCTGGATACGGCACAAGCGCGCCACCAGCCGCAGGTAGTCGCCAAGGGCATTGCCTTCGGCCAGGTGCTGCAGGCGCGCGGCGCGCAGTTCGAACAGGTTGGCGGGGGGCAGGTGCAGGAACGGCGGCATTACCGCCGAGGCTTCGATCTGCCCGGGTTCGAGAATGGTGCTCAAACGGTCATCCTTCTTTTGAACCGTGGTTGTGGGGCGTCTTGTCGCCGGTCACATCGCGGTACCAGAGTTCATGATGCTTGCGTGCCCAGGCGCGGCTGACCCAGCCATGCAGCATGGCGCCGATCGAGCCCTTGATCCAGATGCCGGCGTAGATGTGCACGATGATGCTCAGGATCAGCACGAACGCCGCCAGCGCGTGCAGCAGGGCCGACAGGCGAATCACGTCGATGCCGAACCAGTGGCTGAAGTACGCCCGCCAGATCACCACGCCGCTGACCAGCAGCACCAGCATGCACGCCAGCAGAGTCCAGAACAGCAGCTTCTGCCCGGCGTTGTACTTGCCGATCGGTGGTACGCCCTCTTCCTTGTTCAGCATCACCCGGTCGATGCGCCGCAGCCACAGGCGGTCGTTGGCGGTGATGAAGTTGGCCCGCCAGAAGCGCAAGACCAAACCGAGGAAGAACACGAACATGCCAACGCCAATGAACGGGTGCAGGATGCGCGTCCATGGCCCGCCGCCAAACAGGTGGCTGAGCCAGAACAGCGCCGGATGGAACAGCGCCAGCCCCGACAGCCCGGCCAGCACGAACAGGATGGCGACGACCCAGTGGTTGGTCCGCTCGTTTGCGTTGTAGCGCAGGATGGGTTTGTTGTCGTTCATGGCCGCTGCTCCCCTTGCCCGCCGGGCCTGGTGGGGTCATAGACATGCACCGCAGGATCCACCTGGTGCACCGTGGCGTCGGGCGGCGTGGGGTGCTCGTCTTCTTCCACCCGCTGCGGGCCGACCCGCACATAGTGGAAGAACCCGGCCAGCACCGCCGCGCCCATGGCCAGCAGCGCCAGCGGCTTGGTGAAGCCCTTCCACAGCCCCACCAGCGGGCTGATCACCGGTTGGTCCGGCAGGCCCGCATACAGCCGTGGCGTGTCGGCGTGGTGCAGCACGTACATCACGTGGGTACCGCCGACGCCGTCGGGGTCGTACAGCCCGGCGTTGTCGTAGCCGCGGGATTTGAGGTCAACGATGCGCTCGTCGGCGTGCACCTTCATCTCTTCCTTGGTGCCGAAGACGATGGCCCCGGTGGGGCAGGTTTTCACGCAGGCCGGCTCCAGCCCCACGGTCACCCGGTCGGAGCACAGGGTGCACTTGTACGCCTTGTGGTCCTTCTGCGAGATGCGCGGGATGTTGAACGGGCAGCCGGTGATGCAGTAGCCGCAGCCGATGCAGTGGTCCTGGTTGAAGTCGACGATACCGTTGGCGTGCTTGATGATCGCCCCGGGGCTGGGGCAAGCCTTCAGGCAGCCGGGCTCGGCGCAGTGCATGCAGCCGTCCTTGCGGATCAGCCACTCGAGGTTGCCGTCGTCACGCTCGTGCTCGGTGAAGCGCATCAGGGTCCAGGTTTCGGCAGACAAGTCCTGGGGGTTGTCGTAGGTGCCGTGGTTGTGGCCGACCTCGTCACGCAGTTCGTTCCACTCCGAGCACGCCACCTGGCAGGCCTTGCAGCCGATGCACTTGGTGGTGTCGATCAGCTTGGCGACTTCCTCCTGCTGGCGTACCGAGGGCGGTACGGTGGTGGTGGCCGAGCGGGCGATGATGTCTTGGCTGGCCATCAGAGTTTCTCCACTTTGACGAGGAACGACTTGGACTCCGGCGTCTGGGTGTTGCCGTCACCGAGGAACGGCACCAGGGTGTTGGTCAGGTAGCCGTGCCGGGTGGTGCCGGTGAAGCCCCAGTGCAGCGGAATGCCAATCTGGTGGACGGTCTGGTTGTTGACCTGGAGCGGGCGAATCCGCTTGGTCACCACCGCCACCGCATCGATATGCCCACGCTTGCTCGACACCCGCACCCGGTCGCCGGCCTTGATGCCCTTCTCGTTCGCGAGTACCTCGCCGATTTCGACGAACTGCTCGGGCTGGGCGATGGCGTTGAGGCGGCAGTGCTTGCTCCAGAAGTGGAAGTGCTCGGTCAGGCGGTAGGTGGTCGCGGCATAGGGGAACTCGTCATGGGTACCGAGGGTGTCCCACACCGAATCGAAGATGCGCCCGGCCGGGTTGCTGGTGGCCTTCTTGTTCTGCGGGTGCAGGGGGTTGATGCCGATCGGTGTTTCGAACGGCTCGTAGTGCTCGGGGAACGGGCCTTCGGCCATCTTGTCGATGGCGAAGAAGCGCGCCACGCCTTCGGGGTTCATGATGAACGGGTTCATGCCCGCCTCGGGCGGCGAGTCGACCTTGAAGTCGGGCACGTCGGTGCCGGTCCAGGCCTTGCCGTTCCACCACACCAGGCGCTTTTTCTCCGGGTCCCAGGGCTTGCCCTGGGGGTCGCTGGAGGCGCGGTTGTAGAGGATGCGGCGGTTGGCCGGCCAGGCCCAGGCCCAGTTCTGCACCTGGTGCATGCCATACGGGTCGCTGTTGTCGCGCCGGGCCATCTGGTTGCCCTGCTCGGTCCAGCTGCCGGCGAAGATCCAGCAACCGGAGGCGGTGCTGCCGTCGTCCTTCATCTGGGCGAAGCCGGCCAACTGCTGGCCGGCCTTGAGCGTGGCACCAGTGGCGTCGGTGAGGTCGGTGACTGCCCAGCCGTTCATCTCCTTGGCCAGCTCTTCGGGTGAAGGCTCTTCTGGGATTTTGTACGGCCAGCTGATGTTGAACAACGGGTCGGCGTAGGCGCCGCCTTCCTCCTTGTAACGATGGCGCAGGCGCAGGAACAGCTCGCTCATGATCTGCACGTCGGTGCGGGTTTCGCCCGGGCCGTCGGCACCTTTCCAGTGCCACTGCAGCCAGCGGCTGCTGTTGACCAACGAGCCGTCCTCTTCGGCAAAGCAGGTGGTGGGCAGGCGGATGACTTCGGTCTGGATGTTGGCCGTGTCGACGTCGTTGAACGGGCCTGCGTTGCGCCAGAACTCGGAGGTTTCGGTGGCCAGCGGGCCCATGATCACCAGCCACTTGAGCTTGGCCAGGGCCGCGGTGACGCGGTTCTTGTCCGGCAGCGCGGCGATCGGGTTGAAGCCCTGGCACATGTAGCCGTTGACCTTGCCCTGGCCCATCATCTCGAACATGCGCAGCACGTCGTAGGCCGGCACGTCGAGCTTGGGCAGCCAGTCATAGCCCCAGTTGTTCTCGGCGGTGGCGTTGGCGCCGTACCAGGCCTTCATCAGGCTGACGTGGAACTTGCCGTAGTTCTGCCAGTACGACAGCTGCCCTGGGCGCAGCGGTTTGGAGGCGCGCTTGTCGATGTAGGCGGCGTAATCCTGCTCAGCGTCGCCGGCCAGGGTCAGGTAGCCGGGCAGCGAGTTGGAGAGCAGGCCAAGATCGGTCAGGCCCTGGATGTTGGAGTGACCGCGCAGGGCGTTGACCCCGCCACCGGGCATGCCGACGTTGCCCAGCAGCAGTTGCACCATGGCGGCGCTGCGGATGATCTGCGCGCCGATGGAGTGCTGGGTCCAGCCGAGGGCGTAGAGGATCGTCATGGTCTTGCCCGGTACCGAGCAGGTGGCGATCTCTTCCCAGACTTTCATCATTTGTTCCTGCGGCATGCCGCAGGTCATGCTGGCCAGCTCTGGGGTGTAGCGGCTGTAGTGCTGCTTCATCAACTGGAACACGCAACGCGGGTGCTGCAGGGTCGGGTCGACCTTGGCGTAGCCGTCCTCGCCCAGCTCGTAGCCCCAGCCGGACTTGTCGGCATACACGCGCTTGGCCTCGTCATAGCCGCTGAACAGCCCGTCCTCGAAGCCATAGTTCTCTTTGACGATGAACGACACGTCGGTGTAGTTGCGCACGTACTCGTGCTGGATCTTGTCAGTGCTCAGCAGGTAGTTGATCAGCCCGCCCATGAAGGCGATGTCGGTGCCGGTGCGAATGGGTGCGTAATAGTCGGCCACCGAGGCGGTACGGGTGAACCGCGGGTCGACCACGATCAGCCGCGCCTTGTTGTGCGCCTTGGCTTCGGTCACCCATTTGAAGCCGCACGGGTGCGCTTCAGCGGCGTTGCCGCCCATCACCAGGACCAGGTTTGCATTGGCGATGTCAGACCAGTGATTGGTCATCGCGCCACGGCCATACGTCGGGGCAAGACTTGCCACCGTCGGGCCGTGTCAGACACGCGCCTGGTTATCGAACCCCAGCATACCGGTTGCACGGACGACCTTGTGGGTCAGGTAGCCGGCTTCGCTCGATGCCGCGGAGGCGGCGAGGAAGCCGGTGGTGAGCCAACGGTTGACGGTTTGGCCCTGGGCGTTCTTCTCGATGAAGTTGGCGTCGCGGTCCTTCTTCATCAGGTCCGCCACGCGGTCGAGGGCTTCGTCCCAGCTGACGCGGGTCCACTCGTTGCTGCCGGCCTTGCGCACTTCGGGGTACTTGAGGCGGTTGGGGCTGTGGATAAAGTCCAGCAGGCCCGCGCCTTTCGGGCACAAGGTGCCGCGGTTGACCGGGTGGTCGGCGTCGCCTTCGATGTGGATGATGTTCTGTTTGACGTTTTTGCCCGCATCGCCCTGGCTGTACAGGATCAGGCCGCAGCCGACCGAGCAGTAGGGGCAGGTGTTGCGGGTTTCCTTGGTGTGCGCCAGCTTGAAGTGGCGCACCTGCTCGGCGAACGCCGGCGTGGGGGCCATGCCCAGCGCCGCAAGGCTCGAGCCTCCAAGGCCGACAGCGGCGACCTTGAAGAATTGCCGACGGTTGAGGTCCATCGTGCACTCCTGATCAGGTTTCGGGCGCCTGGCGCGTGGCCGGTGCCTCTATGGCTTCACGGTGGCGGTATGCAGATACCGCCAACTGTTAAGACTAGCCAAGAAACACGGAAGTGCGATGACGTGGGTCAACAGTGGGCGTGCTGAGGCCTGTAGGAGCCGGCTTGCCGGCGATGGGGCCCTGGCAGGTGGCGCATTTGCAGGCACCTGTGGGAGCGGGCTTGCCCGCGAAAAAGGCAACGCGGTGGATGGCACCGGCTGCGCCGGTGATCGCCGGCAAGCCGGCTCCTACAGGGGAGCGTCTGGCGTAAGAGATTTCTGAACCTGAAACCAAATGCTTCAGGGGCCGGACTATTCAGAACTATCCTACGCGCGCTGCTGAACCTTCGGCGTTGTCCGGGAAATGCCTCACAGATAACGTTTCCGGGTCGCTCAGGCGACCGGGTGTGAGAAACCCGAAGGATCATCGGTGACGTCGTTATGGCGGTCGTGCGCGGGCAGGCTTCGGCCTGGCCGGGTTGTGCCTTTGATCCTCGGTTTTCTCACCCCGCGCACGGCTGCCACCCTGATCCGTGAGAAAGGTCGAAGTGGCGGTTTCCTTAGACGATCAAAGGTTATCTGCCATGAAAAAGCTCGTACCTGACCCACCCCGTCACACGCCCCTGTTTTCCGTCCTGCCCACCCTCCCCGCCCCCGATGCCATCGCCCACGCCAGCGAACTGATGCGTGGCGTATCCGAAGCCATCGACGAACACTGCCGCCTGCATGCCGGCGAACCCCGGCTGAACATTCTGGTGAACGCCGCCCATGCGGCCGACTCGGCGATTGCGCTGGCTGAACATGCATTGGCGCGCATGAATGCTGGATATGTGGAAGGAGGCCGGGAATGAGCGAGCAAACCACAGGCATCCTGACCGCCGGGGTCGCCACCTTTCTGGAAGTCGGCAGCCCGCCGGTGAAGCTTTTGCGCGTGGAGCCGGGCATTGCCATCGAGGAGGCTTACGAGCAGGTGTCGGTGCTGCTGGGCTATATCAAGCACCTGGTGAGTGAGGGAGATGCGGAGGATGACCACAAGTTGCTGGGGGCGGCGGACTTTTTGAGCGGCATGGCCAAGGCGCTGATGAGCGATATCGAGATTGCGCGGAACCGGTTGCACTAAAGCTTGAGGTTGACGCACGTCCCTGTAGGAGCGGCCTTGTGTCGCGAAAGGGCTGCGTAGCGGCCCCAGATTTTTGCCACACCTCAAGATTGCCGGGGCCGCTTTGCGGCCCTTTCGCGACACAAGGCCGCTCCTACAGAGGGACGCGTTAGCCGATTGGCGGGCATAAAAAAACCCAGGGCGAAGGCCCTGGGTTTTTGGCTTGGCGTACGCCGAGCGCTTCGATCAGAACGGAATGTCGTCGTCGAAGCTGTCGAAGTCAGCAGCTGGCTGCGGGGCCGGCTGTTGCGGCGCCGGGCGCTGCGGGGCCTGTTGCGGGCGCTGGGCCTGCTGGCGCGGCGGGGCCTGGTTGTACTGTTGCTGCTGGCCGCCACCGTAGTTGCCGCCACCCTGGTTGTACTGGTCGCCGCCGCCTTGCTGGCCCTGCGGACGGCCACCGAGCAGCTGCATGGTGCCGTTGATGTCAACGATGATCTCGGTGGTGTAGCGCTTGATGCCGTCTTTTTCCCACTCGCGGGTCTGCAGCTTGCCTTCGATGTAGCACTGCGAACCTTTGCGCAGGTACTCGCCGGCAATTTCAGCGACCTTGCCGAACAGCGACACACGGTGCCATTCAGTGCGCTCGACCTTCTGGCCCGACTGCTTGTCGGTCCACTGCTCGCTGGTGGCCAGGCTCAGGTTGGTCACGGCGTTACCGTTGGGCAGGTAGCGGACTTCGGGATCCTGACCGCAGGTACCGACCAGAATGACTTTGTTAACCCCACGGGCCATAACGTTCTCCTAGGCTTCGCACGCCGCTGAGGCTGGGTTTACCAGACGCTCGAGGGTCGCACGGTCCAAAATTTTCGTATCCAGTTTGATATAGATGGCGGCTTCTTCTGCCACCACAACAGCGTCGGTCACACCCGGCACGGCCAGCAGACGCTCGGTCAGGCCGGCTTCACGGACTGCTTCGGGCGTCAGCGGCATGCGCAGGCTGGTCACATACGGCGGCTCGTTCATGCGCAAGGCGACGACCAGCCAGATGGCACACAGCACCGCACAACCGAGGAACACCGTATCCAGCCCGCCGTGCTGGAACAACCAGCCTCCGAGGATGCCACCCAGCGCCGCACCGAGGAACTGGCTGGTGGAATACACCCCCATCGCCGTGCCCTTGCCACCGGCAGGCGACACCTTGCTCACCAACGAAGGCAGCGAAGCTTCCAACAGGTTGAATGCGGTGAAGAATACCACGGTGCCGATTACCAGTCCGCGCAAACCGTCAGCCCACTCCCAGAAGTATACCTCTGTCAGCAACAGCACACTGACCGCGCCGGCCAGCACGCGTTTCATCTTGCGCTTCTTCTCGCCGTAGATGATGAAGGGGACCATTGCAAAAAATGAAACCAGCAGCGCGGTCAGGTACACCCACCAGTGCTGTTCCTTTGGCAGCCCGCCACGCTCGACGAACGCCAGGGGCAGCGCCACGAAGCTGGCCATGAGGATGGCGTGCAGCACGAAGATGCTGATGTCCAGGCGCAGGAGGTCCGGATTGCGCAGGGTCGGGCCGAGGGCCTGACGCGCCACGCCGGACTCGCGGTGCTGCAGCACCTGGTGGGCACTGGGCACCACGAAGGCGATCAGGGCGATACCGACCAGGGCAAGTCCTGCAGTAGCCAGGAACAATCCTGACAAACCAAAGGCACTTGTCAGCAGTGGCCCGACCACCATGGCCACGGCGAACGAAAGGCCGATGCTCATGCCGATCATGGCCATGGCCTTGGTGCGGTGCTGTTCGCGGGTCAAATCCGACAGCAGCGCCATCACTGCAGCAGAGATAGCCCCTGCGCCCTGCAGGATGCGCCCGGCGATCACGCCCCAGATCGAGTCGGCCTGCGCCGCCAGCACGCTGCCCAGGGCAAAGATCACCAGGCCCAGGTAAATCACCGGGCGCCGGCCGATGCGGTCGGACACCATGCCGAACGGGATCTGCAGCACAGCTTGGGTGAGGCCGTAGGCGCCGATGGCCAGGCCGATCAGCGCGGGGGTGGCGCCGGCCAGGTCCATGCCGTAGGTGGCCAGCACCGGCAGGACCATGAACATGCCCAGCATACGAAAGGCAAAGACCAGGGCCAGGCCGCTGGCTGCGCGGGTTTCGCTGCCGCTCATGCGCTCGTTGTGGGTGTCGTGCATGGATGAACCTCGTGTGAACCGGCGGCGATTCTATCAGTCCGAGCCCATATCGGCATCTGCGCCGCTTTGCCGCGTACTGGCTACGCGCCGTATACTTCCTTGTTTATGCCCGCCAAGCGAGGCCGCAGTGGACAAGATCCTGATTCGTGGGGCGCGTACCCACAACCTGAAGAACATCGACCTGACCCTGCCCCGGGACAAGCTGATCGTGATCACCGGCCTGTCCGGTTCCGGCAAGTCGTCGCTGGCGTTCGACACGCTGTACGCCGAGGGCCAGCGCCGCTACGTCGAGTCGCTGTCAGCCTACGCCCGGCAGTTCCTGTCGATGATGGAAAAGCCCGACGTCGACACCATCGAAGGCCTGTCGCCGGCGATCTCCATCGAGCAGAAGTCGACCTCGCACAACCCGCGCTCGACCGTGGGCACCATCACCGAGATCTACGACTACCTGCGCCTGCTGTACGCCCGGGTCGGCACCCCGCGCTGCCCGGACCACGACATCCCGCTGGAGGCACAGACCGTCAGCCAGATGGTCGACCTGGTGCTGGAAAAGCCCGAGGGCAGCAAGCTGATGTTGCTGGCCCCGGTGATCCGCGAGCGCAAGGGCGAGCACCTGGCGCTGTTCGACGAGCTGCGTGCCCAGGGCTTCGTGCGGGCACGGGTCAACGGCAAGCTCTACGAGATGGACGAGCTGCCCAAGCTGGACAAGCAGAAAAAGCACAGCATCGAAGTGGTGGTCGACCGCTTCAAGGTGCGCGCCGACCTGCAGCAGCGCCTGGCCGAGTCGTTCGAGACCGCGCTCAAATTGGCCGACGGCATCGCCCTGGTGGCACCGATGGATGATGAAGAAGGCGAGGAGATGATCTTCTCGGCGCGCTTCGCCTGCCCGATTTGCGGCCACGCCATCAGCGAGCTGGAGCCCAAGCTGTTCTCCTTCAACAACCCGGCCGGCGCCTGCCCGACCTGCGATGGCCTGGGGGTGAAACAGTTCTTCGACACCAAGCGCCTGGTCAACGGCGAGCTGACCCTGGCCGAGGGGGCGATACGCGGCTGGGACCGGCGCAACGTGTATTACTTCCAGATGCTCGGTTCGCTGGCGGCGCACTATGGCTTCAGCCTGGAGGAGCCGTTCGGCGAGCTGCCTGCCGAGCACCAGAAGGTGATCCTGCACGGCAGCGGCAAGCAGAGCGTCGACTTCAAGTACCTCAACGACCGTGGCGATATCGTCAAGCGTTCGCACCCGTTCGAGGGCATCGTGCCGAACCTGGAGCGCCGCTACCGCGAGACCGAATCGGCCACGGTGCGTGAAGAGCTGGCCAAGTTCCTTGGCACCCAGCCCTGCCCCGACTGCCGCGGCACCCGCTTGCGCCGTGAGGCGCGGCATGTGTGGGTGGGCGAGAAAACCCTGCCGGCGGTAACCAACCTGCCGATCGGCGAGGCCAGCGACTACTTCGGCGAGCTGACCCTGACCGGCCGGCGCGGCGAGATCGCGGCGAAGATCCTCAAGGAAATCTGCGAGCGTCTGCAATTTTTGGTCAACGTCGGCCTGGACTACCTGACCCTGGACCGCAGCGCCGAAACCCTTTCCGGTGGCGAGGCCCAGCGCATCCGCCTGGCCAGCCAGATCGGCGCCGGCCTGGTGGGGGTGATGTACATCCTCGATGAGCCGTCCATCGGTCTTCATCAACGGGACAACGACCGCCTGCTGGCGACCCTCAACCACCTGCGCGACCTGGGCAACACGGTGATCGTGGTGGAGCATGACGAGGACGCCATCCGCCTGGCCGACTACGTCGTGGATATCGGCCCGGGCGCCGGTGTGCACGGCGGGCAGATCGTCGCCGAGGGCACCCCCGACGAAGTGATGGCCCACCCCGATTCGCTGACCGGCAAATACCTGTCGGGGCGTAAAAAGATCGTCGTGCCGGCCAAGCGCACCCCGCGCGATAAAAAGCTTTCGCTCAAGCTCAAGGGTGCCCGCGGCAACAACCTGCAGAACGTCGACCTGGAAGTGCCGATCGGCCTGCTGACCTGCGTGACCGGTGTGTCCGGTTCGGGCAAGTCGACGCTGATCAACAACACCCTGTTCCCGCTGGCGGCCACCGCGCTGAATGGCGCAAGCAGCCTGGAGCCGGCGCCGCACAGCAGCATCGATGGGCTGCAGCACCTGGACAAGGTGGTGGATATCGACCAGAGCCCGATCGGTCGCACTCCGCGTTCGAACCCGGCTACCTACACCGGTATTTTCACGCCGATCCGCGAGCTGTTCGCTGGCGTGCCGGAGTCGCGCTCGCGTGGCTACGGCCCGGGGCGGTTCTCGTTCAACGTCAAGGGCGGGCGCTGCGAGGCGTGCCAGGGCGACGGCCTGATCAAGGTGGAAATGCACTTCCTGCCGGACATCTATGTGCCGTGCGACGTGTGCAAGAGCAAGCGCTACAACCGCGAAACCCTGGAGATCAAGTACAAGGGCAAGAACATCCACGAGGTGCTGGAAATGACCATCGAGGATGCCCGCGAGTTCTTCGACGCGGTGCCGGCCCTGGCGCGCAAGCTGCAGACGCTGATGGATGTGGGGCTGTCGTACATCAAGCTGGGGCAGTCGGCGACCACGCTGTCCGGTGGCGAGGCGCAGCGGGTGAAGCTGTCGCGCGAGCTGTCCAAGCGTGATACCGGCAAGACCTTGTACATCCTCGACGAGCCGACCACCGGCCTGCACTTTGCCGATATCCAGCAGTTGCTGGACGTGCTGCACCGCCTGCGCGATCACGGCAACACCGTGGTGGTGATCGAGCACAACCTGGATGTGATCAAGACCGCTGACTGGCTGGTGGACCTGGGGCCGGAGGGTGGCTCCAAGGGTGGGCAGATCATTGCCTGCGGCACGCCCGAGGAGCTGGCCAAGAAGAAGCAGTCGTATACCGGGCATTACCTGAAACCGCTGCTGGAGCGGGACCGGGCCTGATGTGAAAAAGCCCCTGGCATCGAGAGATGCCAGGGGCTTTTTTGTGCGCCTTTGATGGCCTCATCGCCGGCAAGCCGGCTCCTACAGGAGCCGATTTTCCGGCGATGGCGGTTACATCTGCGACTGCAGGTAGTTTTCCAGGCCGATGGCCTTGATCAGGCCCTGCTGCTTTTCCAGCCAGTAGGTGTGATCTTCTTCGGTGTCGGCCAACTGCGCACGCAGGATGTCGCGGCTGATGTAGTCCTTGTGCAGCTCGCACAGCTCGATACCCTTGCACAGCGCGCCGCGCACCTTGTACTCGAGCTTGAGGTCGGCTTCGATCATTTCGGGTACGGTGCTGCCCACTTCGAGGTCGTCGGCACGCATGTCAGGGGTGCCTTCGAGCATCAGGATGCGGCGCATCAGGGCGTCAGCGTGCTGAGTCTCTTCTTCCATCTCGTGGTTGATACGTTCATAGAGCTTGGACAGGCCCCAGTCTTCGTACATGCGCGAGTGGATGAAGTACTGATCGCGTGCTGCCAGTTCGCCCTTCAGCAACGTGACGAGGTAGTTGATTACGTCCGGGTGACCTTGCATTGCCCTGCTTCTCCCTGTGAATGCTTGAATGGTTCATAGTTTGAACCAGCTTTTGCTCGCGGTCACGGAAAAATGCGCAATTAGTGGCAAAAGATCGGCCAAACAGTAGTGATTTTCATTGAAAAACCGCCCAAACGAGGGCGGTTCTTGTTATCACTTCGACTTAGGCGAAATCGATGCCCAATGCCTTGGCGATGCCTTCGCCGTAGGCCGGGTCGGCCTTGAAGAAGTGCTGCAGCTGGCGTTGCACCACGTCCTCGCTGACTCCGGCCAGGGTGCCAGCGATGTTGCCGATCAACAGCGCTTTCTGTTCGTCGTTCATCAAGCGGAACAAGGCACCTGCTTGGCTGTAGTAGTCGCTGTCCTCGCGGTGGTCGAAGCGGTCGGCTGCGCCGCTCAGGGCCAGTGCAGGCTCGGCGTGGCGCGGCGACTGCTTGGGCGCATCGCTGTAGCTGTTCGGCTCGTAGTTCGGTGCGCTGCCATAGCTGCCGCTGGCCATCGAACCGTCACGCTGGTAGCTGTGCACCGGGCTGCGCGGCGCGTTCACCGGCAGGTGCTGGTGGTTGGTGCCGACACGGTAGCGGTGGGCATCGGCGTAGGCGAATACCCGGCCTTGCAGCATGCGGTCTGGCGACAAACCGACACCCGGCACCATGTTGCTCGGGCCAAAGGTGGCCTGCTCGACTTCGGCAAAGTAGTTGAGCGGGTTGCGGTTGAGCTCCAGCACGCCCACTTCGATCAGTGGGTAGTCCTTCTGCGACCAGGTCTTGGTCACATCGAAGGGGTTCTCCTGGCGGTTGGCGGCTTCGCTTTCGCTCATCACCTGGATGCACACGGTCCAGCGCGGGTACTCACCACGCTCGATGGCCTCGAACAGGTCACGCTGGGCGTAGTCCGGGTCGCTGCCGGCCAGGCGCGCGGCCTCGGCCGGGGCCAGGTTCTTGATGCCTTGCTGGGTCTTGAAGTGCCATTTGACCCAGGTGCGCTCACCTTCAGCGTTGATCAGGCTGTAGGTGTGGCTGCCGAAACCGTGCATGTGGCGGTAGCCGTCCGGGATGCCGCGGTCGGAGAACAGGATGGTGACCTGGTGCAGCGCCTCGGGCGAGTGGGACCAGAAGTCCCACATCATCTGGGCGTTCTTCAGGTTGGTCTGCGGGTGGCGCTTCTGGGTGTGGATGAAATCGGGGAATTTCAGCGGGTCACGGATGAAGAACACCGGAGTGTTGTTGCCGACGATGTCCCAGTTGCCTTCCTCGGTGTAGAACTTCACTGCAAAGCCGCGCGGGTCGCGCTCGGTGTCTGCCGAACCACGCTCACCGCCAACGGTGGAGAAGCGCAGGAAGGTCTCGGTCTGCTTGCCAATGCTGTCGAACAGCCTGGCGCTGGTGAATTCGGTAATGTCGCGGGTGACGGTGAAGGTACCGTAGGCGCCCGAGCCCTTGGCGTGCACGCGGCGCTCCGGGATGTTCTCGCGGTTGAAGTGGGCGAGCTTCTCGATCAGGTGAAAGTCATCGAGCAACAACGGGCCACGGGGGCCGGCGGAACGGGAGTTCTGGTTGTCGGCTACGGGTGCACCGCTGGCGGTGGTCAGAATCTTGCTCATTGGGCTCTCCTTATCGGTCTCTAATGGCCGGCTAAACGGCATGCAGAGAAGTATCGGCGAGCGCTGTTACAAGATCTAATTCATTGATTTTGTAGTCATGATAGAAATTTACAATTCATACAGGCACAAAAAACCGGGCACTAGGCCCGGTTCCTTGTAGCAGACAGAACGTCTTACTCGGCAGCTTCTACAGCACCACCGACTGGACGATCAACCAGCTCGACGTACGCCATAGGCGCGTTGTCGCCAGCGCGGAAACCGCACTTCAGGATGCGCAGGTAGCCGCCCTGACGGGTGGCGTAGCGCTTGCCCAGATCGTTGAACAGTTTGCCAACAGCGGACTTCGAACGGGTACGGTCGAAGGCCAGACGGCGATTGGCAACGCTGTCTTCCTTGGCCAGGGTGATCAGCGGCTCGGCAACGCGGCGCAGTTCCTTGGCTTTCGGCAGGGTGGTTTTGATCAGCTCGTGCTCGATCAGCGACACAGCCATGTTCTGGAACATAGCTTTGCGGTGAGAGCTGGTACGGCTCAGGTGACGTCCACTTTTACGATGACGCATGATTCATTCCTTACCAAACAATTCGTTCGGTGATTACGACGATCAGGCAGTCGCCTTGTCGTCTTTCTTAAGGCTTGCAGGCGGCCAGTTGTCGAGGCGCATGCCCAGGGACAGACCACGAGAGGCCAGGACGTCCTTGATTTCAGTCAGGGACTTCTTGCCCAGGTTAGGAGTTTTCAACAGCTCTACTTCGGTACGCTGAATCAGGTCGCCGATGTAGTAGATGTTCTCCGCCTTGAGGCAGTTGGCCGAACGTACGGTCAGTTCCAGGTCGTCAACCGGGCGCAGCAGGATCGGATCGATCTCGTCTTCCTGCTCGACCACAACCGGCTCGCTGTCACCTTTGAGGTCGACGAACGCGGCCAGCTGCTGTTGCAGGATGGTCGCAGCGCGGCGGATAGCCTCTTCAGGGTCCAGGGTGCCGTTGGTTTCCAGATCGATAACCAGCTTGTCCAGGTTGGTACGCTGTTCAACACGGGCGTTTTCGACCACGTAGGCGATACGACGCACCGGGCTGAACGAGGCGTCCAGCTGGAGACGGCCAATGCTGCGGCTTTCATCTTCGTCGGTCTGACGGGAGTCGGCCGGCTCGTAACCACGACCACGAGCTACGGTGAGCTTCATGTTCAGGGCGCCGTTGGACGCCAGGTTCGCGATTACGTGATCGGGGTTGACGATCTCGACATCGTGATCCAGCTGAATATCGGCAGCGGTAACCACCCCCGAACCCTTTTTCGACAAGGTCAGCGTAACTTCGTCACGACCGTGCAGTTTGATAGCCAGGCCTTTCAGGTTCAACAGGATTTCAATGACGTCTTCCTGTACACCTTCGATCGCGGAGTACTCATGGAGTACGCCATCGATCTCGGCCTCGACTACTGCACAGCCAGGCATGGAGGACAACAGGATGCGGCGCAGCGCGTTGCCCAGGGTATGGCCGAAACCACGCTCGAGAGGCTCGAGTGTGATCTTGGCGCGGGTTGGACTGACAACCTGCACATCGATGTGGCGGGGTGTCAGAAACTCATTTACCGAAATCTGCATGGATGCACCTATTTTCTAGCCCTTACTTGGAGTAGAGCTCGACAATCAGGTTTTCGTTGATGTCGGCGGACAGGTCGCTGCGAGCAGGAACGTTCTTGAAAACGCCCGACTTTTTAGCAGCATCCACGTCTACCCACTCAACGCGGCCACGCTGGGCGCACAGTTCAAGGGCTTGAACAATGCGCAGCTGGTTCGACGATTTCTCGCGAACGGCGACCACGTCACCCGGACGAACTTGGTAGGATGGAATGTTTACAGTCTTGCCGTTAACGCTGATCGCTTTGTGCGAAACCAGCTGACGGGACTCGGAACGGGTCGAACCGAAGCCCATACGGTAAACGACGTTGTCCAGACGGCTCTCGAGCATCTGCAGCAGGTTCTCACCGGTGGCGCCTTTCTTCGAGGCAGCCGCTTGGTAGTAACCGCGGAATTGACGCTCCAGTACACCGTAGATACGACGGACTTTTTGTTTCTCGCGCAGCTGGGTACCGTAGTCGGACTGACGGCCACGGCGCTGGCCGTGGATACCTGGGGCTGCTTCGATGTTGCACTTCGATTCCAGAGCGCGAACGCCGCTCTTCAGGAACAGGTCAGTGCCTTCACGGCGAGACAGTTTGCATTTTGGACCAATGTAACGTGCCATTTATCTGTCTCCTGATTACACGCGACGCTTCTTCGGCGGACGGCACCCGTTATGCGGGATTGGCGTCACGTCGGTGATGCTGGCGATCTTGTAGCCGCAGCTGTTCAGTGCACGAACGGCGGACTCACGACCTGGACCTGGACCCTTGACGTTAACGTCGAGGTTTTTCAGACCGTATTCCAGCGCAGCTTGACCAGCACGCTCAGCAGCGATCTGGGCTGCGAACGGGGTGGATTTGCGCGAACCACGGAAACCCGAACCACCGGAAGTAGCCCAGGACAGTGCGTTGCCCTGACGGTCGGTGATGGTCACGATGGTGTTGTTAAAAGAAGCGTGGATGTGGGCGATGCCATCAACCACTGTCTTTTTGACTTTTTTACGAGGACGAGCAGCAGGTTTTGCCATGTCTATATTCCTGGGCGATTACTTGCGGATCGGCTTACGCGGGCCCTTACGGGTGCGTGCGTTGGTCTTGGTGCGCTGACCGCGAACCGGCAGACCTTTACGATGACGCAGGCCGCGGTAGCAACCCAGGTCCATCAAGCGCTTGATCTTCATGTTGATTTCGCGACGCAGGTCACCTTCGGTGGTGAACTTCGCGACTTCGCCACGCAGGGTTTCGATTTGCTCGTCGCTCAGATCCTTGATCTTTGCGGCTGGGTTTACACCAGCGTCTGCACAGATTTTCTGCGCAGTAGTGCGACCGACACCATAGATGTAGGTCAGCGAGATAACAGTATGCTTGTTATCTGGAATGTTGACGCCTGCAATACGGGCCATTCAGTGGGACTCCAATTGACAGCTACCTACGCCCCGGAAGCCAAGAAATAGGGCGCGAGATAATATCGCTGTAGAAACGAATAATCAACCCAGCAGCACACTAGCTGCTGGGTTTGAAGCGCGGATCACACTCAGCCTTGGCGCTGCTTGTGACGCGGTTCCGCGCTGCAGATCACGCGAACGATACCTTCGCGACGAATGATCTTGCAGTTGCGGCACAGCTTTTTCACCGATGCACGAACTTTCATTACCGACTCCTCGAACCTTAAGGGGCTAGATCAGCGCAGCAGACCGCTGCCGCCGTAGCCTTTCAGGTTGGCTTTCTTCATCAGGGATTCGTACTGGTGCGAAACGAGGTGCGATTGTACTTGGGACATGAAGTCCATCACAACCACTACCACAATCAGCAACGAGGTCCCGCCAAGGTAGAACGGCACGTTTGCAGCCACCACCAGGAACTGGGGCAGCAGGCACACGGCCATCATGTATAGAGCACCGAACATGGTCAAACGGGTCAGGACGCCATCAATGTAGCGTGCCGACTGCTCACCAGGACGGATACCCGGAATAAAGGCACCGGACTTCTTCAGGTTTTCCGCTACGTCTTTCGGGTTGAACATCAACGCTGTGTAGAAGAAGCAGAAGAAGATGATCCCTGCACTAAACAGCAGAATGTTCAACGGCTGACCAGGAGCGATCGACTGCGAGATGTCCTGCAGCCAGCCCATACCTTCGGACTGACCGAACCAGGCACCCAGCGAAGCCGGGAACAGCAAGATGCTGCTCGCGAAAATGGCCGGGATTACGCCCGCCATGTTCACTTTCAGCGGCAAGTGGCTGGTCTGCGCAGCGAAGACCTTGCGGCCCTGCTGACGCTTGGCGTAGTGAACGGCGATACGACGCTGACCACGCTCAATGAACACCACGAAACCGATAATCGCTACTGCCAGCAAACCGATTGCGACCAGGGCGAAAATATTGATATCGCCTGTGCGTGCAGACTCGAAAGACTGCCCGATTGCTCTCGGAAGACCGGCAACGATACCTGCGAAGATCAACATCGAGATACCGTTGCCCACACCGCGCTCGGTGATCTGCTCGCCCAGCCACATCATGAACATCGCGCCTGCCACGAAGGTGGAGACGGCGACGACATGGAAGCCGAGGCCTGCAGAAAACGCCACGCCCTGGTTGGCCAGGCCAATGGACATGCCAATGGCTTGGACCAGCGCCAGGATTACGGTGCCGTAGCGGGTGTACTGGCTGATCTTGCGACGGCCAGCTTCACCTTCCTTCTTCAACTGCTCCAGCTGTGGGCTGACAGCGGTCATGAGCTGCATGATGATCGATGCCGAGATGTACGGCATGATCCCCAGTGCAAAGATGCTCATGCGCTCCAGCGCACCACCGGAAAACATGTTGAACAAGCTAAGAATGGTCCCCTCATTCTGCCGGAACAGATCCGCGAGACGGTCCGGGTTAATGCCTGGTACCGGGATGTGCGCGCCAATCCGATAGACGATGATCGCCATGAACAGAAAGCGCAGACGAGCCCAGAGTTCCGACATCCCGCCCTTACCGAGCGAAGAGAGAGCACCTTGCTTAGCCATTTATTCCTCGAACTTGCCGCCAGCTGCTTCGATAGCCGCACGTGCACCTTTGGTGACGGCGATACCCTTGAGGGTGACTGCGCGAGTGACTTCGCCCGACAGCATGATTTTCACGCGCTGTACGTGCTGGCCGATCACGTTGGCGTCCTTGAGGGACTGAACGGTGATCAGATCGCCTTCCACCTTGGCCAGCTCGGACAGACGCACTTCAGCGCGATCCATGGCTTTCAGGGAAACGAAGCCGAACTTCGGCAGGCGACGGTGCAGCGGCTGTTGACCGCCTTCGAAGCCTGGAGCGATGGAGCCACCGGAACGGGAGGTCTGACCTTTGTGGCCGCGGCCACCGGTCTTACCCAGACCGCTACCGATACCACGGCCCGGACGGTGCTTCTCGCGACGGGAACCCGGCGCTGGACTCAGATCATTGAGTTTCATTGATTAACCCTCGACCTTCAGCATGTAGTAAGCCTTGTTGATCATCCCGCGGTTCTCGGGAGTATCCTGGACTTCTACAGTGTGACCGATGCGACGCAGACCCAGACCCTTCACGCACAGTTTGTGGTTAGGGATACGGCCCGAGACGCTCTTGATCAGCGTTACTTTTACAGTTGCCATGATCAGAAGATCTCCTCAACAGTCTTGCCGCGCTTGGCAGCAATGGACTCAGGGGATTGCATGGCTTTCAGACCCTTGAAGGTGGCGTGAACCACGTTCACCGGGTTGGTCGAACCGTAGCACTTGGCCAGGACGTTCTGAACACCAGCAACTTCCAGGACGGCACGCATTGCGCCGCCGGCGATGATACCGGTACCTTCCGAGGCAGGCTGCATGTAAACCTTCGAGGCGCCGTGGGCGGCCTTGGTGGCGTACTGCAGGGTGGTGCCTTTCAGGTCAACCTGAATCATGTTGCGACGAGCAGCTTCCATGGCTTTCTGGATCGCGGCTGGTACTTCGCGCGATTTGCCACGGCCGAAGCCGACACGACCCTTGCCATCACCGACCACGGTCAGTGCGGTGAAGGTGAAGATACGGCCGCCTTTTACGGTTTTAGCTACGCGGTTAACTTGAACCAGCTTCTCGATGTAGCCTTCGTCGCGCTTTTGATCGTTATTTGCCATAACTTAGAACTCCAGCCCGCCTTCACGAGCAGCATCAGCCAGCGCCTTGACGCGGCCGTGGTACTTGAAGCCGGAACGGTCAAAGGCAACTTGAGATACACCGGCGGCTTTCGCGCGCTCAGCTACCAGCTTGCCAACCTTAGTGGCCGCGTCGATGTTGCCGGTGGCGCCATCACGCAGGTCTTTGTCCAAGGTCGAGGCGCTTGCCAGAACCTTGCTGCCGTCGGCCGAAATGACCTGGGCGTAGATGTGCTGCGAGGAGCGGAACACGCACAGACGCACGGCTTCGAGCTCGTGCATTTTCAGGCGTGCTTTGCGAGCGCGACGCAGTCGAGTAACTTTTTTGTCGGTCATTTGCTAGGCCCTACTTCTTCTTGGCTTCTTTACGACGGACTACTTCATCCGCGTAACGCACACCCTTGCCCTTGTAAGGCTCTGGCGGACGGAAACCGCGGACTTCAGCGGCCACCTGACCCACCAGCTGCTTGTCGATACCCTTGATCAGGATGTCGGTCTGGCTTGGGGTTTCAGCGGTGATACCGGCTGGAAGTTCGTAATCCACTGGGTGCGAGAAGCCCAGAGCCAGGTTCAGGATGGTGCCCTTAGCCTGAGCCTTGTAACCAACACCGACCAGCTGGAGCTTGCGCTCGAAGCCTTGGCTTACGCCTTGGACCATGTTGTTCACCAGGGCGCGGGTGGTACCGGCCATGGCGCGAGCTTGCTGGTCACCGTTGCGAGCAACGAAACGCAGCTCACCAGACTCTTCGGTAACTTCAACAGACGAGTGAACGTTCAGTTCGAGAGTGCCCTTGGCACCCTTCACCGAAAGCTGCTGGCCGGCGAATTTGACTTCGACGCCTGCTGGCAGCTTAACGGGGTTCTTAGCGACGCGAGACATGCCTATCTCCCCTTAGAACACTGTGCACAGAACTTCGCCGCCGACACCGGCAGCGCGCGCAGCGCGGTCAGTCATCACACCTTTGTTGGTGGAGACAATAGACACGCCCAGGCCGCCACGTACTTTTGGCAGCTCGGTCACGGCCTTGTACTGGCGCAGGCCAGGACGGCTCGAACGCTTCAGCTCTTCGATGACCGGACGGCCTTCGAAGTACTTCAGCTCGATCGACAGGGAAGGCTTGGCTTCACCGGTCACTTCGTAGCTGGCGATGTAACCTTCGTCTTTCAGTACTTTGGCAACCGCGACCTTCAGGGTGGAAGAAGGCATGCTTACGACATGCTTTTCAGCCATCTGGGCATTACGGATGCGAGTTAGCATGTCCGCTAACGGGTCCTGCATACTCATGGGCTAGATGCTCCTGATACAAGAATTATTAGCCTTGCGGCTATCACAACCACCTGGGCAGGCAGGGTAAAAAACCCGGGCTCAGGTGAGCCGGTCATTCTAGACACAAGGCAGAAACGAAACAAGCCCCATATAGGGGCTTGTTTCTTTGCGAGGTCACCGGCGGTCGGAAGATTGCTCCCCCGCCGCCGGCGGTCACGCCAGCTGTGTTACCAGCTAGCCTTGACCAGACCTGGCACGTCACCGCGCATTGCAGCTTCGCGCAGCTTGTTACGGCCCAGGCCGAACTTACGGTATACACCGTGAGGACGACCGGTCAGGCGGCAACGGTTGCGCAGGCGCGAGGCGCTGGCGTCACGTGGTTGCTTCTGCAGGGCGACAACGGCAGCGAAACGCTCTTCAGGAGAGGCGTTCAGGTTGACGATGGTCGCTTTCAGCTCAGCACGCTTTTTGGCGAACTTGGCTACCGTGAGCTGACGCTTCAGCTCGCGGTTTTTCATGCTCTTCTTGGCCATTTTCCTACTCCAATCAGTTGCGGAACGGGAACTTGAAAGCACGCAGCAGAGCGCGGCCTTCGTCGTCCGAACGAGCAGTGGTGGTCAGGGTGATGTCCAAACCGCGCAGAGCATCGATCTTGTCGTAGTCGATTTCCGGGAAGATGATCTGCTCTTTCACGCCCATGCTGTAGTTGCCACGACCGTCGAAGGACTTGGCATTCAGGCCGCGGAAGTCGCGAACCCGTGGCAGGGAGATCGCCAGCAGGCGGTCCAGGAACTCGTACATTTTTTCGCGACGCAGGGTCACCTTGACACCGATCGGCCAGCCTTCGCGGACTTTGAAGCCTGCGATGGACTTGCGAGCGAAAGTCACGACCGGCTTTTGACCGGTGATCTTTTCCAGGTCGGCAACAGCGTGCTCGATGACTTTCTTGTCGCCGATCGCTTCGCCCAGACCCATGTTCAGGGTGATCTTGGTAACGCGCGGAACTTCCATCACGTTCGACAGCTTAAGTTCTTCCTTAAGCTTAGGAGCGATTTCGTTCCGGTAAATCTCTTTCAGTCGTGCCATGGTCTTCTACATATCTGTTTTGATTCTTGTAGGGATTTTTTGTTGGTCTTGTTGTATATATTTTTTTTAGCGTTTTCTTT
>NZ_JBJDNC010000056.1:5029-6054 GCF_044900265.1 Pseudomonas sp. NPDC089406 | reverse complement strand
ACTTTGAAACCAACGCGGTCAGCCTTGTTGGTTTCGCCGTTGAAGATGGCAACGTTGGAAGCGTGCAGAGGCGCTTCTTTCTCGACGATACCGCCCTGAACGCCCGCCATCGGGTTAGGCTTGGTATGACGCTTGACCAGGTTCACGCCACCGATGACCAGACGGTCATCAGCCAGAACCTTCAGCACCTTACCGCGCTTACCCTTGTCTTTGCCGGCGATCACGATGATCTCGTCGTCACGACGAATCTTTTGCATGTCGGATCTCCTTAGAGCACTTCAGGGGCGAGCGAGACGATCTTCATGAACTTCTCGTTACGAAGCTCACGGGTCACTGGCCCGAAGATGCGAGTACCGATCGGCTCTTGCTTGGTGTTCAGCAGAACAGCAGCGTTGCCGTCGAAACGAATGATGGAACCGTCAGCGCGACGTACACCGTGACGGGTACGGACGACAACAGCGGTCATCACCTGGCCTTTTTTGACCTTACCGCGCGGAATTGCTTCCTTGACGGTTACTTTGATGATGTCACCGATACCGGCGTAACGGCGGTGGGAACCGCCGAGCACCTTGATGCACATGACGCGACGAGCGCCGCTGTTATCGGCCACATCGAGCATGGATTGAGTCTGAATCATAAAATTTCTCCGACCCTTAGCCCTTAGACTTCAACAGCGCGTTCGAGGACTTCAACCAGTGCCCAGGACTTGGTCTTGGCCAGCGGACGGGTTTCACGGATGGAAACCTTGTCGCCGATCTTGCACTGGTTGGATTCGTCGTGCGCGTGCAGCTTAGTCGAACGCTTAACGTATTTACCGTAGATCGGGTGCTTGACGCGACGCTCGATCAGAACGGTGATGGTCTTGTCCATTTTGTCGCTGACGACACGGCCAGTCAGCGTACGGACGGTTTTTTCAGCTTCAGCCATGATCACTTACCTGCCTGCTGGTTGAGCACAGTTTTCACGCGAGCGATGTCACGCTTAACTTGCGAGAGCAGGTGCGACTGCCCCAACTGGCCAGTTGC
>NZ_JBJDNC010000056.1:0-5019 GCF_044900265.1 Pseudomonas sp. NPDC089406 | reverse complement strand
CAAGCCGAGCAGTTGCTCATTCAGTTGCTGTGCCGATTTTTCACGAAGTTCATTCGCTTTCATCACATCACCGTCCGCTTAACAAAGGAGGTGGCGAGAGGCAGCTTTGCAGCAGCCAGGGCGAAAGCTTCGCGCGCCAGCTCTTCAGAAACACCCTCGATCTCGTACAGGACTTTGCCTGGCTGGATCTGGGCAACCCAGTACTCCACGGAACCCTTACCTTTACCCATACGAACCTCGAGAGGCTTCTTGGTAACCGGCTTGTCCGGGAAGACACGGATCCAGATCTTGCCGCCACGTTTTACGTGACGGGTCAGGGCACGACGTGCCGACTCGATCTGGCGGGCGGTGAGACGACCGCGAGCAACAGCTTTCAGAGCGAACTCGCCGAAGCTGACCTTGCTACCGCGCAGTGCCAGACCACGGTTGTGGCCGGTCATCTGCTTGCGGAATTTTGTACGCTTTGGTTGCAACATTTGGCGTACCCCTTACTTAGCAGCTTTTTTACGAGGCGCTGGTGCTTGAGGCTTCAGCTCTTCTTGGCGACCACCAATTACTTCGCCTTTGAAGATCCAAACCTTCACACCGATCACACCGTAGGTGGTGTGAGCTTCGTAGGTGTTGTAGTCGATATCGGCACGCAGGGTGTGCAGAGGCACACGACCTTCGCGATACCACTCGGTACGTGCGATCTCGGCACCGCCGAGACGACCGCTCACCTGGATCTTGATGCCCTTGGCACCAATACGCATGGCGTTCTGCACGGCGCGCTTCATGGCGCGACGGAACATAACGCGGCGCTCCAGCTGCTGGGCAACGCTCTGAGCAACCAGCATGGCGTCGAGTTCCGGCTTGCGGATCTCTTCGATGTTGATGTGCACAGGCACACCCATCTGCTTGGTCAGGTCCTGACGCAGTTTCTCAACATCTTCACCTTTCTTGCCGATAACGATACCGGGACGAGCGGTGTGGATGGTGATGCGTGCAGTTTGAGCCGGACGATGAATATCGATACGGCTTACGGACGCGCTTTTTAGTTTGTCTTGGAGGTACTCACGCGTTTTCAGATCCTTCAACAGGTAATCTGCGTAAGTAGCGCCGTCTGCATACCAGACGGAGGTGTGCTCCTTGACGATTCCCAGGCGAATGCCAGTGGGATGTACTTTCTGACCCATCTGATCGACTCCGTTACTTGTCCGCAACCTTGACAGTGATATGGCAAGACCGCTTGACGATGCGATCAGCACGGCCTTTGGCACGTGGCATGATGCGCTTCAGCGAACGCCCTTCGTTGACGAAGACGGTGGAGACCTTCAGGTCATCAACGTCAGCGCCTTCGTTGTGTTCGGCGTTGGCAACGGCCGACTCGAGGACTTTCTTCATGATTTCAGCGGCTTTTTTGCTGCTGAAGGCCAACAGGTTGAGCGCTTCGCCCACCTTCTTCCCGCGGATCTGGTCGGCGACCAAGCGGGCTTTCTGGGCGGAGATGCGAGCGCCCGACAACTTAGCGGCTACTTCCATTTCCTAACCCCTTAACGCTTGGCTTTCTTGTCAGCCACGTGCCCGCGGTAGGTGCGGGTACCGGCAAACTCGCCCAGTTTGTGGCCGACCATGTCTTCGTTCACGAGAACTGGGACGTGTTGGCGACCGTTGTGTACCGCGATGGTCAGACCGACCATTTGTGGCAGGATCATCGAACGGCGCGACCAGGTTTTAACTGGCTTGCGATCGTTCTTCTCCACCGCCACTTCGACCTTCTTCAACAGGTGAAGATCGATAAAAGGACCTTTTTTCAGAGAACGTGGCACTGTCGTATCCCTCTAGTTACTTGCGACGACGGACGATCATGTTGTCGGTACGCTTATTACCGCGGGTTTTAGCACCCTTGGTTGGGAAGCCCCATGGCGATACCGGATGACGACCACCGGAGGTACGACCTTCACCACCACCATGTGGGTGGTCAACCGGGTTCATGGCAACGCCACGAACGGTTGGGCGAACGCCGCGCCAGCGTTTGGCACCTGCTTTACCCAGCGAACGCAGGCTGTGCTCGGAGTTCGAGACTTCGCCCAGGGTCGCACGGCACTCAGCCAGTACTTTACGCATTTCGCCAGAGCGAAGACGCAGAGTCACGTAGACGCCTTCACGCGCGATCAGCTGAGCGGAAGCACCAGCGGAACGAGCGATCTGAGCACCTTTACCCGGCTTCAGTTCGATGCCGTGAACGGTGCTACCTACTGGGATGTTGCGCAGCTGCAGGGAGTTACCGGCCTTGATTGGGGCCAGGGCACCTGCGATCAGCTGGTCGCCAGCACTCACGCCTTTAGGGGCGATGATGTAGCGACGCTCACCGTCTGCGTAGCACAGCAGGGCGATGTGAGCAGTACGGTTCGGGTCGTATTCAATACGCTCGACAGTGGCAGGGATGCCATCTTTGTCGTTGCGACGGAAGTCAACCAGACGGTAATGCTGCTTATGACCACCACCAACGTGACGAGTGGTGATGCGGCCATTGTTGTTACGACCACCAGACTTCGATTTTTTCTCGAGCAGCGGTGCGTGAGGAGCGCCTTTGTGCAGCTCCTTGTTGACCACCTTGACCACAAAACGGCGGCCAGGGGAAGTCGGTTTGCATTTAACGATTGCCATGATGCACCCCTTCCTTACTCAGCACTGCTGCTGAAATCGAGATCTTGGCCTGGCTGAAGGGAGACGATCGCCTTCTTCCAGTCATTACGCTTGCCCAGACCACGTGCGGTACGCTTGGTTTTACCCAGAACGTTAACAGTCGACACGTTTTCAACTTTTACGTTGAACAGGCCTTCGACAGCTTTCTTGATTTCCAGCTTGGTTGCATCGGTAGCAACCTTGAATACGAACTGGCCTTTTTTCTCAGCCAGAACGGTAGCCTTCTCGGAAACGTGCGGGCCAAGGAGGACTTTGAATACGCGTTCCTGGTTCATCCCAGCAGCTCCTCGAATTTCTTCACGGCCGAGACGGTGATCAACACCTTCTCGTATGCGATCAGACTGACCGGGTCGGAACCTTGAACGTCACGTACGTCGACGTGCGGCAGGTTGCGAGCAGCCAGGTACAGGTTCTGATCAACTGCATCCGAAACGATGAGAACATCGCTCAGACCCATGCCGTTCAGCTTGTTCAGCAGGTCTTTGGTTTTCGGCGCTTCAACAGCGAAGTCCTGAACCACGACCAGACGGTCGCTACGCACCAGCTCGGCGAGGATGGAGCGCAGGGCAGCGCGGTACATCTTCTTGTTGAGCTTTTGCGAGTGATCCTGAGGACGAGCTGCGAAGGTTACACCACCGCCACGCCAGATCGGACCACGGGTAGTACCGGCACGAGCACGGCCAGTACCTTTCTGACGCCATGGGCGCTTACCGCCACCGGCCACGTCAGAACGGGTCTTCTGCTGCTTGGTACCCTGACGGCCGCCGGCCATGTAGGCCACGACTGCTTGGTGAACCAGCGTCTCGTTGAATTCGCCACCGAAAGTCAGTTCGGAAACTTCGATCGCCTGAGCGTCATTTACATTAAGTTGCATGTCAGTTTCCCCTTACCCGCGAGCCTTGACAGCTGGACGCACAACCACGTCGCCGCCAGTAGCGCCTGGAACGGCACCCTTGATCAGCAGCAGGTTGCGTTCAGCGTCTACGCGTACTACTTCCAGGGACTGCACAGTCACGCGCTCAGCGCCCATGTGACCGGACATTTTCTTGCCCTTGAATACACGACCAGGAGTCTGGCACTGGCCGATGGAGCCAGGGACACGGTGCGATACGGAGTTACCGTGGGTGTTATCTTGACCACGGAAGTTCCAACGCTTGATGGTACCGGCGAAGCCTTTACCTTTGGACTGACCGGTTACGTCTACCAGCTGGCCTGCAGTGAAGAGTTCAGCTTTGATCAGATCGCCAGCCTGGAAATCGCCTTCTTCAAGACGGAACTCCCAGACACCGCGACCAGCGGCAACGTTGGCCTTGGCAAAGTGGCCTGCCTGAGCGGCGGTCACGCGCGAAGCACGACGCTCGCCGACAGTGACTTGCACTGCACGGTAGCCATCAGTTTCTTCGGTTTTGAACTGGGTGACGCGATTCGGCTCGATCTCGATGACCGTGACCGGAATGGAGACACCTTCTTCGGTGAAAATACGGGTCATACCCGCTTTTCGACCGACTACACCAATAGTCATGTTGTAAACCTCATGAGTGTACGGGGCTTTCACCCGCTATGGCCGCCCATTTCAGAGCGTTACACGACCAGACCGAAGTCTTAGCCGAGGCTGATCTGCACTTCCACACCGGCCGCCAGATCAAGCTTCATCAGCGCGTCAACGGTTTTATCCGTTGGCTGGACGATGTCCAGAACACGCTTATGAGTGCGAATCTCGTACTGGTCACGCGCGTCTTTGTTGACGTGCGGGGAGACCAGAACGGTGAAACGCTCTTTGCGGGTAGGCAGTGGAATTGGACCACGCACTTGTGCACCAGTACGTTTCGCGGTTTCCACGATTTCCTGGGTGGATTGGTCGATCAGGCGATGGTCGAAAGCCTTCAACCTGATACGGATTTGCTGATTTTGCATTGGATTTCAGACTCCAGGCTGTTCCCAACGGACGCACTACGCCCGCTAAAAGGAGGCGTGATTCTATAGACGCCCCAATTTAGTGTCAACCCAATAAAAAAAACCCCCGCTGAGCGGGGGTTTTTTCAATCGGTCGAGTGATTACTCGATGATTTTGGCTACGACGCCGGCGCCGACGGTACGACCGCCTTCACGGATGGCGAAGCGCAGACCGTCTTCCATTGCGATGGTCTTGATCAGGGTGACTTCCATCTGGATGTTGTCACCTGGCATTACCATCTCAACGCCTTCTGGCAGCTGGCAGTTACCGGTTACGTCAGTAGTACGGAAGTAGAACTGAGGACGGTAGCCTTTGAAGAACGGAGTGTGACGACCGCCTTCTTCCTTCGACAGAACGTAGACTTCTGCGGTGAACTT
>NZ_JBJDNC010000055.1:0-36305 GCF_044900265.1 Pseudomonas sp. NPDC089406 | reverse complement strand
TAGGAGGGCGCCCGGCATGGATGCCGGTCGAGCGCCGATCGGGCCAGGGACGGCCCGTCGGCGCGTACCTCCGTAGCAAGCCCGGAGCGAGGGAACCCCCGGAGCGCAGCGTAGGGGGCCGGATGATAGGAGCAGGCGGTTTTGCCTACTTTTGCCAAGTCAAAAGTAGGCCGCCGTAAGGGCGGAAAGGTGACGAAAAGCCGCCATCGTCAATGAATGCGCATACATCTCCGAAGGCAATCACCCTGTACTACGAACCCGAACCCGAACCCGAACCCGAACCCGAACCCGAACCCGAACCCTCAAGCCCCCCATTCTGCAACGCCTCGATAAACACCCCCTCCGCCCGACTCAACCGCTGCTCGCGGTTCCACAGCAGGTGAATATCCACATCGGCAATCCCCTCAAGCGGCGGCAGCTTCCACAAAAGCCCCGCCGCCACATCCGGCGCAACCACATGCTCCGGCAGGCAACCGATGCCAAACCCGGCAATCACCAGCCTGCGCACCTCTTCAAGGCTCGGCGACGAGGCGACAATCCGCCCGGCAAACCCCTGCTGGTCACGGAAAATGGTCAGCGGCGAGAGCATCCCGCCAATCTGGTCACTGGTAAAACTGACGAAGTTCTCCCGCAACAGGTCGCCCTCCTGCTGGCCGAACAGGGCATGGTGCCGGCCACAGAAAAACGCGTAGCGCTGGCGCAGGAACAACCGCTGCTCAAGGCGCGGCTGCGGTCGGCGGTTCAGGCTCAGGCCAGCAGTGGCGGTCTTCTCCTGCAGCGCGGCAACAATGTCCGAACTGCGCATCACATCGATCTCAAGCTCCACCCGCGGGTGCTGGCGGTGAAACTCGGCAAGGAAGTTGTCGAAGCGTTCACTGACGATACGGCTGATCATCAATAGCCGCACTTTGCCCACCAACTCGTCTGCCGGTTGCTCCAGCAGGCCGCCGATCTGCGACATCTGCCCGTACACCTCGCCAGCCAACGCAAACAGCTGTTCACCCACCTCGGTCAACACGAAGCGCGGCCCGCGACGGGCGATAAGCTGGCGGCCCAGTTGCTCCTCCAGGCGCTTGAGCGCCTGGCTTACCGCCGGCTGGGTCAGGTGCAGGCGCGCGGCGGCGCGGCTGATGGACAACTCCTGGCCGATCACCCGAAAGGTGCGCAGAAGGTTCCAGTCGAGGCGGTCGTTGAGCAGGCGGTCGGGCATGGCGGGCTCGGTATAAGCAGGGTTAATAGTTCGAATAATAAATAGAAAATTGACTAATCATAGAGGTGGGCCGAAAAATCGCAGTCATTGAAGTGCCTGCTCGCAAGGTCGGTGCTGCTTGCTTCGCGGGTAAACCCGCTCCCACAGGCAAAGCGTCCACCCTGTGGGAGCGGGTTTACCCGCGAAGCAGACGACACGTTGCAGCAGGCCGCCTCAACCAAGCGCCAACAGAGCGCAAACCGTGCCCCAACTCCTGCCAAAAAAACAAGCAAAGGAGCCACCCCCATGAAGCCCGTCGCTTCGCCCCAACCACGCCGCGCCGCTGCCGCCGCGTTCATCGGCACCATGATCGAGTGGTACGACTTCTACATCTACGCCACCGCCGCCGCGCTGGTGTTCGGCGCCTTGTTCTTCCCCTCCGACAACAGCCTGTTCAGCACCATGGCGGCCTTCGGCACCTTTGCCGTGGGCTTTTTCGCCAGGCCCCTGGGCGGCATCGTGTTCGGCCATATCGGCGACCGCATCGGGCGCAAGAAGTCGCTGATCATCACCCTGCTGATGATGGGCGTGGTCACCGTATGCATCGGCCTGTTGCCCACTTATGCGCAGATCGGCGCCGCCGCGCCGGTGCTGCTGATCATCCTGCGGGTGGTGCAAGGCATTGCCGTGGGCGGCGAATGGGGCGGGGCCGTGCTGATGGCCGGCGAGCATGCGCCCAAGGGCCGGCGCAACTTCTTCGCATCCTTCGCCCAGTTGGGCAGCCCGGCCGGGTTGATCTTGTCGCTGCTGGCCTTCAGCGCGGTCACCCGCCTGCCGGAAGAAGAGCTGATGAGCTGGGGCTGGCGCGTGCCGTTTTTGGCCAGCGCGCTGTTGCTGCTGGTGGGCCTGGCGATTCGCCTGGGGGTCAATGAGTCGCCGGAGTTCCTCGCCAGCCGCGAGCACGCCGAAAAGGCCCGGCGCAAAGAGCAGGCGCCGGTGTTCGAGGTGCTGCGCACCGCCTGGCGGCCGCTGCTGCTGTGCATCGGGGCCAACACCCTGGGCATTGCCGGGGTCTACTTCACCAATACCTTCATGATCAGCTACACCACCCAGCAGTTGCACCTGGAGCGCTCGCTGATTCTCGAGTGCCTGTTCTTCGTGGCGTGCATCCAGTTCTGCGTGCAGCCGCTGGCGGCGTGGCTGTCGGAAAAACTCGGCGCCACGCGCTTTCTGGCTTTGGTTGCGTTGCTGGCGATGGCTTCGCCATACCCGATGTTCGTACTGGTCAGCAGCGGTGAGGGCCCGCTGATCGTGCTGGGTATCGCCTTGGCGGCGGCCTGCATGGCCTCGTTCTACGCCGTGATTGCCGGCTACGTCAGCGGCATGTTCGACACCCGCGTGCGCTACACCGCCATTTCCCTGGCCTACCAGATCTGCGGCGCCATTGCCGGCGGCCTGACGCCGTTGATCGGCACCTGGCTGGCCCATCGCTTTACCGGCCAGTGGTGGCCAATGGCGCTGTTCTACACCCTGATCGCCACCATTTCGCTGCTCTGCGTGCTGGCCCTGGCGCGCCAGTACGCCCGTAGCCGCCAGCTCGAACTGGCCTGAACCCCTGATTTGCCTGGAGTACCTGCAATGTTGAAATGCAACGGCGAACGCCTGTGGGCGAGCCTGATGGCCATGGCCGAAGTCGGCGCCACCGCCCGTGGCGGCAGCTGCCGCCTGGCCCTGAGCGACGAGGACAAGGCCGGCCGCGAACTGTTCAGCCACTGGTGCCGCGAAGCCGGCCTGACCCTGAGCGTGGATGCCATCGGCAACCTGTTCGCCCGCCGCGCAGGCACAGACCCGCAGGCCGCGCCAGTGATGATGGGCAGCCACCTCGACACCCAGCCTGAGGGCGGCCGCTTCGATGGTGTTTATGGGGTGCTGGCCGGTCTTGAGGTGCTTCGCCGCCTCGACGACCTCGGCATCCAAACCCGCAAACCACTGGAAGTCGCGGTATGGACCAACGAGGAGGGCGCGCGCTTCACCCCGGCCATGTTCGGCTCGGCGGTGTTCACCGGCAGCCTGGCCCTGGAGCAGGCCCTGGCCATCCGCGACGCCGACGGCATCAGCGTGGCCGATGAGTTGCGCCGCACCGGCTACGCCGGCCAGCGCCCTCTGGGGGGCGAGGTGGATGCTTACTTCGAGGCGCACATCGAGCAGGGCCCGATCCTTGAAGACAACGCCAAGGCCATCGGTGTGGTCAGCGGCGGCCAGGCCATTCGCTGGCTGGACGTCACGGTCGAAGGCATGGCTGCCCACGCCGGCACCACGCCGATGGCGCTGCGCAAGGATGCCCTGTACGGCGCCGCGCGGATGATCCAGGCGGTCGAGCAACTGGCTGCCGATTTTGCCCCCGAGGGCCTGACCACCGTCGGTGAACTGGCCATCGCCAAGTCGTCGCGCAATACCATCCCCGGCGTGCTGCATTTTACTGTCGACCTGCGCCACCACCGTGACGCGGCCATCGAGGCCATGGAGCAGGACCTGGCCCTCAAGCTGCAGGCCATCGCCAACCAGCGTGGTTTGCAGGTGCGCATCGAGCGCCACTGGGTCAGCCCGGCCACGCCGTTCGATGCCGAATGCGTGGCGGCGGTACAGCAGGCGGTGGACGGTCTGGGCTACGCCCAGCAGCCGATCGTCAGCGGCGCCGGCCACGACGCCATTCTGCTTGCCCGTTACTGCCCGACGGCCATGGTGTTCATCCCGTGCGTCGGTGGCCTGAGCCATAACGAGGCCGAAGACGTGCTGCCCGAAGATGCCCGCCAGGGTGTCGATGTATTGCTCAATGCCGTGCTGGCCCGCGGCGGCCAGGTTGTACAAGGAGAAGCCTGATGCGTTGCTACTTCCACCCCGAACAGCTGCTGCACCACCCGCGCAGCTACTATTCCCGCGGCGCCATGCGCACCCCGCAGGAAGTGCCCGAGCGCGCCCAGCGCCTGCTGCAGGCCGCCAAAAGTCTTGGTTTTGACATCCGCCAGCCAGCCGATGCCGGCCTGGCGCCGCTCGAAGCCGTGCACGGCAAGGCCTACCTGGCGTTCCTCGAAGAGGCCCACGCACGCTGGAAGGAAGTGCCCGAGGACTGGGGCGACGAGGTCATGTCCAACATCTTCGTGCGCGAGCCCAACGCCCTGCGCGGCATCCTCGCCCAGGCCGGGCGTTACCTGGCCGATGGCAGTTGCCCGATAGGTGAGCACACCTGGCACGCCGCCTACTGGTCGGCGCAAAGTGCCGTGGCCGGCGCCCAGGCGATTCTCGACGGCGAGCCTGCCGCCTACGCCCTGTGCCGCCCGCCAGGCCACCACGCGCGCTTCGATGCCGCCGGCGGCTTCTGCTACATCAACAACGCCGCCGTGGCCGCCCAGGCCTTGCGCAGCCGTTATCGCCGGGTGGCGATCCTCGACACCGACATGCACCACGGCCAGGGCATCCAGGAGATTTTCTACGACCGCGATGATGTGCTGTATGTCTCGGTGCATGGTGACCCGACCAACTTCTACCCGGGCGTAGCCGGCTTCGAAGACGAGCGCGGCAGCGGCGCGGGGCAGGGCTACAACCTCAACCTGCCGATGGCCCATGGCGCCAGCGAGGCGGATTTCATGGCCCAGCTGGAAGTGGCGCTGGCCGCAGTTAAGGACTTCGGCGCCGAGGTGCTGGTGCTGTCGTTGGGCTTTGATATCTACGAGCTGGACCCGCAGAGCAAGGTGGCGGTTACCACCGCAGGGTTTGCCCGCTTGGGTGAGCAGATTCGCGGGTTGCGGTTGCCGTGTTTGATTGTGCAGGAGGGGGGGTATCACCTGGAGAGTTTGGAGGCCAATGCGCGGGTGTTTTTTGCGGATAAGGGGGATTGGCGGTAAGGCTCTGAGCCGGCAGCGTGCGGTGCTGCCGGCGGTGTTGTAGGTGGGCTCTGGCTCAAGCTTTAAAAGCGCTTAACTGCTAGAGCTCAAGTTGTATTTCTTGAGGGTAACAAATTCAGGTTCTCGCCAGTTTGGGCCTTTGATGTAGCCGTTGCCGTTGTGTTGGATCAAACCTTCATTCTTCATCTTTCTGATGAGGGCGATGAGCTGGAGGTTATCTCCGATGAAAACCCAGTCATTGAGGTTGTAGAGATTATCTAGCCAAGGGTGAGAGATGCCGTTCCCCCTGACAAGCGCCAGAATAACGTCGGTGGGTGTCTCATTCTGGATAATGTCGTTGATGGAGGTCATTTGTATTCTCGCGCAATTTGCCGGTTGTAGGCTTCGGTGGCTTCGGGTGTGTAGAGCAAGCCTGGGTCCGAGCTGAGACGGTAGTCCTCTAGGGCCGCAGCATGTGTGTTGTTCCAGGTTTCACCCCCGTCATCGGGCTCGGCGCCGTCCTTGATCCCAAGCTCACGGAACCGTTCAAGCTCCCTGACTTCATGTGTATAGAAGCGAAGGTCAGTATCTGAAGCACCTATTTCGCCGATTAGTACTTTTTCAAGTCGTTCAATCATGATGTCGTTTGCATCAGATTTTATAAATCGGCCCGTATGCAGTCTGACCAAATCTATCCCGGTTCGTGTAATTGTGGCGGTTCGCCAGTCGAGATGCTGAATCGGACCTCCGGCTTTATCGGGATTGTACATTCGTCCGCTGAAAACCCCCTTTGTTGTCGCCCCTGGATACGGAGAGTTGAATACGACATACAACGGCGGCAACCCTGAGTCTGCCGGAAACACGATGACGTAGTCATCCCAGCTCGCATCGCCAAGGCCAGGATAGCTGTCGACTCTCGCCTCGACCGGCGTCAGTGTCGCGCCTTCATACACCGGTGGCTCTACGTGCTCGATTGGCGTAGCGGTCGAAGCGTCGCCCGGTGTAACCACCGGCGTCCATGTCAGCGTGCGTGGCGGAACATCGGCGGTGGTGGCGCTGTAGAGGTTGCGTTGAGTGTCATAGGTGGCTGCTATCACGCGTACCTGCGGGGGTACGAACTGTCCGTCGCTGGTGGCCGCGAATAATTCCGAGCTGCCGGCCTCGCCTGCTTTCGAGCCGAAGCGGTAGGGGAGGTCGACCAGGGGCGTTGCCGCGCTGCCGTTCGCCAGCGTCGAGGCAAGATGAGGATCCAGCTCGGCGAGCGGGGTCTGTAACACATAGCGTGCCGGGAGTTCGCCGTTACCCAGGCGTGATGGATACAGCATGGCGAATGTGCCTACCGCGAACCCTGCCAGAACGCCCGAACCAAGGCCTTTCAAGGCGGTGATGGACGCTTTGATCTCGCCCAGTAGGGAGAGCGTCGACAGCACCGCGCCGGCAGGAGTAACGAGCAGTGGGCCTGCGATAGCAGCTGTTCCGGCTGCGGAAAACGTGTTCGCCTGGCGCATGAGTTCATGGTGAGCAGCGATGCGTGCGGCTTCAGCTTGCGCGGCGGCTTCAGCAGTAATACGGTCAATTTCCGCTTCAACCTGCGCTGCGGCTTCAAGTGCTTCAATTTTGCTATTCAGATCGGCCAGAGCTTGTTGAGAGAGGGCAATGGTTTGTTCGGCGAGCGCGAGGTTGATTGCAGCGTTATAGCTTTTGAGCAGTAGCTCATGCGCCGGGCCGGTCGAGCCCTTGTCGATTTTTACCGCGCGAGCCTGGAAGGAGTCGGAGGCTTTGGTGATGTCGGTTTGGAATGGGTTCTCGCCGTAGAACGCCTTGGCGTCCATTTCCAGGTTTGGAAGTTCAAGCTGTGCGCTTTGTATCAGGTTCAGTACGGTGCTTCTTTGGGCTATCAGATTGCTCAGGGGGTGAGTTTCAATTGATGCGGGTGTTGAAAGGGCGTGGTTTACCTTTTTTTGATTCGCTGTTTTTTGGTCGCTGAGTGATGCTGAGGCGACGATATGGGTAGTGAGCGCCAGAAGCTTGAGCGGCAAGAAGTTGAGGGGGCCGCCAGGACTCATTTTGCTTATGTCTTGTGACGTGCTGAGAAGGGAGCCTGAGCCAAATGAAAAATTAGGCCATGTTACATAGTTGTTTTTGTAGCTGGGGTGATCGGGGGTTATCAGCAGAGGAGGGAGAGTGACCGGTCCTTGCATATCAGCTCCATCGAATAGTTATCGTCGGATGTAGGGTTTATCGACTGCTTCGGTATCCAGATAGAAAGCCTTCTGCGAACTTCTGGTGGGTTTGATTCTGAGGATTCGATCCGAGCGTTAACAGTCAGCGCCTATTGATCTTGGCTGTAGGACTGTTCTGGCGTGCGTGTATGATTTGGCGTTGCATCAGGCGCAGTCGGTTGAACGAGCGAGACGTCCGGGCGAGTAACATCTCCCTCGTAGGCGCTCTGGTCGGGTTTACCGGGCGATGTGCTTATTCACGGCCGCTCGTGAACAGGCAGCAAGGTAATAGCTGGCGGAGCGATGGATGGCACCGGCGTTGCCGGTGTTCGCGGGTAAACCCGCTCCCACAGGTACGGCGCCTGTTTCGCGTCTCGTCCTGTGGGAGCGGGTTTACCCGCGAAGCAGGCGACGCGGCGTCCAGCTTTTAGAGATTGAGCAAGACAGTTGCTCCCACAGGGGCTGCATCACCTTCAGGTTTGCACTGAACCTGTAGGAGCCGGCTTGCCGGCGATGAGGCCGGCACCGGCAGTGCAAGGCTGACGGGCCCCATCGCAGGCAAGCCTGCTCCTACAGAGATCGCGTGGCTTTGCCGTGAAAACCCGCCCCGACCTTACGGGTGAAAGGTCTTCCCCAGCGCATCCAGCCGGCTGGCGATCGGCGGCAGCCTTCGGCTGCTGGACGCCAGGGTTTCCATGTCCTGGGCTGTGCCGCTGGCAATCCCCTGCACCGACTGCAAGCGCTCGACGATCTCCTGGCTGACCGCCGACTGTTCGCGGGTGGTGGTGACGATCTGCCCGTTCAGCGTGTCGATCTGCGCAATGTCGCGGCTCACCGCCAGCAGCATCGCCGCCGCCAGCTGGCTGTCCTCGACGCAGCGCTCGACCCCTTGGCGGCTGTCGTGCATGGCCTCGACCGCCTGCCGGCTGCCTTGCTGCAGGGCCTGGATGATCGCCCTGATTTCCTGGGTAGACACCGCAGTACGCTTGGCCAGGTTGCGCACCTCGTCGGCCACCACCGCAAAGCCGCGGCCCTGGTCGCCGGCACGGGCGGCCTCGATGGCGGCGTTCAGTGCCAGCAGGTTGGTCTGCTCGGCAATGCTGCTGATCACCTCCAGCACGGTACCGATCTGCTGCGCCTGCCCGGCCAGGGCCTCGACGGTGTCGTTGGTGCCTTGCAGGTGCGAGGCCAGCTGGGTGATCTCCTGCTGGGCGCGGTTGACGCTGTCCTGGCCGCGGCTTACCTGGGCGCTGGCCTGGCCTGCATGTTCGGCGGCGTGCTCGACGTGCTCGGCAATGTGGCCCATGGCGTCGCCCATCTGCTGCATGCAGCCGGTTACCTGGGCAATTTCGTTCAGCTGGTGGCGGGCGCCTTTTTCCAGGGTGCTGCTGGTCTTGGCCAGTTCCTGGCCCAGCTCGCCCAAACCTTGCGAGTCGCGCACCACGCCATCCACCAGGTCGGTAATCTGGCCGAGAAAGCGCTCGAAGCGCTGGGCCAGCGAAACGTGCGCCGCGCCTTCGTTGGCGGTTTCGCGGGTGAGTTGCGAGGTGGTCAGCAGCATCTTGTCGAGCAAGTCCTGGCTCTCTTCGGCGTCCCGGCGGGCGTGCACGGCCAGGTACAGCAGGGCGATGGTCTCCATCACCACGTAGAACGCATGCACCATCACCATCCCCCAGCCGCCATGGTGAGCCATGACGAACACCGGGTAACCCTGGTGCTGCAGCACATGGAAGATCACGTGGTGCAGGGCGATGGTCAGCGCCGCCACCAGGATCGGCAGCCAGTCACGGTAGAAGGTCAGCACCGCCAGCAGGGCGAAGATGCCGAAGTGCGATTCGATCATGCCTTCGGCCTGGTTGATGTGCAGCGCCGCCATGAGCATCAGCCCGACCGCCAGGCAGCAACGCATCGGGCGCGTGCCGCCGATGGCGCGGTACAGCCCGGTCAGTGCAAGGCAGGTGCCGCCGCCGACCACGAGGGATTGAATCAGGGTGTCGTGCCAGAACGCCAACGCCAGGGAAAACACCAGCATCAGCCAGGTCAGGCCGAGCATGATCCGGTCGGCCTTGCGGTAGTGCGGATAAAAGCGGGCGGCGTGGGGCATGGGCGGGGCTCCGTGGGGTCAAGCAGAGCGTAGCCGTTTGCCATTATTGTTCCAGGCGGGGAATGCGAATGGGTGTGTGCCGCAGCAGTCGCTACAACCCACCTCGGCGCACATGCTTGACCATCACCTTCTCCAGCAACTCCCACATCGCAGGGTCGGTACTGAACGCCACGTTGAAGCGCATCCACCCGGTCGCCTTGGCATCGACCATGAACAGCTGCCCGGGCCCGAGCATGATGCCTTTCTCCAGCGCGTCATCCAGCAGCGCGGTGCTGTCGGGGATGGCCGGATGGCGGGTCCAGATGTACATGCCTTCGTCGGACTCGATGAACAGCTCGAAGCCCAGCCGGTGCAGGTGCCGGCCGACTTCCTGGTGGGCGTCGGCCAGGCGCTGGCGCAGGCGCTTGAGGTGCTTGCGCCAGCGCCCGTCGATGATCGCGGCGTACACCACCCGCTCCATCACCTGCGAGGTGGTCAGGCCCGAGCGCATCTTCAGGTGCAGCAACTTCTGGGTGAGCTCGGGGTTGGCCAGCAGGTAACCCACCCGCACGTTGGGCGAGATGCTTTTCGAGTAGCTGCCGACGTACACCACCTGCTGCAGGTGGTCGAGGCTGGCCAGGCACGGCAGCGGGTCGGCGATCATGTCGGCGTACAGGTTGTTCTCCACCAGCCGGAAGCCATGCTGGCTGGCCAGCTGCAGCAGGCGGTGCAACTGCGCCAGCGGGGTGCGCGAGCAGGTCGGGCTGTGCAGGTGCGGCTGGGTGAAGAACGCCGTGGGGCGGTGGTGGGCCAGCAGGCGCTCGAGCTGGTCGAGGTCGTAGCCGGCCGGGGTGCGCGGCACACCCACCAGGGTGGCGCCCTGGGTGCGCAGGATGCTCATCAGGTTGGGGTAGCCAGGGTCGTCCACCAGCACCACGTCGCCCGGGCGCACCAGGGTGCGTACCGCCAGGTCCAGGGCCTGGCTGGCGCCGTGGGTCAGCATCAGTTGCGCCGGGTTGGCGACGATCGACAGCTCTTGAGTGAGGTTTTGCGCGGTCAGCGCGCGCAGCTCGGGCAGGCCCATGGGGTCGCCGTAGCCCGACAACTCCAGCGGGCTGCCGGCCACCTGGCGCATGCCGCGGCGCAGGCCTTCTTCGTACATCCAGTCATTGGGCAGCCAGCCGCAGCCGGGTTTGAAGGGGAGCTGGCGGGTCTCGAAGATCTGCTGCAGGTACCACTCGGAGTTGAACATCGGGCGCGAGGTGTCGGCCTCGACGTTCTGGCTGTCCAGCAGCTCGTTCGCCGCACGATTGACGAAGAACCCCGCATTGCCCTTGCTCACCAGCAGGCCCTGGGCTACCAGCCGGTCGTAGGCCTCTACCACGGTGAAGGTGCTCACCGAGTAAGTGGACGCGAAGGCACGGATCGACGGCACCTTCGCGCCGGGCTTGAGGGTCTGGTTGTCGATCAGTTCACGCAACCCGTCGATGATCTGGTTGACCAACGGGGTAGGGGAATCCGGGTGTAGCTGGAGCATTCAGGGTGCCTTCAGGGGTGCGTATCGCCAAGCGCCTGCAGGGTGTATTGCATTGGCGGCCTGTACAGTGCAGTGCGGATTTCATGCCACTGTGCATGGCTCTCTGTGTCAGACATTTTTACATTACGTGTCAGATATATCCAACACAGCGCGTACCAGCGTCATGAACAATCACAACATCGCTGCATTACCGTCGAGGCATGCCTCGCACCTTCTTTCTGCCCGGTCGGCCGCCTACGGCCCGGCCCCAGCATGGTTCAGTTCGTTCAGGGGGCAACCTCTGACGGCGTAAGCAGGCCGCCACGGATGGCCTGCGTGTGTCTTTGCACACCTCCCTGCCCGCACCAGCACTGATGTACAGGTGAGACCGATAACCATCGGGGTTTCACAGTTTTCCTTGGATAAAAAGAAGCACGGGGTACACAACTGATGGACGCAACATCTACATCCACCGCGAAAGGCGAGCACGAGAGCAAGCTCAGTGCCTCGCTGAAATCGCGTCACCTGACCATGATGTCGATCGCCGGGGTAATCGGCGGCGCACTGTTCGTCGGGTCCGGCAGCGTCATCCACAGCGCCGGCCCTGCCGCGGTGCTGGCCTACCTGGCCGGCGGCATCCTGGTGGTGCTGATCATGCGCATGCTCGGCGAAATGGCGACTTCCTCGCCAGACACCGGCTCGTTCTCCACCTACGCCGACCGCGCCATCGGCCGCTGGGCAGGCTTCACCATCGGCTGGCTGTACTGGTGGTACTGGGTGATTCTGATGGCCTGGGAAGCCTATGTTGCCGGCAAGATCCTGCACGGCTTCTTCCCCGACGTCAGCGTCAACGTGTTCGTGCTGGCCACCACCATGGTGCTGATCACCGTCAACTTCTTCAACGTCAAGCACTACGGCGAGTTCGAGTTCTGGTTCGCGCTGATCAAGGTGGTGGCGATCGTCTGCTTCCTGATCGTCTGTACTGCGGCGGTGATGAACATCTGGCAGTTCGGTGAAGTGCGTGGCATCACCCACCTGACCGCCGAAGGCTTCATGCCCAACGGCATCACCACGGTGATCGGTGCCTTGCTGGGTGTGATGTTCGCCTTCCTGGGCGCCGAAATCGTCACCATCGCGGCCTCCGAAGCCAAGGACCCGGCCACCCAGATCGTCAAGGCCACCAACTCGGTGGTATGGCGTGTGTGCCTGTTCTATGTCGGTTCGATCTTCCTGATCGTCTGCCTGGTGCCGTGGAACGACCCGCAACTGGGCGTCTCCGGTTATGGCGCCTACCGCCGCACCCTGGAACTGCTGGGCGTGCCCCACGCCGAGCTGCTGATGAACTTCGTGGTGCTGACCTCGGTGAGCAGCTGCCTGATCTCCGGCCACTACACCGCTTCGCGCATGCTGTTCTCCCTGGCCCAGCGTGGCGATGCGCCGTCGTTCTTCAAGATCACCCGCGCCGGCACCGGCGTACCGGTGTACGCGATCATCGGCTCCTGCGCCGTGGCGGTGGTGTGCGCGCTGATCAACTTCAGCGAGACCCTGCGCCCGAAAGACGTGCTGGACACCCTGATGAACACCACCGGCATGATTGCCCTGCTGGTGTACCTGGTGATCGCCTTCTCGCAGCTGCGCATGCGCCGCAAGCTGATCGCCGAAGGTAAGGAAGTGCGCCTGAAGATGTGGCTGTTCCCATGGCTGACCTACCTGGTGATCGCCTTCATCGTGGCGGCCCTGGTGACCATGGCGTTCATGCCTGACTACCAGATCCTGGTGATCTCCACCGGCATTGCCGCGGCGGTCGTGGTGGCCATGGGTGTGGTGCATCAGATCCGTAGCGCCAAGCAACCGCACTAAGCGCTATTGCATTGCCTGAAACGGCCGGGCCCTTCGCGGGGCCCGGCCGTTTTGCGTTTCACGGGCTGGGGCGTACCGGGCCTGAGGCATCGAAACTCAGGGCGTCGGCCGCGCCCAGGTGAATCTGCCGGTCGCCGCTTTGCAGCACCGCGCTGCCGGCCTGCACGCTGACCTGGGTCTGTTCGGGCAGGCGGTCCAGGGTCAGCTGTGCGGCGTGGATGGCCAGGGTGCCGTGGTCGGTGACCAGCAGCAGCGGGCGTGGGTCGCTGGCGGCTACCTCCAGGTAGATGCCGCCGGTGAGCACGGTCAGGCGTCGTTGCTGCGGGCTGTACTCGATATCCACCGCCGTGTCGGGGCGCAGCACCAGCAGGCTGCCGTCTTCCAGGTGGCGGCTGATCTGCTGCTGGCTGTCGGTGCTCAGGTCGGCCAGTTCGAAGCGCTGGCGCATCCACGGCGAGCCGAGCAGCGCAGAGGCGCCGACCAGGGCGAGGAGGATGAGGGCGAGGGTGGTTTTCATCGAGGGCGATGGCATGCAGGGACTGACCCCAAGCATAGCCGGCAGGTTCCCCCTGTAGGAGCCGGCTTGCCGGCGATAGCGCCAGTAAACCCGGCACAAGGCCGCGCAGGATGGCACCGGCCGAGCCGGTGATCGCCGGCAAGCCGGCTCCTACAGGGGGCGCGCCGGCCTGGGCGCCGCGATAGAGGCGTTTCTGGCTTATGCTAAGCGCACCTCAAGCAAGGAGCCCCAGCCATGGCCTGGTCCGCCACCCAGTACTCGTTGTTCGAAGACGAACGCACCCGCGCCGTGCGCGACCTGCTGGCCGCCGTGCCCGCGCGCCCGGTGCGCCATGCCACCGACCTGGGCTGCGGCCCGGGCAACTCCACCGAGGTGCTGTTGCAGCGCTGCCCCGACGCCCAGGTAAACGCGCTGGACAGCGACCCGGACATGATCGACAAGGCCCGCCAGCGGCCGCGCCTGAGCATTCCACGGGTGCGTTGCGAGATTGCCGATATTTCAGCCTGGTCGGCCAGCGAACCCCAGGACCTGATCCTGGCCAATGCCTCGCTGCAGTGGGTGCCCGACCACGCTTCCCTGTACCCGCACCTGATACGCCAGCTCAGCGAAGGGGCGAGCCTTGCGGTGCAGACCCCGGACAACCTCGATGAACCGGCGCACCGGCAACTGCGCGAGATCGCCGCCCGTGGGCCATGGGCTGGCAAGTTCGCCGATTTCAGCCTGCCGCCGCGGCACACTGCGGGGTTCTACTACGACCTGCTCAGCCCGCTGTGCGCCCGGGTGGATGTATGGCGCACCACCTACCATCACCCGTTGGCCGGCGGTGCCGAGGCGGTGGTGGAGTGGTTCAAGGGTTCGGCGCTGCGCCCTTACCTGGCACGGCTGGACGAGCAGGAGCAGCAGGACTTTTTGCAGCTGTACCTGCAGGCCATGCAACACGATTACCCGCCGGCCACCGACGGCAAGGTGCTGTTGCCGTTCCCGCGGCTATTCGTGGTGGCGACGCGCTAGGCGCCACAGCACGTAGCCATAGATGCCAAGGTTGAGCAGGGCGACGAAGCTGCCCAGCCACAGCTGGATTTGCGGGGTAAGCCCGGCGGGGTAGATCAGCGGCCAGATGTAGTGTTCGACGAAGCCGCCGTGGTAACCGTGGTCACCTGCGGCAAAGCGCAGGCGGTTTTCCCACTGGGTGAGCGGGCATTCCAGGTGCAGGCCTTCGACCGCCAGGCCCCAGGCCAGGGCCGGCAGGTGGACGATCACCGCGCGCCGGCGCCACAGCACCAGCAGGCCGCCGAACAGTACCAGGAGGATGAAGCTCAAATGGAACAGCACCAGGGCGTCGGCGGCGAGGCGGTAGAACATGGGTTGATAGCTTCGATGGCTTGAGAGGCGCGTATTAGAGCAGATTTACCCGATCCCCTGTAGGAGCGGCCTTGTGTCGCGAAAGGGCTGCGCAGCAGCCCCCAGATTTGTGCCACACCTCAAGATTGCCGGGGCTGCTTCGCAGCCCTTTCCGACCGGTCCGGCGCCCCGGCGAGGCCGCTCCTACACAAGCGCGCGGCGCGTCAGCTGGCTTCGCGCACCACCTCCAGAAACATCGCCACCACCCGGCGCATGCGCTGCTCGCTCAAACACACCAGCGTCTCGGTCAAGTGCCGCTGGCAATCGACGATGGGCAGCGCGCACACCCGCGCATCGGCGCCGAACTCGGCCGCCGATACCACCCCCACGCCAATCCCCACCACCACCGCCTCGCGCGCGGCTTCGCGGCCTTCCACCTGAATCGCCGGGCGAATGCGCAGGCCAGCACGCTGCATTTCTTCTTCCAGGGTCTGGCGCGTTACCGAGCCGGGTTCGCGCAGCACCAGCGGGGTGTCGTCCAGGTCGGCCAGGCTGATCTGCCCGCGGCTGGCCCAGGGGTGGTTGCGCGAGACGAACGCCACCATCGGGTCGCGGCGCAGCGGCACGCAGTGCAGGCGTTCGTCGTCCACATCACGCCCCAGCAGCGCAAGGTCTGCCTGGTAACTGAACAGCCGGGCCAGGGATTCATCGGTGTTGCCGGTCTCGATCTTCACCTGAATGCCCGGAAAGCGCTGGCAAAACCGCGCCACCTGCGGCAGCACATGCACCGGTGCGTCCACCGCCAGCACCAGGCTGCCGGTGTGCAGGGCACGCGAATCCTGCAGCAGCTCTTCGGCTTCAGCCTCGCAGGCGAACAGGCGCTGGGTGATGCCCAGCAGGCGCTCGCCCAGGTCGGTCAGGCGCACCGAGCGCTTGTTGCGCTGGAACAGCAACACGCCATAACGCTCCTCCAGCTTGCGCACCTGGTCGGACACCGCCGGCTGGGTCAGAAACAGTTTTTGCGCCGCACGGGTGAAGCTGCCTTGTTCGGCAACCGCATGGAAGGCCTTGAGTTGAGCGTGGGAAACCGGCATCGAGCACTCCACTTAAAAGCTGGGCTTATGAGTGAAATACGATAAGTCGATTTTATTTATCAGTCAGCACCTGTTTCCATGTGTTTCAACCCAGGGGCGCCGCCACCAGCGCTGGCCCGGGGCCATGGTTCGCCCCGGCCACGCCAGGCCGGCCGCGCCATCTGACCAATCGACGTCCCTCCGTCATGCAGTGCGCAACACAACAACAAGACAGGCGTTTCTTCACATTCTGCCGGCACACTCACGCAAGAGGTCAGAACCACATGAATGCATCCCTGGGCGCCATCAAGCGGTGGCGCGTGCAGATTTTCGCCATCACCTGGCTGGCTTACGCCGCCTTCTACTTCACCCGCAAGGCGTTCTCGGTGGCCAAGCTCGGCATCGGCGAGGACCCTTCGTTCATGCTCGACAAGGCCGCCATGGCCAACCTCGATGCCATTTACCTGGCCGCTTACGCGGTGGGCCAGTTCACCTGGGGCATGCTCGCCGACCGCTTCGGCCCGCGGGTGGTGGTGTTCGGCGGGCTGCTCATTTCAGCGGCGGCAGCGGTGGTGATGGGCAGCTACGCCACCTTCCCGATCTTCGCCACCTGCATGCTGGTGCAGGGCCTGGCGCAGTCCACCGGCTGGGCCGGGCTGTGCAAGAACATCGGCAGCTTCTTCCCGGCTGCGCAGCGCGGGCGGGTGCTGGGGCTGTGGAGCTCGTGCTACGCCTTCGGCGGGTTGGTGGCTTCACCGTTCGCCGGCTGGTGGGCCTATACCCTGGTGGGTAGCTGGCACGCGGCGTTCTTCTCCAGCGCCGCCGTGGTGGCGGTGGTGGCGGTGCTGTTCTTCGTGTTCCAGCGCAACAAGCCCGAGGATGTCGGCCTGCCGGCGGTGGAGCCCGAGCCGCAGAGCATGGCCCCCGGCGGCAACCTGTGCAGCGTGTGGGCGCCCTTGCGCGACATCCTGCGCAACCGCACGGTGCTGACCCTGGGCCTGGCCTACTTCATGCTCAAGCCGGCGCGCTACGCCATCTTGCTGTGGGGGCCGGTGATCGTCTTCGAGCAGATGCCCTCGGTGGGCAAGGTGGGCGCGGCAATCATTCCCACGGCTTTTGAGCTTGCCGGGTTGCTGGGGCCGATCATCATTGGCCTGGCCTCGGACAAACTGTTCGGCGCCCGGCGCATGCCGGCCTGCGTGATCAGCCTGCTGCTGCTCACCGTCACCCTGGCGCTGTTCATGGCGGCCATGCACAGCGGCAGCGTGCTGCTGGTGGTGGCGTTGCTGTTCGTCATGGGCCTGACCCTGTACGGCCCCGACTCGATGATCAGCGGCGCGGCGGCGATCGATTTCGGCACCGCCAAGGCCGGCGCCACGGCCGCCGGTTTCGTCAACGGCTGCGGCTCGGTAGGCGCGGTGCTGGGCGGGCTGCTGCCGGGGTACTTCGACAGCGTCACGGTGTTCATCATCTTTGCCGGCACCGCACTGTTCTCGGCCCTGGTGCTGCTGCCGCACTGGAACAGCCGCCCGGCCAGTGCCCCCCAGGCCAATGACGTGGCCCCCAATACCAGCATGGCCATCAAGCCCGTGCGTACTTGAAGGAAGACCCGTAATGAGACCGTTCTGGCTGCAACAGGCCCTGGACCAGCAAGACGAGGCCCTGTGCCCGCCGCTGCAAGGCGATGCCCGCTGCGATGTGTGCATCGTCGGCGGTGGCTACACCGGGCTGTGGACCGCGTTGATGCTCAAGGAGCAGGCGCCGCAGTTGGACGTGCTGCTGATCGAGGCCGATATCTGCGGCGCCGGTGCCAGCGGGCGCAACGGCGGGTGTGCGCTGTCGTGGTCGGCCAAGTACTTCACCCTCGAGCGCCTGTTCGGGGTGGCCGAGGCGGTGCGCCTGGTCAGCGAGTCGGAGCGCAGCATCGCCGAAATCGGCGCGTTCTGCGCGGCCAACGGCATCGATTGCGACTACCGCATGGACGGCACCCTGTACACGGCAACCAACAAGGCCCAACTGGGCGGTACCGACGCGGTGATTGCCGCGCTGCAGCGCCAGGGCATCAACTCGTTCCAGCGTTTGCCACTGCAGCAGTTGCAGCGCCTGGCCGGCTCCGAGCGCCACCTGGAGGGTTGGTTCTCGCCTGCCGCCGCCACCGTGCAGCCCGGGCGCCTGGTGCGCGGGCTGCGCCGGGTGGCCTTGCAGCGCGGGGTGCGCATTCACGAGGGCACCGCCATGACCGGCCTTGAGCATGGCGCGCCGGCCCAGGTGCGCACGGCCCGGGGGACCATCCGCGCCGACCGCGTGGTGCTGGGCCTGAATGCCTGGATGGCGCGGGCCTTCCCGCAGTTCGAACGCAGCGTGGCGATTGTTTCCAGCGACATGGTCATCACCGAGCCGTGCCCCGAACTGCTGCGCCAGGTCGGCCTGGACAGCGGCGTCAGCGTGCTCGACTCGCGGATTTTCGTGCACTACTACCACAACACCTCCGACGGCCGGCTGATGCTGGGCAAGGGCGGCAATACCTTCGCCTATGGCGGGCGCATGCTGCCGGTGTTCGACCAGCCTTCGCCGTACCAGCCGCTGCTGCGCGAAAGCCTGGCCGGGTTTTTCCCGGCACTGGCCGAGGTGGCGCTGGCGGCCAGTTGGAACGGGCCGTCGGACCGTTCGGTGACCGGCCTGCCGTTCTTCGGCCGGCTCGACGGGCAGGGCAACGTGTTCTATGGCTTTGGCTACTCGGGCAGCGGGGTAGGGCCGTGCCATATGGGCGGGCAGATTCTCTCGTCGCTGGCCCTGGGGCTGGACAACCCCTGGACCCGCTCGCCACTGGTCAAGGGGCCGCTGGGGCAGTTCCCGCCGGAGCCGATCCGCTACCTGGGGTCGCTGATGGTGCGCAACGCCATTCGCCGCAAGGAGCGGGCAGAGGACCGTGGCCTGCGGCCGCGCCGGCTGGATGTGCGGCTGGCCAGGTTCGCGGCGGCGGCGGGGAAGGCGGACAAGGGCTGACCCCAGGTTGGCTTGTTCGCGGGTAAACCCGCTCCCACAGGGCCATGCATAACCTGTGGGAGCGGGTTTACCCGCGAAGCCGCCAATGCGATTTCTTGTCGATCACAGGCCCGAGGGCGTATAAACTCTCCCCACTTTTGGCCGGTCGCTTCCTGAACCGGCCCTTGAAACAAGAGAGTTGAAATGGGCGCACAGTGGAAAGCCAAGCATAGAGAGACCGCGGCCAACGCCAAGGGCAAGATCATGGGCAAGCTGGCCAAGGAGATCCAGATCGCCGCCAAATCCGGCGCCGACCCGGACATGAACCCGCGCCTGCGCCTGGCCATCGTCCAGGCCAAAAAAGCCTCGATGACGCGTGAAACCCTGGAACGCGCCATCAAGAAAGGCGCCGGCCTTGACGGCGAAGCCGTGCAGTACCACGCGGTCAGCTACGAAGGCTTCGCCCCGCACCAGGTGCCGCTGATCGTCGAGTGCCTGACCGACAATATCAACCGCACCGTTGCGCAAATCCGCGTGCTGTTCCGTAAGGGCCAGCTGGGTGCCAGCGGCTCGGTGGCCTGGGACTTCAACCATGTCGGCCTGATCGAGGCCACCCCGGAAGGTGACGCCGACCCGGAAATGGCCGCCATCGAAGCCGGCGCCCAGGACTTCGAAGAGGGTGAGGAAGAGGGCTCGACCCTGTTCATCACCGACACCACCGACCTGGACGCAGTGCAAAAAGCCCTGCCAGAGCAAGGCTTCACCGTCACCTCGGCAAAAATCGGCTACACCCCGAAAAACCCGGTCAGCGCCGCCAGCCTGAGCGCCGAAGCCCTGGCCGAAGTCGAGGCCTTCCTCGAAGCCATCGACGAAAACGAAGACGTGCAGAACGTCTATGTCGGCCTGACCGACTGATCTGCCCCTTGGGGCCGCTTTGCGGCCCTTTCGCGACACAAGGCCGCTCCTACAGCAATCCCATCTCCTGCAGCCCGCGCCTTACCTGTAGGCGCGAATGCTATCGGCGATGCGGTCCCTGTAGGAGCGGCCTTGTGTCGCGATACGAGGGCAACGCCCTCGCCAGCACCCCGGAGCCGAACCCATGACCCCCACCTTCGCCTCCCTCAGCCTTGCCCACCTGCGCACCCTCGACTGCCTGCTGCAACTGAAGAACCTCAGCCACGCCGCCGAACGCCTGGGCTTCAGCCAGAGCGCCCTGAGCCGCCAGCTGGCCAGCCTGCGCGAGGCCTTTAACGACCCGCTGCTGGTACGCCAGGGCCGTGGCTACGTGCTCAGCGAACACGCCGAAACCCTGGTGGAGCCGCTGCGCCAGGTGCTCGACGAGTTGGCCGCCCTGCGCCAGCCGGCGGCCTTCGACCCGGCCCGCTGCGAGCGGCGCTTTTGCCTGGCCGCATCGGACTACGTGGCCGAGCACATGCTGCCGCTGCTGGTGGCGGCACTGGAGCGTGAGGCGCCGGGGGTGTCGCTGGAATACCGCACCTGGCAGGCCGGGCAGTATGCCTTGCTGGCCAGTGGCGAGATCGACCTGGCCACCACGCTGTTCGACGAGTCGCCGCCCAACCTGCACGGTCGCCTGCTGGGCGAGGACCGCGCGGTGGCGCTGATGCGCCATGACCACCCGCTGGCAGCAACGGCCACCCTGAGCCAGGACGACTACCTGGCGTTCAAGCATGTGCGGGTGTCCGGCGGCGGCGACAAGGACAGCTTCATCGACCGCCACCTGCGCGCCCAGGGCCTGCAACGCCGGGTCAGCCTGGAGGTGCCGTTCTTCAGCGCCATGGTGCAGGTGCTGGGCAATGGCCAGGCGCTGGCCACGGTGCCCGAGCATATCGCCCGCCAGCTGGCGCGCCTGCACGGGTTGGCCTGGCGGCCGCTGGGCTTTGTCGAGCACACCCAGCGCTACTGGGTGGTATGGCACCAGCGCTTGCAGGCTTCGGCCGAGCACCGCTGGCTGCGCAACCGGGTGTACGAGCTGTGGCGCCAGTCGCAGTTCGGCGTGCAGGGCGGGCATGCGCCTTTGCCATAGCAGCTATGCGCGAAGCGGGGTTATTTGCATGTGCGGGAGTGCCTAGACTGGGGTTTTGGGTTGCCTGGTCCGGCCCTATCGCCGGCAAGCCGGCTCCTACAGGGATTGTGCAAAACCTGTAGGAGCCGGCTTGCCGGCGATAGGGCCGGGCCTGCCAACGAACATCCCCCAGGAGATCCCCCGTGACCCCCGAACAATTCCGCCAGTACGGCCACCAACTGATCGACCTGATCGCCGACTACCGCCAGAGCGTCGGCGAACGCCCGGTCATGGCCCAGGTCGAGCCCGGCTACCTGAAGTCGGCCCTGCCGCAAGCCGCCCCCCAGCAAGGCGAGCCGTTCCAGGCCATCCTCGATGACGTCGACAAGCTGGTGATGCCGGGCCTGTCCCACTGGCAGCACCCGGACTTCTACGGTTACTTCCCCTCCAACGGCACGTTGTCGTCGGTACTGGGCGATTTCCTCAGCACCGGCCTGGGTGTGCTGGGCCTGTCGTGGCAGTCCAGCCCGGCCTTGAGCGAGCTGGAAGAAACCACCCTCGACTGGCTGCGCCAACTGCTGGGGTTGTCCAGCCAGTGGAGCGGGGTGATTCAGGACACCGCGTCCACCAGCACCCTGGTGGCGTTGATCTGCGCCCGTGAGCGCGCCAGCGGGCACGCCCAGGTGCGTGGCGGCCTGCAGGCCCAGGGCAAGCCGCTGATCGTCTACGTCAGTGCCCATGCCCACAGCTCGGTGGACAAGGCTGCGCTGCTGGCAGGTTTTGGCCGTGACAACATCCGCCTGATCGCCACCGACCAGCACTACGCCATGCGCCCTGAAGCGCTGCGCGAAGCCATCGAGCAGGACCTGGCCGCCGGCAACCAGCCCTGCGCCGTGGTCGCCACCACCGGCACCACCGCCACCACCGCGCTGGACCCGCTGCGCCCGGTCGGCGAGATTGCCCAGGCCCACACGCTGTGGCTGCACGTGGACTCGGCCATGGCTGGTTCGGCGATGATCCTGCCCGAATGCCGCTGGATGTGGGATGGCATAGAGCTGGCCGATTCGGTGGTGGTCAACGCGCACAAATGGCTGGGGGTGGCGTTCGACTGCTCGATCTACTACGTGCGGGACCCGCAGCACCTGATCCGGGTCATGAGCACCAACCCCAGCTACCTGCAATCGGCGGTGGATGGCGAGGTGAAGAACCTGCGCGACTGGGGCATCCCGCTGGGGCGCCGGTTCCGTGCCTTGAAGCTGTGGTTCATGCTGCGCAGCGAAGGGGTGGAGGCCCTGCAACAGCGCCTGCGCCGTGATTTGGACAATGCCCGCTGGCTGGCGGAGCAGGTTGAGGCTTCGGCTGAATGGGAGCTGTTGGCGCCGGTGCAACTGCAGACCCTGTGCATTCGCCATCGCCCGGCGGGGCTGGACGGCGAGGCGCTGGATGCCCATACCCGTGGCTGGGCCGAACGTTTGAATGCTTCGGGGGATGCTTACGTGACCCCGGCTACCCTCGAGGGCCGCTGGATGGTGCGGGTATCGGTGGGGGCATTGCCGACCGAGCGTGAGCATGTGCAGCGGTTGTGGCAGAAGCTGCAGGCTGTGGTGGCCTGAAGCTGACGCGGTCCCTGTAGGAGCGGCCTTGTGTCGCGAAAGGGCTGCGCAGCAGCCCCAGGATCTCGATCACATGCAACATCGCCGGGGCTGCTGCGCAGCCCTTTCGCGACACAAGGCCGCTCCTACAGGGGCCGTGCTGGCGGTTCGCTCGGCGATGCTTCACACCGCCCCTTGCAGCAACACCTTCAAAGACGCATCGAACTGGCGCAGCGCATCGGCCTGCACGCTTTGTTCATCCTGCAGCTGGCGCCCCAGGTCGGCGCCCTCGACGCCCTTGCGCGAAAGTCCTTCGGCACGGCCGATATAGGTCAGTTGCTCATCGAAAAACCGCGCCACCACGCGGGCCTGGATGTCTTCGCTGCCGCTGCTGGCCAGCTTGCTTTGGGCATCCAGCAGCACGATCACGTCGGGGCGGTCGGCCAGCAGGGTGTCGAGGTCTTCGTAGAAGGTCACCTCGGCGAACTGCTGGGCCAGCGAGCTGGCCAGCCAGGCATAGGCCTGGTCGCCACCCAGGGTCGCCACCTTTGTTGCCTGGCCGTTGGCCGGGGCGGCCTGGTCGCGGTGGCGTTGCAGGTAATCCAGGGTGGCAGCGGCATTGCGCCCCAGCAGCACCGCCACATGCTGGCCATGGCTCAGGCTGACGCTGGAAAGCTCGGTGGCCGAGTACAAGTGGCTGCCAGGCTGGTTGGCCTGCGGGCTGGCGCAGCCGGTGAGGGCGGCGAGCAGGGCCAGCAGGGCGGCGATCATGCCGGTTTTCATGGGGAGTGCCTCGTCGAATGTGCAATGGCGGCCATTTTCGCCGCCCGCTGCCATCGACGGAACTCGATGGCAAGCATGGTGGCTATCGACGGGGTTGATGGTTCAGCCGGCCTTGCTCATGAACTGCAATATACGATCGCGCAGCCAGCGCTCGGCCGGGTCGTTGTCGTGGGCGCTGCTCCAGGCCATCGACAGCTCGGCCTCGGCGATTTCGAACGGCGCCGGGTCGGCGCGCAGGCTGCCGTCGTCGGCCAGGGCGCAGGCGGCGTAGTCGGGCACCGTGGCGATCATCTCGGTGTTGCGCAGCAGCGCGCGCAGGCTGCCGAACTGCGGCACCGCCAGCACCACCTTGCGGCAGCGGCCGATGCGCGCCAGGTCCAGGTCGATATTGCCGCTCATGTCGCCAGAGAACGACACCATCACATGGGGGCGGCTGCAGTATTCGTCCAGGGTCAGCGGCCCCGGGCGGTCGTCGGCGCGCAGCACCCGCACGCCGATGTCGCGTAGCTTGCGGCGTTTGGCGTTGGCCGGCAGTTCGGTGGTGTAGCTGACCCCCACCGAGATCTCGCCCGAGGCCAGCAGCGCCGGCATCAGCAGGAAGTTGGCCCGGCGCACCACCACGCTGATCTGCGGTGCTTCTTCGCGCAAGGCTTCCAGCAACGGCGGGAACAGGCCGAACTCGGCGTCGTCCGACAGCCCCAGGCGGAACACGTTGCAGCTGCTGGCCGGCTCGAAGGTCTTGGCCCGGCTGATGGCCGCCGAAATCACATCCATGGCCGGGCCCAGCTCGTGGAAGATCTGCATGGCCCGAGGTGTTGGCTCCATGGCCCGGCCGTTGCGAATCAGCAGCGGGTCGTCGAACAAGTCGCGCAGGCGCGCCAGGGCGGCGCTCACGGTGGGCTGGGTGATGAACAGCTTTTCGCCCACGCGGGTCAGGTTGCGTTCGATCATCAGCGATTCGAACACCACCAGCAGGTTCATGTCGACGCGGCGCAGGTCATTGCGGTTCATGCACAGGGGCCTTGGGCGGAAGGGGACCGCAGATTGAAGCACGGATCGGTGCGGTTTGGCTTGTACCGATGTGCGCAGGCTATTGCCCCTCAATAGCGGCTCTATTAGACCTCTGGCCAAGCTCGGCTAGTCTTTCCCGTGGCCCCGTGAAATGCCCCTGCGGCCGTGCCTGAGCACCAGGGTGCAAGACCCTGCCGGCGCCGCCCTGAGACCTTGGCAAGCCCGATGTCGGCCTAGACCGACGACACCTGATGAGCAGCCCGACACAAAAGGTACAAGCAGATGTCGAACGAATCGAAATGCCCGTTCCACCAGACCGCCGGTGGCGGCACCAGCAACCGTGACTGGTGGCCTGACCAGCTCAACCTGCGCATCCTCCACCAGCATTCGGCCAAGTCCAGCCCAGACCCTGAGTTCGACTACGCCAAGGCGTTCAAGAGCCTGGATTTTCAGGCCCTCAAACACGACCTCACCGCGCTGATGACCGACTCCCAGGACTGGTGGCCGGCGGACTTCGGCCACTACGGCCCGCTGTTCGTGCGCATGGCCTGGCACAGCGCCGGCACCTACCGCATCGGTGATGGACGCGGCGGCGCCGGTTCCGGCCAGCAACGCTTTGCCCCGCTCAACAGCTGGCCCGACAACGTCAGCCTGGACAAGGCCCGGCGCCTGCTGTGGCCGATCAAGCAGAAGTACGGCAACAAGATCTCCTGGGCCGACCTGATCGTGCTCACCGGCAACGTCGCCCTGGAGTCCATGGGCTTCAAGACCTTTGGTTTCTCTGGCGGGCGCGCCGATGTGTGGGAGCCGGACGAAGACGTGTACTGGGGCTCGGAGAAGGTCTGGCTGGGTGGTGACACGCGTTATGGCAAGGCCCAGCCGCCGGGCAAGGGCGACCTGGTGGCGGAGCCTGCCAAGCATGGCGAGGAGCAAAGCCGCAACCTGGAGCGCAACCTGGAAAACCCCCTGGCCGCCGTGCAGATGGGCCTGATCTACGTGAACCCGGAAGGCCCGGAAGGCAACCCCGACCCGGTCGCCTCGGGCAAGGATATCCGCGAGACCTTCGGCCGCATGGCCATGAACGATGAAGAAACCGTGGCGCTGATCGCCGGCGGCCATGCCTTCGGCAAGACCCACGGCGCCGGCCCTGCCGATAACGTGGGGCCTGAGCCAGAAGCTGCGGGCCTTGAGCTGCAGGGCCTGGGCTGGGCCAACAAGTTTGGCACCGGCAAGGGCGGCGACACCATCACCAGCGGCCTGGAAGTGACCTGGACCTCGACGCCGACCAAATGGAGCAACGAGTACCTGAACAACCTGTTCAACTTCGAGTGGGAACTGACCAAGAGCCCGGCCGGTGCCCACCAGTGGCGGCCGAAGGACGGCAAGGGCGCAGGCACCGTGCCGGATGCGCACGATGCGGGCAAAAAACACGCGCCCTCGATGCTCACCTCCGACCTGGCGCTACGCTTCGACCCGATCTACGGCCCCATTGCCAAGCGCTTCAAGGACAACCCGGACCAGCTGGCCGATGCCTTCGCCCGCGCCTGGTACAAGCTGATCCACCGCGACATGGGCCCGCTGGCCCGTTACCTGGGCCCGGAAATGCCCAACGAAGAGCTGCTGTGGCAAGACCCGCTGCCCAAGGCCGGCCCGCTGCCGGGCGAGGCGGATATCGCCGCGCTGAAGGCCAAGGTGCTGGCTTCGGGCTTGAGCGTCGGTGAGCTGGTGGCGACCGCCTGGGCGTCTGCCTCGACCTTCCGTGGTTCGGACAAGCGTGGCGGAGCCAACGGTGGTCGCCTGCGCCTGGAGCCGCAAAAGGGCTGGAAGGCCAACGAGGGCGTCGACAAGGTGCTGGCGGCACTGGAGAAAATCCGCAGCGAGGGTGGCAACAAGATCTCCCTGGCCGACCTGATCGTGCTGGCCGGTAGCGCAGCGGTGGAAAAAGCCGCCAAGGATGCCGGGCACAGCATCAGCGTGCCGTTCCACCCGGGCCGGGTGGATGCCTCGCAAGAGCAGACCGACGTCGAGTCGTTCGCCGTGCTGGAGCCGCTGGCCGATGGCCTGCGCAACTTCAGCAAGGCACGCTACAGCGTCAAGGCCGAGAAGCTGTTGCTGGACAAGGCCCAGCTGTTGACCCTGACCGCGCCGGAACTGACTGTGCTGGTGGGCGGCCTGCGGGTGCTGGGGGCCAACCATGGTGGTAACCAGCAGGGCGTGTTCACCGACAAAGTCGGGGTGCTGAGCAACGACTTCTTCCGCAACCTGCTGGACATGGGCGTGGAGTGGAAGCCGACCTCGGGTGACAACGAAGCCTTCGAAGGCCGTGATCGCAAGACCGGCCAGGTGAAATGGACCGCTAGCCGCGTCGACCTGGTGTTTGGCTCCCATGCCCAACTGCGCGCATTGAGCGAGGTGTACGGCAGCAGTGACGCCAAGGAGAAGTTCGTCAAGGACTTCGTGGCGGCGTGGGTGAAGGTAATGGAGCTCGACCGCTTCGATCTGCACTAAGGCTGGCGGCCCCATCGCGGGCAAGCCCGCTCCCACACAAACGTGCCACGTTTCAATCTGGCGGCGTACCTGTAGGAGCGGGCTTGCCCGCGATGAGGCCCGCATAGGCGATACAAAAAAGGCTGTTTCGCGGTCAATGCCAGCCAGTTGAACCATTGGGGCCGCTTTGCGGCCCATCGCAGGCAAGCCCGCTCCCACAGGTACAGCGCCGGTTCGAGCCTATGCGGCGTACCTGTAGGAGCGGGCTTGCCCGCGATGAGGCCCGCATAGGCGACACAAAAAAAGGCCACCTTTCGGTGGCCTTCTTCATTGCAGGTGAGGGCAGGTCAGAACTTGCCATCCAGCCCGATACGGAACATCTCGTTGCGCTCATTGGTACCCAGCGCAGTCTTGTACGAGAAGCCCAGGCGCCAGCTGCGGCCCAGGGTCAGATCCAGCCCGGTGTCCAGGTCCATGAAGTTGGTGTCCATCGGGTCGGGCGACAACCGGTACAGCACGCTGTCGCTACCCTGGTCGGCGTAGCGCATGCGGTAGTCCTGGTTGCGGCTGAAGTTGTGGCCCCAGGCCAGGCCCACACGCGGTGTCAGCACGCCAAAGCGGGTGTCGATGTCGTAGCCCGAACGTACCCCCACGAACGAGGTGAAGTAGCGCAGGGTCTGCTCCTCGTAGGTCAGGGCATAGGCACCGCCGCCGCGCTCGCTGAAGGCATCGAGCTTGGTGTAGCTGCTGTTGATCCGCGCATACGGGGCCAGCGACAGCGGCCCCCGGCGGTACTCGTAGCTGGCGGTCAGCGAGGCGAACAGCTGGTCGGCATCGCGCGAGCCATGGGCATAGCCGTTGGACGGGTCGGCAGTGACATAGCGGCTCGAATCGAAGCTGATGCGGTTGTAGCCGAGCAGCGCATCGATATACACCTCCGACAGCGGGTTGACGCTCAGGTAGGCCGCCAGGCCCAGGGCGTCGCCCTCGTTACGGGTGTCGTGCTCGCCAATGTCGGCGCGGTCGTTGCCGTAGCCAAAGCCCACACCCACCACGGCCCGTGGCGACAGGCGATAGTCCATGCCGGCGCTCAAACCATAGGTGGTGAAGCTGTTGTCCTTGGCACCGCGGGCGCGGTTGGAACCGGTGTTGACGAAGCCGTCGGTCCAGAACGCCAGGGCCTCTTCGCGGCATTCGCCGGTGCTGGCACGGGAGCTGTCACGCTCCTGGCGGCGTTTTTCGTCGTCGTCTTCGTCGCTGCCCTTGCCGTTGCCTTCGAGCTCGTCGCGCAGGGCCTTGCCCAGGCTGCCCAGGCTCACGTCATCGCGGCCGTGGCGCACGCTGGCGTTGAACGAGTTGCGGTCACAGGTGGGGCGGTGCAGCTGCTCCAGGCGGCGGTTGAAGTTGTCCATCTGGGTGCTGGCAAAGCGCTCGGCGGCCCGCGACTGGGCGTTGAGCAGGCCGATCACTTCGGCGTCCTTGGTCGGGTCGGGGCGTGCTTGCACGGCGAAGGTGACGAAGCTGGCTGCCGAAATGCCGCTGGCGGCCAGCAGACGGAAGCTCACCACCGCGCTGCCGCTGAAGCCCGCAGCCGGGGCGAAGCGCATGGTGAACGGGCCGGTCATGCGCGCGGTGCCGGCCGAAGGCGGGCTCACCGACAGCAGGGTGGCGCTGGTGAACGGGCCGCCGGTGGCGCCGCGGGTCAGGTCGACCGTGGCGGTCTGGCCCGGCTCCACGGCTTCGCTGCTTGGCGGCACCACCACGCTCTGGGCTGCTACTTCCAGGCTGTAGGCGCGGCTGCCGGTGGCGCCGTTGGCGTCGGTGACGGTGACCGTGAAGTTGCTGGTGACCACCGCCGTCGGCGTGCCGCTGAGGCTGCCGCCGGCGTCCAGGGTCAGCCCGGCCGGCAGTGCGCCGCTGGTCACGCTGAAGCTGTACGGCGCGGTACCGCCGCTGGTGCTCAGGCTCTGGCTGTAGGCGGCGTTCTGGGTGGCTGCAGGCAGGTTCGCGGTGGCCGGGGTGATCGCCAGGGTGGGCGCCTGCACGGTGACGCTCACGGTTGCCGGTGACGAGCTACCGCCGGCGCCGGTGGCGATGTAGCTGAAGCTGTCCGGGCCGGAGTAGCCAGCGGTGGGGGTGTAGCTGATGCTGGTACCGCTCACCGAGGTGGTGCCGTGGGTCGGGGCGCTGCTCACGCTGACGCTGGTGGCGGCGCCACCGCTGAGGTTGAGCGTGACCGGGTTGGCCGAACTGTTGGCTGTCACGCTGAGGTTCAGCGGGCCGGCCACTGGCGCCTGGCTGGTGACCACGAGGGTGTAGGCCTGGTCGCCGAAGAAGCCGCCGCTGCTCATGGCGCGCACGGTGAAGTTGCTGTTGCCGGCAGCGGTGGGCGTGCCGCTGAGCAAGCCCACCGCCGACAGGTTCATGCCCGCCGGCAGGCTGCCTGCCACTACGCTGAAGGCATACGAGCCGCTGCTGCCGCTGGCGGTCAGGGTCTGCGAGTAGGCGGAGTTCTGTTGCGCGTTGGTCAGGGTTGCCGGGGTGATGCTGATGGTCGGCGCGGTGACCGTCACGCTGACGGTGGCGGTATTGGACGTACCGCCTGGGCCGGTGGCGTTGTAGGTGAAGCTGTCGGGGCCGGCAAAGCCCGCGGCCGGGGTGAACAGAATGGTAGTACCAGTAGCGGTGGCGGTGCCGTTGCTGGCATTGGAGACGATGCTCACCTGGCTCACCGAGCCACCGGTGAGGTTCAGGGCGACCGGGTTGTTGTTGCTGCCGCCTTGCACGGTCAGGGTCGAGTTGTTGGCGACGGGTGCCTGGTCGTTGACCGTCACGGCGTAACCCTGCGAGCCGGTTGAGCCGAGGCTGTCGGTGGCGGTAACGGTGAAGCTGTAGTTGCCGCTGCTGGTCGGCGTACCGCTGACCACGCCGCCACTGCTGACGGTAATGCCGGGCGGCAGCGAGCCGGCGCTCGACCAGGTGTAGCTGCCGTTGCCGCCGGTGGCGCTCAGGGTTTGGCTGTAAGCCGTACCTGCGTTGAGCGTGCCGAGGGTGGTAGGGGTGATAGCGATGGTCGCAGCTTGCACGGTCAGGCTGTAGGCCCGGCTGCCGGTTGCGTTGTGGGCGTCGGTGGAGGTGACCGTGAAATTGAAGGTGCCGACGGCGCTGGGGGTGCCGCTCAGCACGCCGCCGCTGGCCAGGCTCAGGCCGGGCGGCACGGCGCCGGAAGTCACCACGTAGCTGTAAGGCGTAGCACCGTTGGCAGTGCTCAAGGTCTGGCTGTAGGCATTGCTGGCCGTGGCGTTGGGCAGGGTGGTCGGGCTGATGATCAGGGCCGGCGCGTTGACGGTGATGGTGACCGTCGCGGGCGCCGAAGTGCCGCCTGGGCCGGTGGCGGTGTAGGTGAAGCTGTCGCCACCGGAGTAGCCGGCGTTGGGGGTGTAGGTGATGCTGGTAGCGGAAACGTTGGTGGTGCCCTGGCTTGGCCCGCTGGCCACGGCCACGCTGGTGGCGGTACCGCCGCTGATGTTCAGGGTGATGGGGTTGGCGCTGGTGTTGGCCGCCAGCGTGACGCTGACCGCGTTGGCCACGGGCGGCGAGGGGGCGATATAGGTGTAGCCGGTGACCAGGGTGGAGGTGCCGCCCGGGGTGCTGAGTACGACATCCACCAGGCCGGCAGCATGGGCCGGGGTGACCACGGTGACCGAGGTGTTGCTGTTGACGGTTACGCCAGTGGCGGCGGTGCCGCCGAAGGTGACGCCCGTGGTGCCGATCAGGTTGCTGCCGGTGAGGGTCACGCTGGTGCTGCCGGCGGTGCTGCCGCTGTTGGGGCTGGCGCCAGTCAGGGTCGGCGTGGGGGTCACGTAGGTGTAGCCGTTGGTCAGGGTGGCGGTGCCGCCCGGGGTGGTGACCACCACGTTGACCGCACCTGCGGCATTGGCCGGGGTGATGGCGGTAATGATGTTGGCGTTGACCACGACGATACTGGTGGCGGAAAGGCCGCCGAAGGTAACACCGGTGGCGCCGCTGAAGTTGGTACCGGTCAGGGTCACGCTGGTGCCGCCGACGGTGGTGCCGCTGTTGGGGCTGACGCTGCTCAAGGTCGGCGTGGGCGTCGCATAGGTGTAGGCGTTGGTCAGGGTGGCCGTGCCGCCCGGGGTGGTGACCGTCACGCTGACCGTACCGGCGGCATGGGCCGGGGTGGTGGCGGTAATGGTGGTGGCGTTGACCACGGTAATGCCGGTGGCGGCCGTGCCGCCAATGGTGACCGCAGTGGCGCCGGTGAGGTTGGTGCCGGTCAGGGTCACGCTGGTGCCGCCTGCGGTGGTGCCGCTGCTGGGGCTGACACTGCTCAAGGTCGGCGTTGGCGCCACATAGGTGAAGGTCTGGGCGGCCGACGAGCCATCAGGGGTGGTGACCACCACATTGACCGCCCCCGCAGCGTGGGCCGGGGCGGTGGCGGTGATGGTGGTGTCGCTGTTCACGCTGAAGCTGGCGTCGGTGCCGTCGAAGGTAACCTTGGTGGCGCCGGTGAAGCCGCTGCCGATGAGTGCCACGCTGGTGCCGCCCGCAGTGCTGCCACTGCTGGGCGCGAGGCTGTTAAGGGTCGGCCCGCCGGTGATGTCGATGGTATAGGTGGCGGTCCCGGCCATGTCCCAGACGCTGTCCCACGCCGATACGGTGAACTGCTGGGCCAGGCCGACCGTGGTCGGAGTACCAGTGATGGTGGCGGTGCCAGTGCCTGCGGTGAACTCGATGCGCAGGCCGTCTGGCATGCATATGCGTGTGGGCGGATCAACGTTGTTGTCGCATTGGTACCAGTCGGTGTAGGGCGGGGTGCCACCAGACGCAGTGAGTACAATGTTCAACGCCACGCCCGCCGGATACGACCCCAGGTGGGTACCGGAGGCTGGCGAGATGGTGGGGGCGGCCTGTGCCTGGGCGGCGAATGCCTGTGCCAGCAAGGCCAGCCAGAACATGGCCAGCAGCCTGGCAAAACGGTGAATGTCGAATATTCGTGAAGTCATCATGTGGCGTCCTGCCGGGCACCAGGGGCGGTGTCGGGCTGCTGGAAATGTCATGGGCCGGCGAAGGTGCCGGCCGTGCCTGGGTGGGTGCCCGGGGTCAGTCGTCCATGGTAAGCCCGCCTGTAACCTGGGGTTGCCGGGAGGCCCTGCACATCTGCAGGTAAGGGCCTTGCAAGGCCAGGGCCTCGAAGCCGGCGCGCTCATACAGGCGGCGTGCCGGGCTGAAGGGTTCGACGCTCAGTGTGCATGGCTTGCCGGTGCTGTCGGCCAGCGCCAGCACGGCGTCGAGCAAGGCACTGCCAAACCCTTGCTGCTGATAGGCTGGCAGCAGGGCCACATCCACCAGGCGCACCTCTTGCTCTGCACACAGCACGCACAACCGGCCGATCGGCTGGCCACGCTGTTCGATGATCATGAAAGCGGCATCAGCGTAGTGCCGGGCGTAGTGCTGTTGTTGCAGGTCGGCCTGGCTGTGCAGAAAGGCCAGCCGCTGCTGGTCGCTCCACCCAGGAGCGGCCAGGGTTTCCTGCCAGCGACGGCTGACGAACAGTTCGCGTAGAAACGCCGCGTCATCCCCGACCTGCGGGCGCAGGTCGGGGATGACGCGGTGTGTCTGGCTGGCGTTGAGCCAGCCGATCAGGGCGCTGGGTCCGGTTTTGGCGGCCATATTCCTTCCGTGGCGATGGCGTAAACGAGCGTCAGGTACGGCTGCATGTTGTCCCGTGGCGCAGCCGTCGGGTTGGTGTTGCCGCCGTTGCCGATGGTTTCGTTGGTCAGGGTGTAGCCCTCGGGCGCGGGCGTGGCGTTATACAGCAGCACCGAGCGTGGTTGGCTCAGGTAGACATTGTTATCAGGTGCATCCACTGAGGTAGCGCCATCAAGGCCGTTGTTGAGTGCGATCAGATGGCTGTGCGAGGCCAGGTGGCTGGAGTCGAGGGTGACGGTGTCGGCCCCTATCAACTGGCCCTGAGTGCGTGGCGTCAGGCCAGTGCCGGTGCCCTTGTGCATGGCCACTCGGCCGTTCAGGTTGGGCACGCCAAAGGTATTCACGGCGTCACCGCCGTATTGCACGCCTAGCAGCGAGAACAAGCTGGTGAAGCCTCGCAGGGGGAGTAACGAGCCGTCGCACAATGCCCAGCCGCGTGGAACGAAGTTGTAGGGGAACAGCCTGATTTCGCCGAGGAACGGGTCCATGTTGCACCTCCTGGTAGTGAAGTAAGGCTGAGCCTCAGGATTGGGTCGGGTAATACCCGTTCACACAGATGATGTAGTTGATGACGCTCGAGGCCATCACGTTGTTGTGAGGCGTTGGTGTGTGGTTGTAGGTGGTGACCGCCGCAGGGTTCAGCGTGACCAGGTTGGTGGTGGCCGTGGCCTTGTTGTACAGCCCGCGCATCTGGTTCACAGGGGTGAAAATGCCGAAGCTGCGGGTGTTGGTGTTGCTGCTGTCGGCTGGCGTGATGCTGGTGGCGGGCGCGGCATTGACGCTGAAGGGGTGCTGGTGGGGCGGCGTGTTTTCAGCGGCCAGCGTTACCGTCTCGGTGCCAAAAGCCTGGCCCAGCGTGCGCGGCGTGAGGCCCGTACCGTTGCCTTGGCCGACCACCACGCGCCCACGCAGGTCGGGCAGCATGAAGGTGTCGCGGCCATCGCCGCCGTAGGTGGTGCCAATCAGGGAGTACAGTGCCTGGTAATCGGTGATCTTCAGGATGCTGCCATCGCAGGCAAGCCAGTTGACCGGGGCGTAGTTACCGGCGAACAGGCGGATTTCCCCAACATATGGTTCAGACATTTCATGCCCCTCATCAGGCTTGTTTTCAGTTATCCGCGGCTGGGGTAGAGGCCATTGGTGCAGATGCAGTAGTTCAACACTACCGATGGCTGCACGTTGGGCGCTGGCACGCCGTTGCCGGGGATGACCGTATTGGCGTTGATCGGCGTGCGGCCTGTGGCGCTGGCAGTGACATAGACATTGCCAGCGTTGTTACCGGTGGCCTGCAGCAGGCTGGCACCCGGGAAATTATTGGCCGGGCCGGCGTTGCCGCTAGTGGCCGAACTGACACGCAAGGTGTGGTTGTGCAGCGGCACGATGGATGCCGGAATGGCCGAAGTCTCGCCACCCTCATACTCTCCCAGCGGGTGGGCGCTGGTTGGCGCAGTGGGCACTACGGTGCCAATGGCGACACGCCCGCGCAGGTCGGGCAGGTTGAACGTGTTGCGACCGTCACCGCCGTAAATGTTGCCAATCAAGGAGAACAGCACCTGGTTCTGGCTGATGGCCAGGGTCTGGCCATTACAAGGCAACCAGTTCCTGGGTACCCAACTCATCGTAAACAGGCGGATCTCACCTACAAAACCATCCATAACTGCGCACTCCGTGGTTTGAAACTGCAGACACCGAAACGACACCCCTTCATGACGAAGGTGATCGAATAAAAGAACTAACCTGAAAGTTGTGGTGCTTTCATGCCGGGTTCGATTGAAATCGACCGGGCATTCTGGTGCTTGGGCGGTGTGAGCGATCCTTCCGTGGGCTCAGGGGAAATGCCGGTGCAGGCCTGGAAAAGCCATGGCATTACAGGGGAGATTGAATCCTAGCGCGAGATGATGGGCAATTGCCATCATCTGCAAAGAAAATTTTGAACTTAATGTTCAAACGAGTGTACGACCGCTGATGGGCGTCTTGAATTTGACGTCAATAATTTTTAATTGTGCGCAAAAAATTGTTGGCGTAATTATTTTTGTCATTAAACGAGTTACTGACAGTTCAATGTCTCGGCAAGTCATTGTTTTGTCGCGAACTGTGGGTGCGCGTAATGTTTTGATTGAACGCCAGCCTGTAGTAGCCCTCATCGTCGGCAAGCCGGCGATGAGGGCTTCGGTGTTGTTTGTTGTACGGTTCAGGCCGATTCTGCTTGGCCTTCGGCATCTGTGACGGGCTCGTCATGCAGCGACACCCGCGAGGTTTCTGGCAGCGCCAGGCCGCCGATCAAGGCCAGCAGCGCGATCACCACCAGGTAGAACGCCGGTGCCAGGCGGCTGCCGCTCTGCTCGATCAGCCAGGTGGCCACCAGCGGCGCGGTGCCGCCGAACAGGGTGTAGGCGACGTTGTAGGTAATCGCCGAGGCGGTATAGCGGCTGCGGGTCGGGAAGCACTCCGACAGCAGCGCGGCGGTGACCACCCCGCTCAGCAGTGCGCCGATGGCCAGCAGGACCACCCCCAGCAGGGCGCCGCTGAGCGAGCCGGAACTGGCCAGCCAGTAGGCCGGAAAGACCGCCAGCATCACCCAGATGCAGGTAAAGCCGATGGTCCGCCTGCGGCCCACGCGGTCACTGAACGCACCGGCCAGCGGGCAGCCGGCGGCGGCGAACAGCAGCGCCACGGTGGACACCAGCAGCGCCTGGGCGCGGCTCAGCTGGCCGACGGTCTGCAGGTAGGTGGCGAAGTAGGTGGTGAACATGTAGAACGACAGCGCCGTCAGCGAAATGAACGCGCCGAGGTTGCGGATGGTGCGGCCATGGTGGCGCAGGGTGTCGGCCAGCGGTGAGTGGGCGTGCTGCTTGCCTTCGGCGATGGCCTGGCGAAACGCCGGGGTTTCTTCCATGCGCCAGCGCAGGTACAGCCCCACCAGCCCCAGCGGCGCGGCGACCAGGAACGGGATGCGCCAGCCCCAGGCGTTCATGGCCTCGGCGCTGAGGCTGGCTTCCAGGCCATAGGCGATCACCGCCGCGCAGGCGAATGCCGAGAAGGTCGATACGGGCACGAAGCTGCCGTAGAACGCGCGTTTGTTTTGTGGCGCGTGTTCCATCAGGTAGGCGCAGGCGCCGGCGTACTCGCCGCCGGCAGAAAAGCCTTGCAGGCAGCGGGCCAGGGTGAGCAGCACCGGGGCCAGTACGCCGATGCTGGCGTAGGTTGGCAGCAGGCCGATCAGGGTGGTGGAGCCGGCCATCAGCAGGATGGTCAGCGAGAGGATGCGTTTGCGCCCGAGCCGGTCGCCGAGGGCGCCGAACACGATGCCGCCGAGCGGGCGTAGCGCGAAGGCCACGGCGAACACGGCGAAGGTCTTGAGCAGGGCGACGCTTGCGCTTTCGCCGGTGAAGAACTGGCTGGCGATCAGGGTGGCGAGGAAGCCGTAAACCGCAAAGTCGAACCACTCGACGAAGTTGCCGATGGCGGAGGCGGCGATGACGCGGCGCAGGGTGGCGGGTGGGACCTCATGGGGGGTGGACATAGGGTGTGCTCTCCGGTGGTCTGGCAGCTTGGGCTTGAGCGGTGTGCGCTGTTGTTTTTGTTGTTGTTGGGCCAGTAGAGCGGGTGGGGGCGGGGTGTGCTTCGTTGGGGGCGACGTTGGGATATCTGTTTGCACCGGGGTGTGGGTTTTCTGGGGGCGGCGGCTATATGTCCGAGGGCTTTGATTTCTTGGTGTGAGACTTTAATTTTGAATTGAATTGAATTGAATTGAATTGAATTGAATTGAGTGGGTTTGGTTGCTGTTTGTTTTGATAGTTGTATGCGCATTCATTATTTGTAGTGACGCTTATTCACCTTTCCGCCCTTACGGCGGCTTACTTTGGTCTTGGCCAAAGTAAGCAAAGCCGCTCGCTCCCATCATCCGGCCCCTACGCTGCGCTCCGGGGTTCCCTCACTCCGGGCTTGCTCCGGGGGTACGCGCCGACGGGCCGTCCCTGGCCCGATCGGCGCTCGACCGGCATCCATG
>NZ_JBJDNC010000054.1:0-36795 GCF_044900265.1 Pseudomonas sp. NPDC089406 | reverse complement strand
TTCTGGTGGTGCGAGAACACCGCGCCCAGGCCCTTCATGTCGCTCTGCTGGATGGCCGGCAGGCAAAATGCCCGGGCGCGGCCCAGCCCCACATTAAGGTGGAACACCGCCAGCATGGTCTCGAAATCGTGGGTGCCCAGGCTGGGCATGGGGCTGAGCCAGGGCAGCACATACACCTTGAGCGCCGGCTTGCTTTTGAGCGCGGCGCGCAGGCATTGCCACAGGCTGCGCTTGCCGTCGAGCAGCACGTCATGGTTGACCTGCCAGCCGGTGATGAAGATCGACGCCTGCGCCTGGTCGATGGCCTCGGCAAGGTCCTGATAGTAGGCGTGGCCACTGGTGAAGAAACGCACCCGGTTGCCGCTGCGCACCGGGGCGAAGGTGTTGGCACCGCGAATGAAGAAGTCCGGGGCGCTGACCGCTTTCAGCGGCCGGCCGTCGGCGCTGATGATCTGGGTGACTTCCTTGTGGCGTACGCCGTTGTACGGGGGTGGGTTGCCAGACATGCTCAGGCCTCCCCGTCTTGCAATGTGCGGTACAACTCGCTGGCTGCGCATGGGTCCTGGTCGACACGCGCCTGGCAGGCCGCATCGGCCCGCGAGTGGCGCAGGCGGTCATGAAAGTCCAGCGCGCACAGTGCGAGATGTTGCTGGTCTGGACTTGCCGGTTCGTCATGCAGCAGCAACGGGATGCACTGCCCCGGATAACACAACCACAGGTTGGCACCGCTGGCAGCGGCCCCCAGGCGCAGGCGTTGCCCGGCATCCAGCTGCACCTGGCCGGCTTCGTCGCTCACGCCCTCGAGCAAGGGGGTGTCGTGCCCGTCCTGGAGGATCTGCCACGACGTGTCGGCGAGCGGGAAGCCGCTGTCGCCGGGCACATCGACCAGGCGAATCGCCAGCGAATAGGGTTGCGGCTCAGGCTGTGCGGTTTGCGGCGGCGGGCTGCCAGGGCTTGGCCCCGCGCGCCCGGGCCTTGCCAGGGGTACCTGCAACGGCAGCAGCGGGCTCAACAGCGCCACCCCGCTGCCCAGCCCCGGCGTGCCACCGCTGTTGCAGCTCACCTGTGACCCCGCCAGCAACACGCCTTGCCCATCGAGCCTGATAAAGCTGCCGCCGGCATTCACCGTGAGCTCCTGGGCGGCCTCGATAACCAGGTGCTGACCGGCCTTGATGTGGATTTGTTGCCCCGCCTCGAGCAAGCGGGCATTGCCCACTTTCAAGTGCTGGCTGTCACCGACCTGGAGGTGATCTCCTGCCTTGAGCTCAGTCTTGCGGTCGCCCAGGGTGGTGCGGTGCTCTTCGGCCTGGAACTGGCTGTAGCTGTTGGCTGTGACGCTGTCGTGGCGCTGCTTGCCGACATGTATCTTCTGGTCGCGGCCGATGTACTGGTCCCAATCCCGCTGGGCCTGTAGAAACACCTGCTCCTGCCCCGCCGTGTCGTCCACCCGCAGCTCGTTGAAGCCCCCGCCACCGGGGCTGCTGCGGGTTTTGAGCACGGTGCAGGCCTGCTGCGCGGGCAACGGGTAGGGCGTGGGGTGTTCGCCATGGTACAGGCAGCCAGTCACCACCGGCTGGTCGGGGTCGCCTTCAAGAAATTCGACCAGCACTTCCATGCCCACCCGCGGGATGGCCACACCGCCGATGCGCTCGCCGGCCCAGCTGGATGACACCCGTAGCCAGCAACTGCTGCTGTCGTCGCCCTGGCCTTCCCGGTCCCAGAAAAACTGCACCTTGACCCGGCCATGGGCGTCGCAATGGATCTCCTCGCCCGCAGGGCCTGTGACCACGGCGGTCTGGCAGCCGAGCACCCGGGGTTTGCGGTGGCGCAGCGGCGGGCGGTAGCAGGCATCCCAAGGGGCCGCGAAGAACGTGTTGCGATAGCCCGGCTGGCTGGTGCCTGCGGCACCGGCCTCCTCCAGCACCTGGTGCTGACTGCCTTCGTGGCGTACTTCGGTGAGCAGCCACAGATCGTTCCACTCGGGCCTGGGGTGCCGGGCCAGGGTCAGGAAATGGCCGCTGACCAGGCGGCTGTCGTCGCTGCCGCCCTGGGCCAGGCGGTAGTCGGCGCGATGGCGCTCCAGGGCGCGCTGGCTGAGCTGCCTGCCACGGGTACGGTCGGTGAAGCGGCCCGGGTAGTCGTAATCTTCGAGCAAGGGTTCAGAAGGTATCGCAGGCTGCAGGCTGGCCCCGGCCTCCAGCAGCAGGCGCGGGTGCTGGAAGTCGTAATCGCGCCGCGCCACACGGTTTGGCCGGGCTTCCAGGCGCGTCTCGAAGCTGTCGATCACCGCTTCGTCAGCCACCATGGCGCTGTGCTGCACATAGGCAACCGGCGCAGCGAGCCTGGGGGAAACGGTCTGGTCGTCGCCAAACACCAGTTGATGGCCCTGGCGGCTGTGCTCAAAGTGATAGTGGATGCCCTCCTCCTCGCACAACCGCTGCAAGAAATGCAGGTCGCTCTCGCCGTACTGCACGCAATACTCACGCACCGGGCTGGCAGTACAAAGGGCGAAGCGAAAGGCATCAGCCGTGACACCATGGTCCGCCAGCAGCGCCTCGATGATCTGTGGCACGCTCTTGTGCTGAAAGATGCGCGGGTTACGGCGGTGAACCAGGTAGCTCAGGTGAGGTACCAGTACGATGCGGTAGTGGTGCAGGCGCTGGCCCGAATCGCCCTGTGCAGCCTGGTATACCTGGCCGTGGATACCATTACCCGCCTCGTCCAGCTGCAGGAATGCCTGCCTGTGCAGCAGCGCCTCCAGGTTGATATTGGCGCATTCGCTGACCAGCTCGACGATAAATCGGTAAGGCCGGCTGAGCGCCTCTTCCCCCTCGAACGACAGCACCTGCAGGTCCTTATCAAAACCTTCGATGGTGCAGCTGAAACGCCTTGGCTGGCCGGCAGGCAACATGGCTGGAACTCCCTGTTCGCTGAAAGCCACGAACCCTATCAGCGAAACCGGGGCAATTTTTCGCCGCCCGCCAACTAAAGAAACCTCCTACAAACGGCTCGGAAACAACCTGCAAAACCACCTCAGGATGTTTCAAACCACCCCGCGCACGTTCGATAACCGCCCACAATCCCCTTTTCACGATTTGACGAAACTAACCGGATAGTACAAAACTCGAGACATCCCAAAAACAACAAAGCGATACCCCGCCATGACACCCCGAATCCTCGTGCTCAACGGCCCGAACCTGAACCTGCTGGGCACCCGCGAACCGGCCCAGTACGGCCACGAAACCCTCGCCGACCTGGCCAGCCTGTGCGCCGACAGCGCCCGCGCGCTCAACCTCGAGCTGGAATTTCGCCAGACCAACCACGAAGGCGAGTTGATCGAGTGGATCCACGCCGCCCGTGGCCGCTGCCACGGCATCGTCATCAACCCCGCTGCCTGGACCCACACCTCGGTGGCCATCCGCGATGCGCTGGTGGCCGCCGAGCTGCCGGTGATCGAGGTGCACCTGTCCAACGTGCACAAGCGCGAGCCCTTCCGCCACCTGTCGTTCGTCTCCAGCATTGCCGTGGGGGTGATCTGCGGCCTGGGCAGCCAGGGCTACCGTATGGCGCTCAGTTGGTTCGGCGAGCACTTCAAGGAGCAGCAGGCATGAGCACCCCAGGCATCCTCGCCGGCCTGATCGGCCGCGGCATCCAGGCCTCGCGCACCCCGGCGCTGCACGAACACGAAGGCGACGCCCAGGGGCTGCGCTACCTGTACCGGTTGATCGACGCCGACCCGCTGGGCCTGGACGACAGCGCCCTGCCCCAGTTGCTGGACGCCGCGCAGCACACCGGCTTTACCGGGCTGAACATCACCTTCCCGTTCAAGCAGGCGATCTTGCCGCTGCTCGATGAGCTGTCGGACGAGGCCCGCGGCATCGGCGCGGTGAACACCGTGGTGCTGCGCGACGGCAAGCGGGTTGGCCACAACACCGACTGCCTGGGCTTTGCCGAAGGTTTCCGGCGCGGCCTGCCCGGGGTGAACAGAGGCCTGGTGGTGCAGCTGGGCGCGGGCGGTGCCGGCTCGGCAGTGGCCCATGCGCTGCTGGCTGAAGGGGTCGAGCGGCTGGTGCTGTTCGAGGTGGACGCGGCCCGTGGCCAGGCCCTGGTGGACAACCTGGCGCAGCGCTTCGGCCCCGGCCGGGCGGTGCTTGGCAGCAGCCTGGCCAATGCCGTGGCCGAAGCCGACGGGCTGGTCAACACCACCCCGGTGGGCATGGCCAAGCTGCCAGGCATGCCGCTGCCGGCCGAGCTGCTGCATGCCCGGCTGTGGGTGGCGGAGATCATCTACTTCCCGCTTGAGACCGAACTGCTGCGCCAGGCCCGGGCGCTGGGCTGTCGCACGCTGGATGGCGGCACCATGGCAGTGTTCCAGGCGGTGAAGGCGTTCGAGCTGTTCAGCGGCCGCCCGGCCAATGCCGCGCGCATGCAAGCACATTTCGCCAGTTTCGATTGAGCCACGCCCCGTGTAGGAGCCGGCTTGCCGGCGATAGGGCCGGCACAGGCGAATGCTGGCACCGGCTTCGCCGGTGTTCGCGGCTGAAGCCGCTCCCACAGAGTCTTCGTTAAGTCAACGAGTTGTGATGTGTTCCATAGGCGCCGTCTTGCCGGCGATGAGGCCTGGCCTGGGTAAACAGATCCAGATCTTTTGCCAGGGCTTATGGCCCTATCGCCGGCAAGCCGGCTCCTACAGGGTTGCGTAGCCTGCTCAGTTCAGCGCCCCGATGAAGTTGGCAAGCTCCGTAGTCCGCGGCGCGACAAACACCTCCCGCGGGTGCCCGGTCTCGTGCACCTTGCCCTGGTGCATGAACACCAGCTTGTCACCCACCTCGCGGGCAAAGCGCATCTCGTGGGTGACCATGATCAGCGTCATGCCCTCGCTGGCAAGCCCGCGCACCACTTGCAGCACCTCGTTGACCAGCTCCGGGTCCAGCGCCGAGGTGATCTCGTCGCACAACAGCACCTTGGGCGACATGGCCAGCGCACGGGCAATCGCCACCCGCTGCTGCTGGCCGCCAGACAACTGGTCGGGGTAGGCGTCGATCTTGTCGCCCAACCCCACCCGCGCCAGCATCTGAGCGGCCAACTGGCGCGCCTCGGCCTTGCCGGCCTTCTTCACCACTTGCGGCGCCAGCATCACGTTCTCGCCCACGGTCAGGTGCGGGAACAGGTTGAACTGCTGGAACACCATGCCCACCTTCTGGCGCAGTGCGCGCAGGTCGGCACGGGCGGCGTCGAGGTATTCGCCGTCTACCTCGATCACCCCGTCACTGATCGACTCCAGGCCGTTCAGGGTGCGCAGCAAGGTGCTCTTGCCCGAGCCGCTGCGGCCGATGATAGCCACCACCTCGCCCTCCTCGATGCTCAGGTCGACGCCCTTGAGTACATGGTTGTCGCCGTAATACTTGTGCAGCGCGGACACTCTAAGCAGGGGCATGCAGCCTCCTTTCCAGGTAACGGGCGCTCAGCGAGAGCGGGTAGCAAAGGATGAAATAACCCACGGCCACCAGGCCGTAGATCAAAAAGGGCTCGAAGGTGGCGTTGGCCAGCATGCCGCCGGTCTTGGTCAGCTCGGTGAAGCCGATGATCGAGGTCACCGCCGTGCCCTTGACCACCTGCACCGAAAAGCCCACGGTCGGTGCAATGGCGATGCGCAGGGCCTGGGGCAGGATCACGTGGCGCAGTTGCTCCAGCCGGCTCATGGCCAGGCTGCCAGAGGCCTCCCACTGCCCGCGCGGGATCGACTCCACGCAACCGCGCCATATTTCGGCGAGGAAGGCACTGCTGAACAGGGTCAGGGCAATGGCTGCGGCCATCCACGCCGACACGTCGAGGCCAAACAGCGCGATGCCGAAAAACACCATGAACAGCTGCATCAGCAGCGGCGTGCCCTGAAACAGCTCGATGTAGCCACGGGCAACGCCGCGCAGCAGCGCGCTGTCGCTGATGCGCGCCACCAGCAGCAACAGCCCGGCAAGGCTGCCGCAGATGAACGCCACCAGCGACAACAGCAAGGTCCACTGCAACCCCACCAGCAGGTTGCGCACGATATCCCACAGGGTGAAGTCCATTCAGCGTCTCCCCATCAGCAGGCGCTGCCCAAGCCAGGCCAGCAGCTGGCGCACCGCAATGGCCATCAGCAGGTATAAAAGCGTGGTCAGCAGGTAGGTTTCGAAGGCGCGAAAGTTACGGGACTGGATGAAGTTGGCGGCGAACGACAGCTCTTCGGTGGCGATCTGCGAACACACCGCCGACCCCAGCATGACGATCACAACCTGGCTCGACAGCGCCGGCCACACCTTGGCCAATGCCGGCTGCAGCACCACGTGGCGGAACGCCTCGAAGCGGCTCATGGCCAGCGCGGCTGCGGCCTCCAGCTGGCCCTTGGGCACCGCCTGAATGCCCGCGCGGATGATCTCGGTGGAGTACGCCCCCAGGTTGATCACCATGGCCAGCACCGCCGCCTGCCACTCGGTCAGGCGCACACCCAGGGCCGGCAGCCCGAAAAAGATGAAGAACAGCTGGACGATGAACGGGGTGTTGCGGATCAGCTCCACATACAGCCCGAACAGCGCATCGAACGGCCGCAGGCGCCAGGCACGGGTGACCGCGCCGAGCACGCCGATGGCGACCCCCAGCACGGTGCCGATCACCGTCAGTTGCACGGTGAACAGCGCGCCCTTGAGCAGCAGGTCACCCTGTGCCAGCACCGGGGCGAAGTCGAATTGATAGGCCATCGGTCAGGCTCTCAAAGGTCGGCCGGCAGCGGCTGCTTCAGCCATTTCTCGGCGTTGCGGTTGAGGCTGCCATCGGCCTTGGCGGCATCCAGGGTGGCGTTGACCTTTTCCAGCAGCGCCGGCTCCTGCTTGGCCAGGCCCACGTACACCGGCGAGTCCTTCAGCTTGACCTTCATCACCGGCACCTTGGCCGGGTTCTTTTCGGCGATGGCTGCCATCACCACGCTGCCGCTGGCGATCAGCTCGACCTGGCCGGACAGGTAGGCGGCGATGGTCGAGTTGTTGTCTTCGAAGCGCTTGATGATGGTGCCCTTCGGGGCGACGGCGGTCAGCTCCATGTCCTCGATGGCGCCGCGGGTGACGCTGATGGTCTTGCCGGCGATGGCGTCGATGCTGCTGATGGGCGCGTCGGCCGGGCCGAACACCGCCAGGTAGAACGGTGCATAGGGGCGCGAGAAGTCAATCACTGCAGCGCGCTCAGGGTTTTTGCCCAGGCTCGAGATCACCAGGTCGACCTTGCCGGTGGTCAGGAACGGGATGCGGTTGGTGCTGTTGACCGGGGTCAGCGCCAGCTTCACACCCAGGCGGTCGGCCAGCAGTTGCGCGGTGTCGATGTCCAGGCCGCGGGGTTTGAGGTCGGGGCCGACCGAACCGAACGGCGGGAAGTCCTGGGGCACGGCCACCTTGAGCACGCCACGGGCGGTGATGTCGGCCAATGCGTCGGCCTGGGCCGAAGGCAGCGCCAGGGCACCGCCGCAGAACAGGGTTGCCAGGAACAGGGTACGGAACGTTTTCATCGAAAGGCCTCGCGCAGCGATACGGGAAAGGGGCTGCGGTGCCAGTGCACGGGGCATGCCAGCCTGGGGCAAAAGCCCATATGGCGCTGCCCAGCGCGCTTTTTTGTGGTCGTACTGGTCTGAACAGTTGCGCCAACCTGCCCCGCTTTTGCGCAGGCCGCCGGGGCGCTGCGCCACAACGAAGCAAGGCTTGCCAGGCCGCCCGTATTCACCGTAAAAGGGTGCCCATCGCCCTCAGACCGGTCCGCCCAGCATGCTTGCCAGCCCCGCCCGCCCCGTCCCGGAAATCGCCCTGCAGGCAATCCGCAAACTGATCGAGGAAGACGGCTACCAGCCCGGTGACGCCCTGCCCTCGCAGCGCGACCTGGCCGAGCGCCTGGGGGTCAGCCGGGCGTCGCTGCGTGAGGCACTGTCGTCGCTCAGCGCCCTGGGGCTGGTGAGTGTGCAGCCAGGCAAGGGGGTGTTCGTGCAGTCACCGGCCCCGGCCAGCGCATTGTCCGGCGGCTTCGCCTGGCCCTATGCCGAGCAGGTGTCGGCGGCCGATACCTTCCAGTTGCGTTATGCGCTGGAAGGTTTTGGCGCCGGGCAAGCCGCGCTGGCACTGACAGCCGATGACCTGGACGAGCTGCAAGCCAACGTCGAGGCCATGGCCGTGGAGCTGCGCGCCGGCCGCTTCGAGGCGGCCTCCCGGCTGGACTTCGCCTTTCACCAGAAGCTGCTGCAAGCCAGTGGCAACCGCGCCATGCTGCAGGTGATCACCGCCAGCCAGGACATCTTCCTGGAGAGCCAGAAGCTGCCCTTCATCCGCCCCGAGCGGGCCATGGAAACCTGGCAGGAACACCGCAAGATCCTGCGCGCCCTCGCCCGCCGCTCCCAGGCTGGTGCGCAGCGGGCGATGCAGGAGCATATCCGCAATGCGGCAGCGCGCACCGGGGTGGTGTTTGCCGGCTGACATGCGCTGCATCCCCTGTAGGAGATCACCCAGCCCTTTGGGCTGCGCTGTCGCGCAGAGAACAGAATTCGTAAGCGCGCCACATACCCTGTGGGAGCGGGTTTACCGGAGTGCCGGACCACCGCGAAGCAAGCGACGCGGAGTCTGGCACCGGCTTCGCCGGTGTTCGCGGGTAAACCCGCTCCCACAGGCCCCTGCTAAATCAATGAGTTGTGTATTGTTCTATGAGAGCCGGCTTGCCGGCGATGGCGTCCTGGCAGGTGAACCCGTTTTCAGGCCCGGCCTCATCGCCGGCAAGCCGGCTCCTGCAGGGGCCACTTCAGGCTGCTACGTGGCTCAGGTCCAGCAGCAGAATCAACGCGGTCAAGGTCAATAGCGACCCCAAAGTGGACACCAGAATGGTCCGCGAAATCAGCCCCGCCTCGCGCTGGTAAAACTCCGCCAGCATGAACGGCCCGGTGCCGGTGGGCAGCGCCGCCAGCAGCACCGCGCTGGCCGCCCACATCGGCGGCAGCACGAACACCTTGAACGCCAGCACCCAGGTCACCAGCGGTTGGCCCACCAGTTTCACCAACACCAGTGGCCAGGCACTCTCGCTGCCCTTCTCCGCCTTCTGCCCAAGAAACAACCCCAAGGAAATCAACGCGCAGGGCGTGGTGGCCGCCGCCAGCAGGTCAAGAAAGCGCATCACCGGCTCCGCCAGCCCCAGCCCGCTCGCCGCCCAGGCCGCACCGGCCAGCGGCGACAGCACCAGCGGGTGCTTGCCCAACGCCTTGAGCACCACCAGCACGGCCTTGCCCAGCTGGGTTTCCTCCTGCAGGCCGATCTCGATCAGCACCAGCGAGATGGCGAACAGCACGCACACCACCAGCAGTGATGCGATCAGCGCCGGTTGCAGCCCCACATGGCCGAACAGCAGCGCGCACAGCGGAATGCCGATATAACCGGTGTTGGCGTAGCCGGCGCTGAGCCCGTCGATACTCGCCGCCACCAGCCCGTGCCCGCGGCGCAGGCGCCAGGCCACGATAGTGACGAACATCAGCAGCATCCCGGCGCTGAAGGCAACGATGAAGCCCGGGTGCCAGATTTCCTGCCAGGTGGTGGTGGCGGTGACCTTGAACAGCAGCGCCGGCAGGCACAGCCACACCACCATGGCGTTGATCTCTGAAGCGGCCTTTTCACCGAGCTTGTTGGTGCGCCGGCAGATGAAACCGACCAGAATCAGGGCGAAGATCGGCAGGATGACGCTGAGAATGGTCAACATAAGCCGGCATCACACCTTGATGTAGCGCACCACCGCCTCGCAGATCACCTGCTTGTGGCGCTGCCTGACCTGCTCGTCGGCCAGGTCGATCTGGAAGATGTCGCCGAAGGTATGGCGGTTGGACACCCGGTAGAAGCAGAACGAGCTCATCAGCATGTGCAGGTCGATCACCTCGATGCCGGGGCGGAACACGCCCTGCTCGACGCCACGGGCGAGGATCTTGGCCAGCGCTTCGAGCACCATGCTGCTCATTTCGCGAATCACCGGCGACTGCTTGACGTACTCGCCGTAGTGAATGTTCTCGGTGCAGACGATACGCACGAAATCGACGTTGTTGGCGTGGTGATCGAAGGTGAATTCCACCAGGCGCTGGATGGCCATTTCAGGTGCCAGCGACTCCAGGTCCAGGCTGTGCTCGGTCTTGCGAATATCACCGTACAGCTTGACCAGGCACTCGACGTACAGCTGCTCCTTGCTGCCGAAGTAGTAGTAGATCATCCGTTTGGAGGTGGCGGTGCGTTCGGCGATGGCATCCACCCGGGCACCGGCCAGGCCTTGCTGGACAAACTCGGTGATGGCGGCCTGGAGGATGTTCTCGCGGGTCTTCTCCGGGTTGTTCTTGCGCGCCTTGCGCACGCCCTCGGCTTCAGGCTGGACTACCGAATCACTCATACCGACTCACAGGCTCGTTATAGGAATCCGCATGATTATCCGTGAGCTGGGCGGTGCAGGGAAGCGCGCTGTTGGTCGGGTGGTCAGGTTTGGCCCATCAGGCCCATCGCGGGGCAAGCCCGCTCCCACGCAGCGAGGGTTGTGGCGTGGGAGCGGGCTTGCCCCGCGAAAGGGCCAATCACAACTTGCTCGAACGCCCCGCCCCGCTGCGCGCCTTGGCCATGGCCGCCAGGCGCACCGCCACGTTGGCGGCGCCGTAGCCTGCATACCCGCCCTTGCGCTGCAGGATCTCGAAGAAGAACCGCCCTTCAAACGGTTCGGTGTACACATGGAACAGCTCGCCCCCCTGAGCATCGCGGTCATACAACACGTTGTAATACGCCAGTTCGCTCAAGAACTCGTCGTCGAAATCAAAGCGCGCCGCCAGGTCGTCGTAGTAGTTCAGCGGGATCTCCAGCAGCGGCACCCCGGCCTCCTTGGCCCGCGCCACCTCATGGAAGATGTCCGCACAATCGAAGGCAATATGGTGCACGCCCGAACCACGATAACTGTTCAGTGCATGAGCAATAGCCGTGTTGCGGTTCTCGGAGATGTTCAGCGGCACGCGCAGGGTGCCGCAGTGGCTGCGCAGGGCGCGGCTCTTGACCAGGCCATAGGGGTCGGGCAGCACCACCTCGTCGTCGGCGGTGAAGTCGAACAGGCTCTTGTAGAACAGCACCCAGCTGTCCAGTGCCTCGGCCGGCAGCGCCAGGGCCATGTGGTCGATGCGCTGCAGGCCACCGCTGGCGGTGACTGCGCCGTCCAGGCGGAAGTCGGTGTCGTAGATGGTCTGGCCGCTGCCGTCGGGCTGCACCAGGTACAGCAGGCTGCCGTCCGGGGCGCGCACGGCCGGGATCTCCCGCTCGTTGGGGCCGACCAGGCCACGGAACGGCTGGCCGCGATAGGCCGTGGCGCGTTGCAGCGCCGCCTGGCCGTCCTTCACCCGCAGCGCCGTGGCGCACAGCGATGGGCCGTGGGCCTCGAAGAAGTTATGGGCGAACGAATACGGCTCGGCATTGAGCACGATGTTGATATCGCCCTGGCGCAACAGGCTTACCGCCTTGCTACGGTGCGCGCCAGCCTCGGCGAAGCCCAGGCGCTTGAGCCAGGAGCCCAGGCGCGCGCCAACGGCTTCGTCAACCGCGAACTCAAGAAACTCGACGCCGTCGTAACTGCTGGCCGGCGGCGGCGCGAACAACACGCCGGGCTGAACCTGGCGCGCCTCACGCTCCAGTTGCAGGCGGGTCTTCTCTTCCAGGTACAGCAGCGAGCGCAGGCCGTCGGCGGCGTTCTGCCGCGGTGGCGCTGCGCGAAAACCATCGTTGAAGATTTCCAGCGACAGCGGCCCACGGTAACCGGTGGCCAGAATAGGCGCGAGGAAGCCTGCCAGGTCCATCTCGCCCTGCCCCGGGAAGCAGCGGAAATGCCGGCTCCATTCCAGCACGTCCATGGCCAGGATCGGTGCGTCGGCCATCTGCACGAAGAAAATCTTCTCGCCGGGGATATCGCGGATCGCCGCCGGGTCGCCCTTGAGCGACAGGGTGTGGAAGCTGTCGAGGATCACCCCCAAGGCCGGGTGGTCAGCCTGGCGCACCAGGTTCCACACCTGCTGGTAGGTATTGACGTGGCGACCCCAGGCCAGGGCTTCGTAACCGATGCGCAGGCCGCGGTTGCCGGCGTGTTCGCCCAGCAGGCGCAGGTCGTCCACCAGCAGTTGTTCATCCCCCAGGGCATCGGGCTGCACGTTGCTGCACACCAGCACCAGGTCGGTGCCCAGCTCCTGCATCAGGTCGAACTTGCGCTCGGCGCGGTCGAGGTTCTTCTGCAGGCGGTCACGCCGGCAACCCTCGAAGTCGCGAAATGGCTGGAACAGGGTGATGGCAATGCCAAGGTCGGCGCACATCTGGCGGATCTCGCGGGGGCTGCCTGCGTAATACAGCAGGTCGTTCTCGAAGATCTCGACGCCGTCGAAGCCCGCGGCGGCGATGGCTTCGAGCTTCTCTGGCAGGGTGCCGCTGAGGGATACGGTGGCAATCGAACGCTGCATGGGGGGAGTTCCTTGTTATTGGAGGGCCCTATCGCCGGCAAGCCGGCTCCTACAGGGGGTGCGGTCTCGTGTAGGAGCCGGCTTGCCGGCGATGAGGCCCGCAAAACCGAACAACGCTTTCGAAACGTGGCACGATCGATTATTCGCAGGTAAAGTCGCACCCGCAATGCACTTTGTACGAAACGGTTAGTTTTTGTTCGATTACCGCACAAAACCCGTTTCGACGAATTGATTCACTCATCCCCGTGAACAACCATGATCACCAGACGCAGGGCCCACCACCCTTCTCGCTGCCACGCCGGTCGTTCGGCGGGTCCTGCGCCGCAAAGCCCAGTGTCACCACATAATAAGTTCAATAAAAACGGGTACCGACCTATGCACACCTTCCTCGCCCTGCGATCCGCATCGCCTCGTTCGTCTTCCGATCACAGCCTTGGTCTTGCTGCGCCACGCAGCCGTTGCGCACGCTGACCCCCGGCCCCTGACAAGAACAACGGAGACAACATGGCCCACTCAAGTTCCCAAGCCAAGAAAGCCACCGCCAGCGGATGGATCGGCTCTGCCCTCGAGTACTACGACTTCTTCATCTACGCCCAGGCTGCGGCACTGATCTTCCCGCAGATCTTCTTCCCCAACACCGACCCGAAAATGGCCATCATCGCCTCGCTGGCCACCTACGGCGTGGGTTACCTGGCGCGCCCGGTGGGTGCCTTTGTGCTCGGCCACTGGGGCGACACCCGCGGGCGCAAGAACGTGCTGCTGCTGTGCATGTTCCTGATGGGCCTGTCGACCATGGCCGTGGGCCTGCTGCCCACCTACCACGACATCGGCCTGCTGGCCCCGGCACTGCTGGTGGTGCTGCGCCTGATCCAGGGCTTTGCGGTGGCCGGTGAAATCTCCGGTGCCAGCTCGATGATCATGGAGCACGCCCCGTTCGGCCGGCGCGGCTACTACGCAAGCTTCACCCTGCAGGGCGTACAGGCCGGCCAGGTGATGGCTGCGGCGGTGTTCCTGCCCCTGGCTTACTTCATGCCCAGCGAGGCGTTCAACGAGTGGGGCTGGCGCATTCCGTTCCTGATGAGCGCAGTGGTGCTGATTGCCGGCTTCATCATCCGTAAAGAAGTGCACGAGACGCCGGCCTTCGTGCAGGAAGAAAAACAGGACAAAGTGGCCAAGTCGCCCATCGGCGAGGCCTTCCGCCACAGCGGCCGGCACATGGTGCTGGTGATGTTCATGGCCCTGATGAACGTGATCCCGGTGGTGGCGACCATCTTCGGCGCAGCCTACGCGGTGCAGCCGGCCTACGGCATCGGCTTCGACAAGAGCGTGTACCTGTGGATCCCGGTAGTCGGCAACATCGTCGCGGTGCTGGTGATCCCCTTCGTCGGCAACCTGTCGGACAAGATTGGCCGCCGCCCGACCATGATCGCCGGCTGCCTGGGCTCGGGCCTGCTGGCGTTCGTCTACCTGTACGCCATCAGCATCCAGAACGTACCGCTGGCCTTCGCCGCTTCGATCGTCATGTGGGGCATGGTCTACCAGGGCTACAACGCGGTGTTCCCAAGCTTCTACCCCGAGCTGTTCCAGACCCGCTACCGGGTGTCGGCCATGGCCATCGCGCAGAACATCGGCACCATGCTCACCGCCATGCTGCCGGCGCTGTTCGCCGCCGTGGCGCCACCGGGTTCGGACAACATCCCGTGGGTGGTCGGTAGCCTGGCGTTCCTGATTACCTGCGTGTGTGCCTTTGCCGCCTACCTGGCCCCTGAAACCCACCGCCTGGCCATGGAAGACCTGGGCAACCCGCAGGCCAAGCCCATGGAGCAGGAGGCCTACGAGGCCAGCCGCCGAGACAGCATGAAGGTTGTGACGCACTGAGTTTGAGCGTGTTGGGGGCCATCGTGGCCCCCTTTGCTTGATAGGTTGCCTGTTCTGGCCCTATCGCCGGCAAGCCGGCTCCTACAGGTGACTGCCCGGGCCTGCTATCCGATCTTTGTGCAACGCCCATTCCTCCCACAACCCGTCATACCCGTTACATCCCCTGCCCCCGTGCAATGCCATAGTCCGGCAAAAAACAACACGGGCTACCCACCATGTACAGAAACACCTCCCCCCCTGCCGACGACAACGGCTGCGGCTGGTTCCACCTCAGCCCGCAACGTGCCCTGCGTCCTGCGCACCGGGGGCGGAGCGAGGCCCGCTGGGTGGTGCTCGGCGCCGGCTTCACCGGCCTTGCCGCCGCACGGCAACTGGCCCTGCACCACCCCGACGACGAGGTGATTCTGGTCGAGGCCCAGCAAGTCGGTTTCGGCGCCTCGGGGCGCAACTCGGGCTTTGCCATCGACCTGCCCCACGACATCGGCGCCGCCGACTACATCGGTGACCTGCCCACCGCGCGCATGAACCTCAAGCTCAACCTGCGCGCCCAGGCTATCCTGCGCCAGCTGATCAGCCAGCACGGTATCGACTGCCAGCTGCGCCCGGACGGCAAGTACCAGGCCGCCATCGAGGGCAAGGGCCTGGCGGTGCTGGAGGCTTACCGCAGCGGCCTGGAAAAGCTCGACCAGCCCTACCAGATGATCGACACCCGCGACCTGCCCGAGCACTTCGGCACCGGTTTCTACCGCAAGGCGCTGTACACCCCCGGCACCCTGCTGCTGCAACCGGCAGCCCTGGCCAAGGGCCTGGCCGACAGCCTGCCGGCTAACGTCACCCTGTACGAAAACACGGTGATCACCGCCATCGACCAGGGCGCGCGGGTCACTCTCAAGCACGCCAACGGCGAGATCGTCGCCGACCAGTTGCTGCTGACCAACAACGCTTTTGCCAGCCACTTCGGTTTCCTCACTGGCCGCCTGCTGCCAATCTTCACCTACGCCAGCATGACCCGCCCGCTGAATGAAGAAGAACAGGCGCGCCTGGGCGGCAAGGCCACCTGGGGCATCATCCCCGCCGACCCGTTCGGCAGCACCCTGCGCCGCACCCCCGACCAACGCCTGCTGGTGCGCAACAGCTTCAGCTTCAACGCCAATGGCCAGGCCAGCCAGCGCCACCTGCAACGGGCCGCGCGCCAGCACCGCGAGTCGTTCGAGCGGCGCTTCCCGATGCTTGCCGGCACGCCCTTCGACTACACCTGGGGCGGCTCGATGTGCCTGTCGCGCAACCACCTTTCGCACTTCGGCACCCTGGCGCCGAACATCCATGCGGCGCTGTGCTGCAACGGCCTGGGCATCACCCGCGGCACCGCCACCGGCACCCTGCTGGCCGACTGGCTGGCCGGCGAGCGTGACGAGCTGATCGACTTTTTGCTCGGCAGCGACGGCCCCAACCGCAACCCGCCAGAGCCGTTGCTGAGCCTGGGGGTCAACTTGAACCTGCACTGGGGCCAGCGCCGCGCTGGCCTGGAAAGCTAAGGAGGCGTCATGCACAGCCTGGGGATTCTGGGGGTCGGCGAGCTGACCGAAAAAGTCGTCATCGGCCTGCGCCGGGGCGGTTACACGGGGGCGATCTTGCTCTCGCCACGCAATGCCGAACGCGCCCAAGTGCTGGCCAGCGAGCACGGTTGCCAGGTGCTGGAAAGCAACCAGGCGGTGGTCGAGGCAGCCGAAACGCTGCTGCTGGGCGTACGCCCCACCTCGCTCGCCGAACTGGCCGCGCAGGTGCAGCTGCGCCCGGGGCAGCGGCTGCTGTCGCTGGTGGCCGGGGTGAGCCTGGAGCAACTGGCCAAGGCCTTCCCCGGCGCACAATGCGTGCGGGTGATGCTGTCCTATGCGGCGCAGTACAACCAGTCCACCGTGGTGGTGTGCCCGGCCGATGCGCTTACCGAGCAGGCCTTGAGTTCACTGGGCGAACTGGTGGTGGTGGCCGATGAAGCCGCCTTCGAGCTGGCCACCGTGGCGGCCTGCATGAACGGCTGGTTCTATTACCTGCTGCACGACCTGCAGCACTGGCTGAGCGACAAGGGCCTGCCCGCCGACCAGGCCCGCGCCCTGGTGCTGGGCAACCTGCAGGACTGCCTGGACAGCGCCCGGCGCCAGCCCGGCAGCAGCCTGCAGGCGCTGGGTGATGCCATCGCCACCCCCGGCACCTTCACCGCCGCTGGCCTGGCGGTGCTGATGCACCAACCGGTCAGTGCCACCTGGGGGGCAGCTTGCGAGGTGGTGCTGGATGGGTTGCTGACGCGGTCACGGCTGGGGGATTGAGACGGCAACGGCCTTGCTGAATCTGGCGCGGTCCCTGTAGGAGCGGCCTTGCGTCGCGATGGGCTGCGCAGCAGCCCCGGCAATCTTGCATGATGCAAAAAACCTGGGGCCGCTACGCGCCCCTTTCGCGGCACAAGGCCGCTCCTACAGGGATCGCACCAGCTTGTAGAATTTGAGCAAGACAGTTGCCCCCACAGGGGTTACCGACTCATCACCCAGTCACCACCTGATACGCCACCTGGTGCGCCTCGGTCGGCAACGGTACCTCCCACTTGAACAGCATGCGGCGGATGTCGTCGTTGCGCAGCGAGGTGTCGCGGCGCTGGTTGCGGCGCATGATCTCGGCTTCGGGGCGCTCCAGGTAGACCATCTGCACCTGGGCGTTGTAGCCATACAGCAAGTCCAGCGTGCGGCTGCGCATCTGCGCCGACAGGTGGGTGGAGTTCCACACGAACGGCCGCCGCTCACGCAGCAGCGCCTTGGCCCGGTCGATGGCGTAATGCGCGGCGGCGCCTTCGTTCTGCCCGTGGCGCAGGCCCAGGGCCTGGCGCGCATCGTCGAACGACACCACCGGCAAGTCCGGGTGGTACTTCGCCGTCCACGTGTCCTTGCCGCTGGCCGGCAACCCCGAGAGCATCACCACTTGCGAGCCTTCCGGTTGGTGCAGCGGGTAGTCCGGGTGCACCCGGGCACCGCGCAGGTACTGGATGCGCGTGTAGTCGTCGGCATACGCCCGCGGCCCGTGCAGGCAGCCCTCCTCGGCCGCCAGCTCGCGCCACAGCTCGATGGCCATCAGCACCTCGGCCTTGCCAGTGTAATGGCGGCCCTGCATGTCAGCCTCGGCCATGGCGCACAGCATCCACACCGGCAGCTCCCACGACAGCTTGTGCAGCAGAAACTCCGCACTGCGCCCGCTCCGGTCGCCCTGCAGGGCGAAGAACGGCAGCTGGTGCACGGCGATGATGCGGCACACCTGCTCGCGCAGCTCGAACGGCACCCCGGCGCGCCACAGCAGCAGCCGCGCATCCACCGCACCGCGGCGTGAATGGCCGGGCTGGCCGATGCGCCCGGTGTCGGGGTCGATCACCGTGGTGTCGGGCTTGGCGATATCGTGCAGCAATGCGGCGAAAAACAGCACGAAGCGCTGTTCGGCCGTGGCTTGCTGGTAGGCCGGTTGGGCCAGCAGCGCCTCGACTACCAGGCGGGTGTGGATCCACACATCACCCTCGGCGTGGTAGGTCGGGTCCTGCGGGGTGTCGGCCAGGCGCGCCAGGGCCGGGATGGCCGCCAGGCACGCCGCGGCGTCCATGTCGTGCCCAGGTTCGGGCACCAGTTGTTGCAATTGGCGAAACTCCATTTCGGAATGCTCCTTCAATAGCCACGGCGCGGGCCGAGCCAGTCCATGGACAGGCTCGGTGCATAAAGGTCGACGCCGTCGGCCAGTTGATTGGGGATGAACGGTTGGTTGGCGTGGTGCTGGTCGGCATCGAGGATGGCCTGGACGAAGTCCTGGCGAACCCACTTCAAGCGCCCGGTTACCTGCTGCGCGTCCTCGAGCTTCAGGTACAGGCCCTCCATGCGGCTGGAGCGGTCGCACTGGCGCCAGGCGCGGGCCAGGTCCAGGCCTTCGCGCTGTACCACCTGCTCGAATACCTCGCGCCAGCGTTCGGTCTTGGCCAGCGAGTCGCCGACCAGCGCCATCAGGTCACTGTGGCGGCGCGGCGCCGGGCCCTCGTACAGCACCGGCACCGACAGTACCGGCCCGCCGTCGAGCAGGCGCCGGCGCGCGGCGGTGCTGAGAAACTGGCCAGTGCCGCGGTCCCACACGTCGAACTCGCAGAAGTAATGCGGCAGGTGGTCGTAGAACACCGAGTGCTTCTTGTGCAGCCACTCGCCGTACAACACGAAGCGGTCTTCGAGGCGCCCGAGCAACCAGTGCTCATGAGCCACGGCCCATTGCTTGAACAGGTTGAACTGGCGCTCGCGGCCGCCGCCGGTGAGGTAGTGGCCGCGCGATTGCAGGCGTAGTTCGCCGCCTGCGCTGAAGCTGATGCCGGCGTTGGCGCCGTCGAGTTTTTCTTCCACAACCAGCCACTGGCCGGCCAGCGCGGTGTAGCGGACCTGGCCGGCGTCAGTGTCACCATCCTGCAGGCGCGAGCCTTGCAGGTGGGGGGTACGGGGGTACTTGAGCAGTTCGAGGGTGTGCGCGTCGGCACGAAAATCCATGTTCATGGGTTTCTCCTTGGGAATAGGGAAAAACCGACGACAGGATCAGGCAGGCACAGCGATGAAGCGCCGCCGCGCACGGGCGCGGGCAGCCATCAGGCACGATGGACCGTCGTCGGTATCAGGCTTGTTGGCAGGCTTGGGGCACTGGCTTCACCACTTCGGGAAAGGTTGCTGGGGTTGAAGGCGCGCATTCAACAGCATTTGGGGTGGCTGGGTCAAGCTCGGGGCTCGGGTTCGGGGCTAAAGGCCTGCGCCGCTTCAGCTGGCCCTTCAGCACTCGCAACGGCGGCGCATAAAAGAACCCGAACGACACACTACCCTTGCGCCCTTTCACCGCATGGTGCAGCCGGTGCGCCCGGTGCAGGCGCTTGAGGTAGCGGTTTACCGGCTTCGGCGCCCGTGGCCAGTGGCGGTGGAAGAAGCCGTCGTGGGCCACCACGTAGGCCAGCCCATACCCCGCCACCCCGGCCCCCACCCACTGCAACGGCGCATACCCGGCCTTGCCCAGCGCCACCAGCCCGGCAGCGATCAGCGCCAGGGCCACCAGGTACAGGTCGTTGGTTTCCAACACGCCCAGGTGCGGCTCATGGTGCGAGCGGTGCAGCCACCAGCCCCAGCCGTGCATCACGTACTTGTGGGCCAGGGTGCCGACGCCCTCCATGGCCACCAGGGTGGCGAACAGCACGGCAAGGTTGTACAGCATGCAAGGGTCCGGGTTCGAGGCGATAACGGGGCACAAGGGTAACATTGGAGCGCCAGGCGCAGGAAAGTTCGCCATGACGCAATTGTCATGATTTCACCCTTGACCCTGCCGGGTACCGGGCGTAAGGTCCGCGTCGCAGTTTTACCCCCTTCCCTGCACAGGAGCACCCTGCATTGGACAGTAGCCCCAGTCGATTGCGACAGGCCCACACGGCGAGCTAGTCCGGCAGCGTTCCTGCCACTGTCTCGCCGCACCCGGTAGACGGTGGTTTGTTCACCTTCCCTCCTTCTGATCCATTCGCCATCGGCGGTATGGTTCGTGGCCCTGCGCAATCATCGTTTTTGTTTCGCGCCACCTGATTGTGGCGCCCATGCGGGCCATTGCCCGCAGAACGAGGTTCGCTATGGATTGGAAAGTCTTTTTGCTGCGCGCAAGCGTGGCCCTGCTGCTCGGCGCACTGATCGGTGCCGAACGCCAACTGCGCCAGCGCCTGACGGGCCTGCGCACCAACGCGCTGGTGAGCACCGGCGCCTGCCTGTTCGTGCTGATGACCCAGGCGGTGCCAGGCATGTTGCCCAGTGACGCCTCGCGCATTGCCGCCTATGTGGTGTCGGGTATCGGTTTTCTTGGTGGTGGCGTGATCATGCGCGACGGCTTCAACGTGCGCGGCCTGAATACCGCCGCCACCCTGTGGTGCACCGCCGCGGTGGGCGTGCTGTGCGCCCTTGGCCTGCTGCTGGAGGCGGCGCTGGGCAGCCTGGTGGTGCTGTGCGCCAATATTTTGCTGCGCGATATCGCCCTGCGCCTGGACCGCCAGGAGGTGGTGCCGGCCAGCGAGGCCGAGCAGCGCTTCGAGGTGCGCATCGTGTGCCGCGCCGAAGACGAGATCCAGGTGCGCAGCCTGATGCTGCACAGCCTCAGTGACCCGGGCCTGCGCCTGCAATCGCTGCACAGCGAGGACCTGGCCGATGCGACGCGCCTTGAGGTGCGCGCCGAACTGCTGGGCACCGCCCAGGCGCCCACCTCGCTGGAGCGCCTGGTCAGCCGGGTAAGCCTGGAAAAAGGCGTCAGCGCGGTACGCTGGCAATTGCTCGCGCAGCCCTTGGCCGCCGACTAACCCTCGGCGCGCAGGTGCCGCTCGCGCAGCTCCTGGCGTTCCTTGGCTTCGATGCACAAGGTCGCCGTTGGCCGTAGCAACAGCCGGCGCAGGCCGATGGGCTCGCCGGTCTCCTCGCACCAGCCATAGTCGCCACGGGCCAGGCGCTCCAGGGCCTGGTCGATCTTGTCCAACAGCTTCTTCTCGCGCTCCAGCGAGCGCAGTTGCCAGTGGCGCTCTTCTTCGGCGCTGCCGATATCGGCCGGGTCGCTGTGCACCTCGTGTTCGCGCAGAGCGCGAAACTCCTGGTCGATGCGGCTTTGCAGCTCGCCGCGCTGGGCCAGCAGCAGGTTGCGAAAATACTGGCGCTGGGGTTCGTTCATGTAGGCGTCGGTGGGTTGGTCGAGCAGTTCGGCTTCGGTCATGGGGGTGAGTCCTGGTGAGGTATGACAATACGCTGCGCCCTTGTAGGAGCCGGCTTGCCGGCGATGGGGCCAGCAGGCTTGTTGCTTGCTGGCCCGGCCCTATCGCCGGCAAGCCGGCTCCTACAGAGGGCGCAGGCTAGCGCTCGAACATCAGCGGCAGGCCTTGGCAATGCGGTTGTAACTGCCCCTGGTACCAGGCCAGCTGGCCAGACACGACCGTGCTGCGCACCACATGGTGGAAGGCCTGGTGCTGAAACGGCGTCCAGCCGCAGCGGGCCAGGATCGGGTCATCGGCGGCCGGGCGCGGCGCAGCCAGCCGCTCGACCAGCGCGAAATCGGCCCAATACCCTTCGCGCAGGAACCCGCGGTCACGAATAGCGAACAATTCGGCCACCGCGTGGCTGGTCTTGTGCACCACCTGCGCCAGGCTCAACACACCCTGGCTGACCAGCTCCAGTGCCGCCGGCAGCGCATGCTGCACCAGCGGCAGGCCAGAGGGCGCCTGGGCGTAGCTGCGGCGTTTCTCCTCCAGGGTGTGCGGTGCATGGTCGGTGCCGATCACATCGATGCGGTCCTCGGCCAGTGCCCGGCGCAACGCCTGGCGGTCGCTGCCGGTCTTGATCGCCGGGTTGCACTTGATCAGGTGGCCCAGGCTTGCGTAGTCGCTGTCGTCGAACAGCAGGTGGTGCAGGCACACTTCGGCGGTGATGCGCTTGCCCGTCACCGGGCCCGGCCCGAACAACGCCAGCTCCCGCGCGGTGGTCAGGTGCAGCACATGCAGCCGCGTGCCAAAACGCCGGGCCAGCTCCACCGCCAGGCTGGACGAGCGATAGCAGGCCTCGGCATCGCGAATCAGCGGGTGCGCAGCCGGCGGAATGAACTCACCATGGCGCGCGCGCCAGGCCGCTTCGTTGGCCAGGATGCTCGGGGTGTGTTCGCAATGGACCAACACAATGGTCGGGGCATAGACAAACAGCTTTTCCAGCACCTGCGGGTCGTCCACCAGCATGTCGCCGGTGGAGGCGCCCATGAACACCTTGATGCCGGCCACCTCGCGCGGGTCCAGCGCGGCGATGGTGTCGAGGTTGTCGCGGCTGACACCGAAGTGAAAGCCATAGTTGGCCACTGAGTGGCTGGCTGCCCGCCGTTGCTTGTCGGCCAGCGCCTCGCGGGTGAGCGTGGGCGGGTTGGTGTTGGGCATGTCCATGAAGCTGGTGATGCCCCCCGCCACCGCCGCCCGCGACTCGCTGGCGATGCTGCCCTTGTGCGGCGCGCCGGGCTCGCGAAAGTGCACCTGGTCATCAATCATCCCCGGCAGCAGGTAGGCGCCTGCGGCATCGATCTCGCGCCGGGCCTGCACGTTGTAAAGGCTGGCGCCAATGCGCTCGATGCGGCCGTGGCGCACCAGCAGGTCGGCATCGAACACCTGCCCCTCGTTGACCAGCCGGGCGTTGCGAACGATCAGATCGTCCATGCTCAAAACTCGTTCTGCAGGGCTTTGTAACCCTGCACCAGGTCGATGTTGGTGCGCGCCACATCCTCGGAAAACTCCGAAGCCGACACGCTGACTGGCGGGTATTTGGCAAGGTCGGTGTGTGGGCCGATGTGCTCGGTGGGCGGTACGTAGAAGCGTGGCGGCAGGTCGCGGCCATCGACCACCGAGTTGTGCCGCACCACGCTGCCGTCGCCGACCTTGCAGTTGAACAGCACGCTGTTGAAGCCGATGAACACCCGGTCCCCCACCTCGCATGGGCCATGCACGATGGAGCGATGGGCGATGGAGCTGTACTGGCCGATACGCACGGCAGCGCCGGACTTGGAGTGGATCACCACGCCATCCTGGATGTTCGAGTTGGCGCCGATGACGATCGCCTGCATGTCGCCGCTGGCGTCGACCTCGTCGGCGCGGATCACCGCGTAGGGGCCGACGAACACGTTGTCGTGGATGATCACCTTGCCGCAGATGATCGCGGTCGGGTCGATGTAGGCCGATATGGCGATTTGCGGGAGGTGGCCGGAGGGGTTCTTGCGGATCACGGTGGGGCGCCTTGCAGGAAGTGGAATCCAGCAAATGTTACTTTATAACATTTTTCTTGCAACCCCCGCTTTCTGTAGGAGGTCACCCAGCCCTTTCGCGCTGCGCTGTCGCACAGGGAACACAGCGTGGGAGCGGGCTTGCCCCGCGACAGCGGTGCCAGCCTCAGCATCGCTATCGCGGGGCAAGCCCGCTCCCACGGTAACCTTATAAATCAAAGGTTTAGATTTTGTTTCATGAGAGCCCACCCAGCCTCGTAGGCTGCGCTGTCGCGCAGGGAACTACGGCCGCAAGCGCGCCCCGGCACCTGTGGGAGCGGCTTTAGCCGCGAAGCAGGCGCCGCGCAGGATGGCACCGGCTTCGCCGGTGTTCGCGGCTGAAGCCGCTCCCACAGAATCTTCGTTAAATCAACGAGTTGTGATTTGTTCCATAGGAGCCGGCTTGCCGGCGATAGGGCCAGTTAGTGCAACAAGTGCGCGCCATCCCCGAGGTGCCGTGGAATTTGCCGTTCTATGCGCGGCTGGGCTTCGAGGCGCTGGATGGGCGATTGCGGGAGATACTGGCCGAGGAACGGGCCCAAGAGTCCGCAAGGCAGTTGCTCCCGCAGGTTCCTCATAACTTTCAAGCCTGGCTTGGAACTTCCACACTCCCCGCCAGGCAATACCGGTCCCGCCCCTGGCGCTTGGCCTGGTACAGCGCGGCATCGGCGGCGGCCATCAGGTTCTCCGGCGTGAGCGCCTCAAGCGTCGGTGCGCCCACGGCAACCCCGGCACTGGTCGAAACGATCCCCAGCGGGCTGCCGCCATGCTCAATGCCCTGGCGGCGCAACAGCGCCAGTATTTCCTGCACGATCTGGCTGGCCCCCTGGGCATCGGTGTCGGGCAATAGCAGCGTGAACTCCTCGCCGCCATAGCGCACCGCCAGGTCGCCAGGGCGCTTGAGCGCCTGCTGCAGCAGCTCGGCAAAACGCCGCAGGCATTGGTCGCCAGCCGGGTGGCCGTAACGGTCGTTGTAGGCCTTGAAGTAGTCAAGGTCGAGCATCACCAGCGCCAGTGAATACCCCTGCCGGCGCGCCCGGCGGATTTCCGGCTCCAGTACCGCATCCAGCCGGCGGCGGTTGCCCAGCCCGGTGAGGCTGTCGGTCAGGGCCAGGGCCTTGAGGGTCTGGTGGGCCTGGTGCAGGGCGCGCTCGATGGCGATACGCTCGCGCAACTGGCGCAGCACCACCCAGCCAAACGCCGCCAGGCCAATCAGCAGCAACACCAGCACCACCACCGACTTGATCATGTCATGGCGCCAGGGCGCGATGATCGACTCGCGCGACAGCCCCGCCTCCACCACCAGCGGGTAGCTGCCGAGCGCACGAAAGCCATACAGCCGCGGTGTGCCGTCGACTACCGCCACCGCCTCGGCCACCCCTTCGCTGGCGTATGGCAGGTACTTGCGGAAGATATCGCTGGCCTGCAGGCTGCGGCCGATCACCTGCTCGACGAAGGGCCGGCGAACCAGAATGGTGCCGTCGCGCTTGGCCAGCACCAGGGCACCGCGCTCGTCGATTTTGAAGTCGCCGTAGTAGCGCACGAACCAGTCCACCTTGATGGTGCCCAGCAACACCCCGGCAAAGCGCCCGTCGGGGTAGTCCAGGCGCCGCGAGATGGGGATGATCAAATCGCCCGTGGAGCGGCTGCGCACCACCGAGCCGATGCGCACCTGGCGGTCGGTGTGGGTGCGGTGGTAGATGAAGTAGTCGCGGTCGGCGTTGTTGGCGCCCGCGGGCACCGCGTCCTGGTCGGTGACCACCCAGCTGCCGTCGGGGGCGTAGACGAACAAACCGTGCAACTGCGGCATGATTCGCGCCTGCTGCTTGAGCAAGGCGTGCAGGCGTGGCCGGTCGATATGCTCGAAGCCGTCGCCTTCCAGGCGTTCGGCCAGCGCAGCGGTGATGGCGTCGACCTGGCGGATAGCGTCTTCGGCGTGCTGGGCCGTAGCCCGGGCCAGGTTGGTCACGGCGTTCTCGGCGCTGCTGAAAGCCACCCGGTAGTCACGCCAGATGCGCCAGCCTTCCACCAACATGAAGGCCAGCATGACCACCGCCATGAACGCCAGCACCAGGCGGAACAACGACACCGCGCGTTGCTCGCTGGTCAGGGCGAAGAGGCCGTCTTCAGGCTGTTTTCTGGCTGCACACATTGAAGTCCCTTGTCATCGAGTGTCTGCCGCCCATGACTATAGCCCAGCGTGCCTGCGCGTGGCCTGGCCGGGGCTTGGCCGGGGCTTGGCCGCGCGGATTGTAGAGGTGCGCCCCGGGTGCGGCAATGGCCTGATTGCAGGCTTTACGGCGATACCTGCCAGTTAACGGAATCGGGGCCGCTGTGCGGCCCTTCGCGGGCAAGCCCGCTCCCACAGGGGCGTGCAAGGCCTCAAGCTGGCGCTGTACCTGTGGGAGCGGGCTTGCCCGCGAAGGGCTGCAAAGCAGCCCCACTTGTAACGTCAGGGTGCCTTTCGGCGCGGCCCACATAATCAAATCAAACCTTTGCCCCGGTGCCGGGCTCAACTGTACGCGACACTGACGTCGCGCCACCTGCAAAGGAGTTCGCCATGACCTGCAAACCCCTGTCACTGGCAGTTGCCCTGGCGCTCGGCACGGTACCGGCGGCGTTCGCCGCTTCCGATGACTTCGTTGACGCGGCGGTGGAAGGCGGCATCGCCGAGGTGGTAGCCGCCAGGCTCGCCCTGGAAAAAAGCCAGGCCGCCGATGTGCGCGCCTTCGCCGAGCTGATGATCAACAAGCACACCGAGGTGAATCAGCAACTGATGGCCCTGGCCCAGCGCCTGGACATCGACATCCCCAACGAGGCGGGCCTTACCGACAAGGCACGCAAGATGATCCTCGAAATGCGCGACGAGTCGTTCGACCGCGCCTACCTGAACAACCAGGTCGACGCCCACCAGAAGGCCGTCGAGTTGTTCAAGCGTGAGGGTGAATCGTCCGACAAACCCGAACTCAAGGCCTTTGCCAACGAAACCCTGCCCAACCTGGAGCAGCACCTGAACATGGCCAAGCAACTGCAGGCCAGCCACGGCAAGTAGGAGATGTACCCCATGAGCGATACCGCACTGCAAACCGAACTCTTGACCCGCCTGCTGCACGCCCACCCGCAAGGGCTGGGCAAGGAGATTCTCGACAACTACCGCGGCGAGAAAGCCGTGGCCAGTGTGCTCAAGACCCTGCAGGAACACGGGCTGATCCAGGCCGGCAGCATCAGTGTCGACCACAGCCAGCAACTGAGCGTGAGCTACCCGATCAAGCTCTCTTCTGCCGGGGTCGAGGCGGCGCACAAGGTCGACGGCTGAACCTGGTAAAGCACCTATCCAAACCCACGTCACCTCGCAGTTCTGCAAGGTGACGCCTGGGGCGCTGCTCTGGCTTGCTGATTGCTCCAACTTTACTTCGGAGCAAACAATGATCAACGCACTCTACCGCCCCTGGCTGCTGGCCTTGTGCCTCGGCCCTCTGGCAGCCTCCATGGCCACTGCCTCTGCGCTGTCCAGCGGGGCACTGCCCGGCACCAGGCAGCACCTGCTTACTACCCAGCATGCGCCTGCGGCGCAATCGCTCGAGACAACGGCCAGGGATTACCTGGCGCACCTGGCGGCAGACCCGGCCAACACGCATATCACCCTGGTGGACGTAGCCCCTGATGTAGTCAATGCACACACCCGTGAACTCGTCGTTACCCTACCCTCCGGGCAAAGCACCACCTTCCAGCTACGCGACTACGCCACGCTGTACCCAGGCATCACCGGGGTGGTGGGCTATGTCCCGTCATCTGCGCCTGACGCCCTCACTGATGCAACCGGCCAGAATGGTTACGACCCCCGCTACTACCTGTCGCTGGCGCAGCAAGGTGAAAAGCTCTCGGGGCGCATCGTTGTCGATGGCCAGCTGTATGAACTCGACAACATCGCCGCCACCACCCACGCCCTGATCAAGGTCGATGAAAGCAAACTGCCGCCCGATGGCGAACCGCTGGTAGCCGACCAGGACACAACGCAAGTTGCCCCCGCCCGAACCACACCGCGCACGGCTCGCAGCTACCTGCGTGTGCTGATGGTGTCGACTGACCAGATGCGCGCGCAAAGCCCGAATTGGCTGCTGGGTATGGCACAAGCGCTGCAAAACACCAACCAGTACTTCGCCAACAGCGAAGTGGACATCCAGCTGACCTTGGCCGGCCACTACGATGCCGACTACGATGAAACCGGCAAAAACTCCTCGATGCAGTTGCGTGACCTGGCAACCGCCCAGCCTCTGGGGGCTGTCGTGCGCCCGATACGCGATGCACTGTCGGCGCATTTCGTGGTTCTGGCCTCGAAAGCACGGGATGTATGCGGTCTCGCCTGGGTCTCGGCAGTGAAGGGTAATACCCATTCACTGGTCAGTTGCACCGGCGCACTTGGGCATGAGCTGGGGCACAATCTGGGCGCCTCTCATCATTGGACGTCTCCATCACCGAGCGTTCCGCCCTATGGCTACGGCTATGAAGACAAGGCTGCCCGCTTCCATACCCAGATGAAAACGTCGCACGGGGCCCTCCCGCTCTTCTCCAACCCGTTGGTCAACCACATCCAAAACCCCATGGGCAACGCGGAAAACGCCGACGCAGCACGGCGCTTCAATGAGCGCAGGGCTACGATCGAGGCCTTCTACACACCAGGCCCCATGGACATGACCGTCTACGCATCCCCTAACTTCTCGGACCAAAGCTGCAACAGCAGCGTTGTCCCCGGCAGCGGTTTCGCCTTGGCCGACTGCGCCGGCCCGAAGCGCTGGGATGCTGGGGTACATTCCATCAAAGTTGCCAACTTCCAGGGGGGCAAGTTGTGCCTGCAGGACGCCTATGACTCACCTACGGTGCTGGATTGCTTCGAAGGGGGTTATGTGGGGGATTGGCACCTGCCTGACATGACAAGCGATGAAGGCCTGCCACCTGGGCTCAAGCGCACCACCGTGGGTACACCAGGGGCCGAGGTACGCGCCATCCGCTACTACTGAGTCGATGCCTGGCCTGGCCTTTTTTCTTGCGTCGGGGGTTGGCCCCCGGCGCAACGAGGCAGTTGTCCTCCATTCAGTCTTAGCCATGGCGCAGCAGCGCCATGCACAAAGTCCTGGGAGCGCCAGCCATCTTGGCTTGTGGTTGTGGTATTCGCCTCGGCCTTAGGCTTTGTACGAAAAGTGCCTGCGCGACGATCATGCTGCGTTGAAAACAGGCTCGGAATGCTCATTTGCAACCAGCAAAGTCGAGCGCGACTCCGACCGTTCCTCGCCTGTTTTCGCCTTGCCTGATCGCCGCTCGGCTACTTTTCGTACAAAGCCTAGCTGGCGCTCAAGGTGGGCAACTGAACTTCGCATTACATCTATTCACCTCGTAGTTGTACTAGCAGACGACCAAGGCGCTGCTCTGGTCTGCTGATTGCTCCAACTTTCCTCAGGAGCAAGCAATGATCAACGCAATCTACCGACCCTGGCTGCTGGCCCTGTGCCTCGGCCCACTGGCAACCTCCGTGGCCACTGCCTCTGTACTGCCCAACGGGGCACTGACCGACTCGCCGCCAAACCTGATCACTTCCCGGCATGCGCCTACGGCGCAATCGCTCGAGACGGCGGCCAGGGATTACCTGGCACACCTGGCGACAGAGCCGGCCAACACGCATATCACCCTGGTGGACGTAGCCGCTGATGTGGTCAGTGCAGATACCCGTGAGCTCGTCGTTACCCTGCCCTCGGGGCAAAGCACTACCTTCCAGTTGCGCAATTACAACACGCTGTACCCCGGCATCACGGGGGTGGTGGGCTATATCCCTTCATCGTCCGCTCAGGCCCTCGCCGGTGCAAAAGGCGAGATCAGTTTCGACCCTGGCTACTACCTTTCACTGGTGCGGCAAGGTGAAAAAATCTCGGGACGCATCGTTGTCGATGGCCAGGTGTATGCGCTCAACAACATCGCTGCTACCACCCATGCCCTGATCAAGGTCGACGGAACGAAACTGCTGCCACATGGCGAGCCGCTGGTAGCCGATGAAGCGCCAGGACAGGCTGCCCCTGCGCAGGCAGCACCTGGCTCGGCACCCAGCAAACTGCGGGTGCTGATGGTGTCAACCGACCAGATGCGAGCGCACAACCCCAATTGGCACGATGAGATGCTCCTGGCGCTGCAAGACGCCAACGAGTACTTCGCCAACAGTAACGTGAGCATCGAGCTGAGCTCAGCCGGTTACTACGACGCCGACTACGATGAAACCGGCAAGGACTCCCCGGTGCAACTTCGTGACATGGCAATCAGCCAGCCCTTGGGGGCTGCCATCCACCCGGTGCGTGAAGAGCGGTCCGCGCACTTTGTCGTTTTGGCCTCGAGAGCACGAGATGTCTGCGGCCGTGCATGGATTACAGCAGGGAAGCACAACACCCATTCACTGGTCCGTTGCAGTGTCGCACTGGCGCATGAGCTGGGGCACAATCTAGGCGTCACGCATCATTGGACGTCCCCGAGTCCGAGCGTACCGCCCTATGGCTACGGCTTTGAAGACAAGGCTAGCGGCTTGCATACCCAGATGATAGACGCGCGTGGGGCCATCCCGTATTTCTCCAACCCAGACGTAAAATACAACGGGCGTGCCATAGGCGACCCCGACAACGCCGACGCGGCACGCCGCCTCAACGAGCGCAGGGCCACGATCGAGGCCTTCTATCCGTTGACGCCGCAACCCTGAGATCTGCCTGGGGGGAGATCCTTCATCAATGGCAGCGGCGGGCAAGCTTTCGTGGTTGCATAGATTAAAGCTGCCGGGGCGTGAAGTTTTATTGGATCGTCGAGCGACGCAGACAAGTCAGGCCCTATCGCCGGCAAGCCGGCTCCTACAGGTACAGCACAGGCCCGAAGCTGGTGCGATCACTGTAGGAGATCACCCAGCCCTTCGGGCTGCGCTGTCGCGCAGAGAACTGGGCACGAGCCCGCCGCGGTACCTGTGGGAGCGGGCTTGCCGGAGTGCCGGACCACCGCGAAGCAGGCGACGCGGTGTCTGGCACCGGCTTCGCCGGTGTTCGCGGGCAAGCCCGCTCCCACAGGCCCCTGCTAAATCAATGAGTTGTAGTTTGTTCTATGAGAGCCGGCTTGCCGGCGATAGGGCCGGCTCAGGCAATACAAGAACTCAACCCAACGCCCCCGGCACATCCACATCGCGCAACACGCCACCGTCCTCGGTATCCAGCCACACCACCGATTGGCGATGCCGCTGCAGCACCGACCGCGCCCCTTCATCGCCGCCCAACGCGGCCAACTCACCCCAGAAGTCCCGCCCGAACAACACCGGGTGGCCATTGTGCCCGCCATGGCGCGGCACCACGATGCGTGGCGCGGCGGCCTGGCTGGCCAGTTCACGCAAGGTTTGCGGCAAGATCCAGGGCATGTCGCCCAGCAAGATCGCAACAGCCGTGGCCTGGCTATCTGACAGCGACGCGACGCCCGCCGCCAGGCTATGCCCCATACCCAACCCCGCATCCGGGCTGGGCACCACCCGGCACTGCGCCGGCAAGCCCAGCTGTGCAGCGCTTTCCCCGGCCCGCAGCACCACCCGTACCTCATCGAACACGCCCAGGGCGCGCTCGACGCTGTGCTGCAACAGGCTGCGGCCATCGCCCAGCACGGCGCGGCGCTTGTCGGCGCCAAAGCGCGAGCCCTGCCCCGCCGCCAGTACCAGCGCGACGACCGTCACAGCGCCTCGCGGGCGACGCCGCTGCGGGTACGCAGAATGTCGGCCAGCACCGCCAGGGCGATTTCCGCCGGGGTCTTGCTGCCCAGGTTCAGGCCGATGGGCGCGTGAATGCGCGCCATCTCGCCGTCACTCAGCCCGCCGATGCGGCGCAGGCGTTCGCGGCGTTTGTCGGAGGTGGCGCGTGAGCCCATCACCCCTATATAGAAAGCTTCGGTACGTACCGCTTCGAGCATAGCCAGGTCATCGATTTTCGGGTCGTGGGTCAGCGCCACCACCGCGGTGTCGCGGTGGCAGCCGCCATTGGCGATGAACAGCGAGGGCAGTTCACGGCGAATTTCTATCCCGCCCAGCACCACGTTGTCCATTACCTCGTCCCGCGGGTCGCACAGCACCACCTCGAAACCCAGGCCCTTGCCGAACTCGGCGCAAAAATGCGCAACGCTCGAATAGCCCGCCAGCAGCAGGCGCTGGGCAGCGCCGATGCGTAACCGCACCCAGCCCTCGCCCTGCTCCACCCGTGGGCCCTGGCTGTGGTCGTCGTGCAACTGCAACGCACCGCTGTCCAGGTCGACCTCGCGCAGCAAGCGCCGGCGCCCCAGCAGCGCCGCCTCCAGTTGCGCCAGGTGTGCCTGGCTTGCGCAGTCGCCCGGCAGGTTCTCTACCAGCACGTCGAGGATGCCCCCGCACGGCAGGCGAATATTGCCGCGGCTGTCGCTGCCGTCGCCATAGCGCACTACCGCCACGCAACTGGCAAACTCGCCAGCGGCGACGCGTTCGAGGAAATCCTCCTCGACGCAACCGCCGGACAACGAGCCGACCCAGTGCCCGCTCTCGCTCACTGCCAGCAGCGAGCCCGGCGCACGGGGCGCCGAGCCGTAGGTGCAAAGCACCGTGCACAGCCACACGCGCAAGCCGTCGCGGGCCCACTGCCCCGCCTGTTGCACCACCTGCAGGTCGAGATGCTGCACGGTTCAGTCCGCCTTCAGCTGGGCCAGCTGCTGTTGGGTGAAGTCGCCCGGCAACCCGCCCCAGGCTTCGCGCAGGTAGTTGACCATGTCGGTCAGCTGCTGGTCGTCGAGCTTGTCGGCAAAGCCTGGCATCGGCTGCATGCGCTCGAAGCCGGTGAACTGCTGCTCGCGAATGCCGTCGACGATGGCCTTGACCAGGTTGCGCGAGTCGCCCTGGCGCAGCACGGTGTTGCCCTGCATGGCCACGGCGATATGCGGCTTGCCCTCGCCGTCCACGCCATGGCAGCCGGCGCACACGTTCAGGTACTGCTGGCGGCCACGCTTGGCGCTTTCGCCCAGGGTTTCGTGGGCCACCGCCTGCACCACCTTGGCCGCTGGCGGCTGGTCACCCAGCAGGTAGGTGGCCATGGCCGACAGGTCGCTATCCTCCAGGTGCTGGGTACTGTGGTGCACCACCGGGTACATCTCGTTGAACATGCTGCCCTGGGCGCTCATGCCGTGCTTGAGGAAGGTGGCCAGGTCGGCCTGGTTCCAGCCGCGCTCGGCCAGGTCCTTGGCCAGCAGGCTGGGGGCGAGATACCCCATCAGCAGGCCGCCGCTCATGCGCTTGTCCTGCTCCAGCGCGCCGATGGGGTTGCGCGGAGTGTGGCATTCGCCGCAGTGGCCGAGCACCTCGACCATGTACTGGCCGCGCTTCCACGCCTCGCTGTTGCCCTTGCCCTCTTCCACCTGCACGCTCTTGCCGTACAGCAGGTTCCAGCCCATCAGGCCGGTGCGCACGTTGAACGGGAAGCTCAGGCTGGTGACCGGGGCCGGCCGGTTGATCGGCGCCACGCTCATCAGGTAGGCGTGGATGGCATCGGAGTCTTCACGCTTGATCAGGTGATACGAGGTGTACGGCATGGCCGGGTACAGGTTGGCGCCGTCCTTGCGCTTGCCTTCGGTCAGCGCCGCAAAGAACTCATCCTGGCTGTAGTTGCCGATACCATGCTGCTTGTCCGGGGTGATGTTGGTGCCATAAATGGTGCCGAACGGCGAATGGATCGGCAGGCCGCCGGCATAGGGCGCACCACCTTCTGCCGTGTGGCAGGCCATGCAGTCGGCGGCGCGGGCCAGGTACTCGCCGCGCTTGATCAGGCCTTGATCAGCGGCTTGCACGCCGAGGGCGAACACCGCGCCGATGGCCAGGGCCAGGCTGCTCAGAACACGTGTCATGTTCAACCCTCCTTGACCAGGCCGAGGTCGCCCAGCACATCGCGGGTGGCCTCGTAGTAGCGCACGTAGCCGGTGCAGCGGCACACGTGGTGGCCCAGGCTTGCCTCGATGGCGTCCTCCAGCTCGCTCTTTCTCAGCGGCTTGCGCTGGGCCTTTTCCACCAGCACCGTGGCGGCGTTGACGAAGCCCGGGGCGCAGTAGCTGCACTGGAAGGCGAACTTGTCGACGAACTTTTGCTGGATCGGGTTGAGCTCGACCGGGTTACCGGCCTCGTCCAGTTTCGCGTGGCCCTCGATGGTGCGCACCTTCTTGCCTTCGAAGTAGTGCGCGCCGGTGATGCAGGTGCGCACCTCTTCACTGGTGCCGTCGGGGTTGTCGACGATCACCACGCAGGCGTGGCAGATGCCTTGCCCGCAGCCCAGGCGCGAGCCTGTGAGGTTCTGGTATTCGTGCAGATAGTCGAGCATCGCCAGGTCATCGGGGACCACCTCGGTGACGACAGGTTGACCGTTAAGGGTCAGTTGCAGCTTGCGGTCAGCCATTGAGGGCCTCCTTGACGCGGGCGGGGGTGATGGGCAGGTCGCGGACACGCTTGCCGATGGCATGGGCCACGGCGTTGCCGATGGCACCGACCACCGGGATCATCACCACCTCGGCGATGCCCTTGGACGGGTCGGTGGGTGACAGCGGCGGCAGAATCTCCGAGGTTTGCTTCCACACCGCCACATGTTTGGCCATCGGCAGGCGGTAGCGGTTGAAGTTCCAGTCACCCTCCCCCGGGCCGCCCTCGTACAGCGGCATTTCTTCGAGCAGCGCATGGCCGATACCCATGGCAATACCGCCCTCCAGCTGGCCCTTGACCAGTTCGGGCACCAGCACGCGGCCGCATTCGACCCAGCTGTGGTGGTTGAGCACCTGCACCTCGCCGCTGCCCTTGTTCACCTTCACTTCGACGATGGTCGCCACCGGGCTGTAGTAGGTGACCATGGCGTTGTTCAGCTGGGTGGCCGGGTACTCGGCGTTCTGCCGGTCCAGCAGGTGGAAGCCGGCGCTGCTCATCTGGGCTTTCTTGGCGTTTACTGCGCCGTCGCCGTACTTCACCGCCAGGGCGTCCAGCGGCAGGCGCTCGCGCACCCCATCGATGACGAAATCGGCCTCGGCCCAGCTCCAACGGTTGAACCCATGCACGCTCGCGCCGGTGACCAGGCCCATTTCGTGGGCTTTTTTCGCAAGCGTTGCAAACGGGATTGGCGCCAGGCCGTTGCCGGTCAGCTCGCCGTTGACCCACACCGCATTCTCGCGACGCACCACCAGCGGGTTGGCCTGGCCGCCAAACGGGCCCTGGCTCCACAGCGCCATGGCCGCCGGCCACAGGCCGTGGTTGAACAGCACCCGCGCAGCTTCACGGGTGGCATGGCTGAAGTAGAACGCCGAGTTGGTCGCCGACGAAGGCGAAGCCAGCTTGCCGACCCAACGCGGGTCGCGCAGCGCGGCGTCCTGCTCGGCCTGGCTGATCAGGTAGGGGTTGCCGCTGGTGCTCAGGGCCAGCTCCGGCCATTCGGTCTGGGCGGTCTGCACATGGTCGGCAACCCGGCCCAGGAAGTCGCTGACCACCAGGGCCTGCGAAGTCGACATGCCGGTACCCAGCTCGGTGCCGATATGGCGCAGGGTGATCTGCCCGTCGGCGCTGAACTCGATGGCCGCCATCGGCGCCTCGGAGCCGGTGCCGAAGTCTTTCTGGGTGATGGCAAAGCCCACGCCGTACCAGTTGTCGTGGTCCTTGGCGTCCTCGGCGCGCTTGCGCGCGTCGCGGTTTTTCCACCACTCATGCTCGGCGGCCTTGTCGAGGATCTCGTGCAGGCGCAGGGCACCGGCAGGCACCGCGCCCTGGGTGTTTTTCATGCCCGACTTGAGCGCGTTCTTGCGCCGCAGCTCGATGGCATCGACGCCCAGGCGACCGGCGATCTCATCCACCATCATTTCGGTGGCGGCCATGCTCTGCAGGGTGCCGTAGCCGCGCATGGAGCCGGCCTCGACACCGCGCGAGTGGTAGGCGGTCACCGACAGGTCGTTCTGCGGCATGTAGTAGATCGACTGCGCAGCCGTGGCGCCCACCGCCGCCACCGACGGGCTGTAGTTGATGCGCCCGCCGCCATCGACGGTCATTTCGGCGCGGAAAATCTTGAAGCTCATGTCGCGTTTGTCTACCGCCAGCTGGTAGCGGATATCGAACGGGTGACGCTTGATGCCGCTCTGGAACTGCTCGTAACGGTCGTTGGCCAGGCGAATCGGCACCCCGGCGCCGTACAGCGCAGCCACCGCGGCGTAGAACACGAAGATGTTGTTGTCCTTGGAGCCGTAACCGACGGTGTAGCCCGGGTGCACGTTCAGGTGTTTCAGGGCAAAGCGCGACGGCTTGATCATGTGCACGCACTCCTGCGCCACTTCGAACGGGCACTGGGTGGCCACGACGAAATGCAGGGTGCCGGTGGCCGGGTCGTACCAGCCGTTGCCGTTGTCCGGCTCGAGCGCTGCCGGCTCGATGGACGGGGTTTTGTAGCGCTCGTCGAACAGCAGCCAGTCTTCCGGCGGTGCCTTGAGCTGCTGGTCGATACGCTGGGCGTAGAACATGCCCTGCTCGGTGAGGTTGCCGTGCTGCTTGGGTTCGGCGGTCCATACCGGCTTGCGGGCCAGGATGGTGGGGAACAGCATGGTGTTCTTCAGGCTTGAGTATTCGTCCTCGTCGAACGGCGTATTGCCGCCCACCCGCACGAAACGGAAGCTCCCGTAAGGGTCGCGCTGGTACAGCGGGGCCTGGGCGCCATAGCGGATCGCCTGGTCGTTGAACTGCAGCTTGGCCTTGGCCTTGCGGTAACGCTCGAAGTCGTTCCAGATCAGGATCGCCACCGGGTGGCCGATGAACATCGGCACCTGGCCAGGCGGCAGCAGCGGGTCTGGCGAGTGGGCTTCGGGCCAGGCGATGCCGTCCTTTTTCAGGTCGTCGGCGGTGACGATGCGGTCCGGCTGCAGGCCGGCGCCCAGCAGCGCCAGGTCAAAGCCTGCGTAAATACGGTCGGCCTTGGTCGCCTTGAGCAGCATGGCGTGGCCCTGCTGTTGCGGCCAGCCGGGCATGTCCTTGGCGCGGATATCACGGGCGAACACCTTGTTGCCGCACACCTTCGACAGCGCGTCGTTACGAAAACGCGCCTGGCCGTCGTGCTTCATCCACTTCTGCGGCGAGGTGGTGACACGGTTTTCCATCAGGGCGGCGAACGCCTGGCTGCCGAGCGGCGCCAGGGTCACGCCGACACCGGCCACCAGCCCGCCTTGCAGGAACGAGCGCCGGGAAATATCACGGTTGGACATGGTTGATCCTCGGGGCAGTCAGGCGCTGCCCTTGTTTTTCTGATGCGTGTGGCTGCGCACTGGCAGCCTGAGGCCGCGCACGATCACAAAAACTGACCTTTAAGTCAAGATCAACATCTTGTTACACCGACGGAAGTCAACCGGGCAACTTGTCGCGGGCGCAAACCCGAATGGCGCTCTGTGTAGGAGCGGGGGGGGGGGGGGGGGGGGGGGGGGGGGGGGGGGGGGGGGGGGGGGGGGGGGGGGGGGGGGGGGGGGGGGGGGGGGGGGGGGGG
>NZ_JBJDNC010000053.1:0-37813 GCF_044900265.1 Pseudomonas sp. NPDC089406 | reverse complement strand
TGACCGTATCAAGCTGAGGCTTAATGGCCTGAGCCCTGTTGAGTACAGGACTCAGGCTGCTGCCTAGAGCTGTCCAACTTTTTGGGGGCAGTCCACCCTGTGGGAGCAACTGTCTTGCTCAATTTCTAAAAGCTGGTGCGATCCCTGTAGGAGCCGGCTTGCCGGCGATAGGGCCGGCACAGGCGAATGTTGGCACCGGCTGTGCCGGTGATCGCCGGCAAGCCGGCTCCTACAGGTACGGCACTGGTCTGAAGCTTATGCAGTCCCTGTGGGAGCGGCTTTAGCCGCGAAGCAGGCACCGCGGTTGATGGCACCGGCTTTGCCGGGGTGCGCGGCTGAAGCCGCTCCCACAGAATATTCGTTAAATCAACGAGGCGTGATTTTTCTGTAGGAGCCGGCTTGCCGGCGATCAATCGCTCAGGACGACTTGGCCAGCCCGCGATACAGCCCCGCGCCAACGGCTGCCCCAATCAACGGCGCCAGCCAGAACAACCACAGCTGCTGCAACGCCCAGCCGCCGACGAACAACGCCGGCCCCGTGCTGCGCGCAGGGTTCACCGAGGTATTGGTGACCGGGATCGAGATCAGGTGAATCAGCGTCAGCGCCAGGCCAATGGCAATCGGCGCGAACCCCGCCGGCGCCCGGGCATCGGTCGCGCCCATGATCACCACCAGGAACATCGCCGTCATCACCACCTCACTGACGAACCCCGCCGCCAGCGTGTAACCGCCGGGCGAATGTTCGCCATACCCGTTGGAGGCCAGCCCGTTGCCCAGCTCGAAGCCGGCCTTGCCGCTGGCGATGCACCAGATCACCGCGGCGGCAATGATTGCGCCGACCACCTGGGCGACCACGTAGGGCAGCAGCTCTTTGGCCGGAAAGCGCCCGCCCACCACCAGCCCGAAGGACACAGCGGGGTTAAGGTGACAACCGGAGATATGGCCAATGGCGAACGCCATGGTCAGGACAGTCAGGCCGAAGGCGAAGGCAACACCGAGAACCCCGATGCCGACAGGTGAGCTGGCAGCCAGTACCGCGCTGCCACAACCACCCAGAACCAGCCAGAAGGTGCCGATCAGCTCGGCACCCATACGAACACCCAGAGATGTGGTCATGGACCTTTCCTCAAGTAGTTGAACGCAATGAATGCGCAAGCCCAACTGCTTGATGAAGGTTTGCATACAAGAATTTAGCAGAGGTTTGTTTGATGCGCAGGCAGCACAGCCTGTGAAAGCGACTGCCTTGTGCTGCCTGTACCGGCCTCATCGCCGGCAAGCCGGCTCCTACAGGGGAACGCGCTCACCTGTAGGAGCCGGCTTGCCGGCGATGAGGCCGGCGGGGCAAACGATCAACCCTTGAGCGAAGCCTTGGGCTTTTTCAGCAGGTGGGAGAACACCGCATGCAGGTCGTCCGAGGCGCTTTCTTCGTCCAGGTTGAGCTTGCTGTCGATGTGGTCCATGTGGTGCATCATCAGGCTCACCGCCTGCTGCGCGTCACGCGCCTCGATGGCGTCGATCAATTGCATGTGTTCATCGTACGAGCAGTGCGAGCGGTTGCCGCTTTCGTACTGGGCGATGATCAGCGAGGTCTGCGACACCAGGCTGCGCTGGAAGCTCACCAAAGGTGCATTGCCGGCAGCTTCGGCCAGTTTGAGGTGGAACTCGCCGGACAGGCGGATGCCGGCGCCACGGTCGCCACGGGAGAAGCTGTCGCGCTCCTCGCGGACCATCTGGCGCAGTTCTTCCAGCTGCTCGCGGGTGGCGTGCTGCACGGCAAGTTCGGTGATGGCGCGCTCGACCATGCGCCGCGAGAAGAACACCTGGCGCGCCTCTTCTACCGTGGGGCTGGCCACCACTGCACCACGGTTGGGGCGCAGCAACACCACGCTTTCGTGGGCCAGGCGCGACAGGGCGCGGCGGATGATGGTGCGGCTGACGCCAAAGATTTCGCCCAGCGCTTCCTCGCTCAACTTGGTGCCCGGGGCAAGGCGCTGCTCGAGAATGGCCTCGAAGATGTGCGCATAGACGATGTCGTCCTGGGTACCGCTGCGGCCGGCCTTGCCAATGCGCGCAGGTTTTTTCAGAGGTTGCAGCTGTTCGTTCATGGGCTCTCGAGCACGAAGGATCTGCCAGTCGGACCGTGACTGTAACGCCTGTCGACGGGTGGGTGGCAAGTCCGGAAGTTGGTAATAGGCCAAGGTATGGCGCCATTGTACACAGGCTGACCCGTTTCTGCAGGTGGCCTTTTACCTATATAGCCGTTGTACGGCAGTTTTTGCACGGGAAAGATAAAACATTATTTGCATTCTTTGTACACAAAAGCATAATCCTGCGAGCAACTTCCTGACCCAAAAGTCAACAAACTGGTCGGTCGTCTGCCACACCCCTCCCACGAAGCCCCCAAGTGCATCGCTCAGGACCAGGCTTCGATAAAACAAGAAAGACTTGAGGAGTACTCGCTGTGGAAAGCCGCAAATCCGAAGCCCCTACGCTGGATCTCGCCCCACCGCTCGAAACGAGCTGGCTGGAGCGGATTTTCAAACTCAAGCGACACGGCAGCACCGTAAAGACCGAGCTGATCGCCGGGGTGACCACCTTCATCACCATGGCCTACATCATCTTCGTCAACCCCAACATCATGGCCGATGCCGGTATCGACCATGGCGCCGCATTCGTCGCCACCTGCATCGCCGCCGCCCTCGGTTGCCTGCTGATGGGCCTGTACGCCAACTGGCCGGTGGGCCTGGCACCAGGCATGGGGCTCAATGCGTTCTTCACCTACACCGTGGTCGGCACCATGGGCTACAACTGGGAAACGGCGCTGGGGGCGGTGTTCGTCTCGGGCGTACTGTTCATGTTCCTGACCCTGTCGAGGGTGCGCGAGTGGTTGCTCAACAGCATCCCGGTCAGCCTGCGCCATGCCATGGGGGCCGGGGTCGGCTTGTTCCTCGGGCTGATCGGCCTGAAGACCGCCGGCATCATCGTCGCCAGCCCGGCCACCCTGATCAAGCTGGGCTCGCTGCATGAGCCGGGGCCGCTGCTGGCAGCGCTGTGCTTCTTGCTGATCGCCATCCTCAGCTACAAGCGGGTGTTCGGCGCCATCCTCATCAGCATCATCGGCGTGACCTTGGCCGGTTGGGGCCTGGGGCTGGTCAAGTTCGGCGGGGTGATGTCGATGCCGCCGAGCCTGGCACCGACCTGGATGGCCATGGATGTGGCCGGTGTGTTCAACGTCAGCATGATCAGCGTGGTGCTGGCGTTCCTCTTCGTGCACATGTTCGACACCGCCGGCACCCTGATGGGCGTGGCCCAGCGCGCCAACCTGGTGGCGCCGGACGGGCGTATCGAAAACCTGTCGCGGGCGTTGAAGGCCGACAGTGCTTCAAGCGTGTTCGGCGCAGTGGTGGGTGTGCCGCCAGTAACCAGTTACGTGGAAAGCGCTGCGGGCGTGGCCGCCGGTGGCCGCACCGGCCTGACTGCCGTGGTGGTGGGGTTGCTGTTCATCGCGGCGATGTTCTTCGCCCCGCTGGCCGGCATGATCCCGGCCTATGCCACCGCTGGTGCGCTGATTTATGTGGCGATGTTGATGATGGGCAGCATGGCGCACATTCATTGGGACGACGCCACCGACAGCATCCCGGCGATCGTCACGGTGATCATGATGCCGCTGACCTTCTCGGTGGCCGACGGCATTGCCCTGGGCTTTATCAGTTACGTGGCGCTCAAGGCCGGTACCGGCAAGTACAAGGAGATCTCGGCCAGCCTGTGGGTGCTGTGCCTGATCTTCATTGCCAAGTTCGTGTTCCTTTGAGCTGAGCTGCTGCACAAAAAAGGGCGCCATAGGCGCCCTTTTTTGTTGCCCTGGTGAACCCCGTGCCATTTTGTGCCGCCTGCGCGGTCCCTATCGCCGGCAAGCCGGCTCCTACAGTGACCGCGCCGGCTGTGATTTTTCATGGGGCCTGTACCGGCCTCTTCGCGGGCAAGCCCGCTCCCACAGGATTATCGCCACCATCACCTGCGCGCCACACCTGTACTGGCACCCTCAGCTACGCACCGTACCTGTAGGAGCCGGCTTGCCGGCGATGGGGCCCGAACAACCCGTACAAAAACTACAGACGAAAAAAAGCCCGCCAGTGTGAGAGCGGGCCAAGGACCTACGAAGATTCTTCTAGCGACCAACTAGCTTCCACGGTAGGTCGAGTAACTGTACGGCGAGATCAACAGCGGCACGTGGTAGTGCTCCTGCTGCTCGTCGATGCCAAAGCGCAGCACCACCACGTCGAGGAACGCGGCATCCGGCAACGCCACGCCTTTGGCGCGGTAGTAGGCGCCAGCGCTGAACTGCAGCTGGTAAACGCCGGTACGGTAGTCGTCACCCTGCAGCAGCGGCGCGTCGACGCGGCCATCGCTGTTGGTCAGGGCGGTGTTCACCAGCTCCAGCTGCTGGCCTTCGACACGGTACAGCTCGACCTTGATCGAGCTGCCCGGGCAGCCATGCGCGGCATCCAGTACGTGTGTGGTCAAACGTCCCATTTGCTTGTCGCCTCTTGTCGTATGCGTGGGCAAAAAATACACGCCAGCCACCGGGCACTCTGCCCGTGGTGGGTGGGAATGGGGCCATTAAGACAGTTTCTCGATAAATTGTACACAATTTTTTGAACCCTTCCGTGGGCGGCCCCAGCCCCGCCCCACAAAGGTGCCAACAGTCGCAAATACAGGCCCGGTGCTGGCGCAATCGGGCTTATCTGACCAATCAGGCAGGTTTCTTGCAACGCTTTTCAGCCTGACCGATGGGAAGAAATGCTGAAAAACAGGCTTACAAATGATTTCAGAAGTTGTATACAATCATCCCATCCGGTGGTGCGACATCCCGACGCGGCCCGCCCACCACCCGCACTAACGTACAAGAAGGAAGACTGCAGTGAGCGCTGACTACCCTCGCGACCTGATCGGTTACGGCAACAACCCACCTCATCCGCAATGGCCGGGGAATGCCCGCATTGCGCTGTCCTTCGTGCTCAACTACGAAGAAGGTGGCGAGCGCAATATCCTGCACGGCGACAAAGAGTCCGAAGCCTTCCTCTCTGAAATGGTCGCCGCCCAGCCGCTGCAGGGCGCGCGCAACATGAGCATGGAATCGCTCTACGAATACGGCAGCCGCGCCGGCGTCTGGCGCCTGCTCAAGCTGTTCAAGGACAGCGGCGTGCCGCTGACCATCTTCGCCGTGGCCATGGCCGCCCAGCGCCACCCCGACGTGATCCGCGCCATGGCCGAAGCCGGCCACGAGATCTGCAGCCACGGCTACCGCTGGATCGACTACCAGAACATGGACGAGGCTCAAGAGCGTGAGCACATGCTCGAAGCCATCCGCATCCTCACCGAACTCACCGGCGAGCGCCCGGTGGGCTGGTACACCGGCCGCACCGGCCCGAACACCCGCCGCCTGGTGATGGAGGAAGGTGGCTTCCTCTATGACAGCGACACCTACGACGACGACCTGCCCTACTGGGAGCCGAACAACCCCACCGGCAAGCCGCACCTGGTGATCCCCTACACCCTGGACACCAACGACATGCGCTTCACCCAGGTGCAGGGCTTCAACTGCGGCGAGCAGTTCTTCCAGTACTTGAAAGACGCCTTCGACGTGCTCTACGAAGAAGGCGCCGAGGCGCCGAAAATGCTCTCCATCGGCCTGCACTGCCGCCTGGTCGGCCGCCCGGCGCGCCTGGCCGCGCTCAAGCGCTTCGTCGACTACGCCAAAAGCCACGACCAGGTCTGGTTCGCCCGTCGCGCGGATATCGCCCGCCACTGGCACGCCACCCACCCGTACAAGAAAGAGAACGCCTGATGACCGCCTTCACCACCCTCAAGCCCTCCACCCTGAGCCGCGCCGCCTTCGTCGAGGCCTTCGCCGACATCTACGAGCACTCGCCGTGGGTCGCCGAAAAAGCCTACGACCTGGGCCAGCTGGGTGAGCTGGGTGAGCTGGACGAGATCGAGGCGCTGCACCAGCGCATGAGCGACATCCTGCTCAGCGCCAACCACGCAGACCAGCTGGCACTGATCAACGCTCACCCGGACCTCGCCGGCAAAGCCGCCGTGCAGGGCGAGCTGACCGAATCGAGCACCAACGAGCAGGCCGGCGCCGGTATTCACCAGTGCACCGCCGAGGAGTTCGCCCGCTTCACCGAGCTGAACGACGCCTACAAGGCCAAGTTCAAGTTCCCGTTCATCATGGCGGTCAAAGGCAGCAACCGGCACCAGATCCTCGCCTCCTTCGAAAAACGCATCCACAACGATACCGATGCCGAGTTCAAGGAAGCCCTGGCGCAGATCAACCTGATTGCCCTGTTCCGCCTGCTGCAGCTTTGAGGACTGAGCGCCGCCGTGGCCCGAGTGCGTGACGCGTACGCACCCAGGGCCTGGCCGGCAAGCCGGTCCACCCTATTTTGATAACAACGAACATAGAAGAGATAACCGCATGCGCACCCTGATGATCGAGCCCCTGACCAAAGAAGCCTTCGCCCCTTTCGGTGACGTGATCGAAACCGACGGCAGCGACCACTTCATGATCAACAACGGCTCGACCATGCGCTTTCACAAGCTCGCCACGGTCGAGACCGCCGAGCCTGAAGACAAGGCGATCATCAGCATCTTCCGCGCCGACGCGCTGGAAATGCCGCTGACCGTACGCATGCTGGAACGCCATCCGCTGGGCAGCCAGGCTTTCATCCCGCTGCTCGGCAACCCCTTTCTGATCGTGGTCGCGCCCGTTGGCGATGCACCTGTATCAGGCTTGGTCCGTGCCTTCCGCAGTAATGGCAGGCAGGGCGTTAATTACCATCGCGGCGTTTGGCACCACCCGGTGCTGACGATCGAAAAGCGGGATGACTTCCTGGTGGTTGATCGCAGTGGTTCTGGCAACAACTGCGATGAGCATTACTTCCCCGAGGAACAGATGTTGATCCTCAATCCCCACCAATAAGAAAAGGTCGGTCATTCAGGCTCGCCTGAAATGTGACCGGCGAGAGGTAAATACTGTGGAAGCACACCTTCACGAATGGCTGAACCTGAGCATTCGCTGGGTTCACATGATCACCGGTGTCGCCTGGATCGGTGCATCGTTCTACTTCGTCTGGCTGGAGAACCACCTGAACCGCAGCAACCCGCGCGATGGGTTGTCGGGTGACCTTTGGGCCATCCACGGTGGTGGTATCTACCACCTGGAAAAATACAAGCTCGCACCGCCGAAAATGCCCGAGAACCTGCACTGGTTCAAATGGGAAGCCTACTTCACCTGGATGTCCGGGATCGCCCTGCTGTGCGTGGTGTTCTACTGGAACCCGACCCTGTACCTGCTGGCACCCGGCAGCACCCTGAGCGGTGCCGAAGGCGTGGCCATCGGTATCGGTTCGCTGGTCGCCGGCTGGTTCATCTACGACTTCCTCTGCGACTCGCCCCTGGGCAAGCAACCGGCGCTGCTCGGTGGCGTCTTGTTCGTGCTGATCATCGCTGCCTGCTTCGGCTTCAGCCTGGTGTTCAGCGGCCGCGGCGCCTACCTGCACACCGGTGCGATCATCGGCACCATCATGGTCGGTAACGTGTTCCGCATCATCATGCCGGCCCAGCGCCAGCTGGTGGCGGCAATCGAGAACAACCAGACCCCCGACCCGGTACTGCCGGCCAAGGGCCTGCTGCGCTCGCGTCACAACAACTACTTCACCCTGCCGGTGCTGTTCATCATGATCAGCAACCACTTCCCGAGCACCTACGGCAGCCAGTACAACTGGCTGATCCTGGCCGGCATTGCAGTCGCTGCGGTACTGATCCGCCACTACTTCAACACCCGCCACGACAGCAACAAGTACGCCTGGACCCTGCCGGTCGGCGCCCTGGCGATGATCTGCCTGGCCTACGTCACCGGCCCCAAGCCGCTGCCGACCGCCCCTGAGCAGGCCGCTGCCAAAGTCGAGTACCAGCCGCTGCCAGCCACCGCAGTCGGTGGCAAGACCGCCGCCCAACTGCGTGAAGAAGAAGCCGCCAAGGCCGCTGCTGCCCCTGCCACCCCGGCAGAGCAGCCAGCCCAGGCCAGCGCCCAGGCGCCAGCCGGTGGTTTCGACAAGATCCACGACGTCATCCAGGAACGCTGCACCGTGTGCCACTCGGCCAAGCCGACCAGCCCGCTGTTCAGCGCAGCCCCTGCCGGCGTGATGTTCGACACCCCGCAGGAGATCCAGGCCCAGGCCGCGCGCATTCAGGCGCAAGCGGTTGCCAGCCAGATCATGCCGCTGGGCAACATCACCCAGATGACCGTCGAGGAACGCAAGCTGGTAGGTGACTGGATCGCCAAAGGCGCCCAGGTCAACTGACCCCCAGGCAACCTGCTCACCTGTAGGTGCAGGCTTGCCTGCGATGAGGCCGGCACGTCCGGCCTCACTTTCAAGCTTCAAGCAACAAGCAAGCATCGAGCGTGCGTCCTCACCCGGGAACCACAGCCTCCTTCACCGGAGCCTGCCAGGTGAAGCCGCCCGCTTGGATCCGAGAATAAAAACAAAACTCGAGGTGCTGCATGTCCGAGTCACCCAAGGCGTACATCCCTGTTGCGCCACCACGACAGCCCCTGCCCCTGTTCCAGCTGATCCTGGTAGGCCTGCAACATGTCCTGCTGATGTACGGCGGCGCCATCGCCGTGCCGCTGATCATCGGCCAGGCTGCGGGCCTGTCCCGCGAGGAAGTCGCCTTCCTGATCAACGCCGACCTGCTGGTCGCCGGCGTTGCCACCATCATCCAGTCCTTCGGTATCGGCCCGGTCGGCATTCGCATGCCGGTCATGATGGGCGCCAGCTTCGCCGCGGTCGGCAGCATGGTGGCCATGGCCGGCATGCCCGGCGTCGGCCTGCAGGGGATCTTCGGCGCGACCATCGCTGCCGGCTTCTTCGGCATGCTGATCGCGCCGTTCATGTCCAAGGTCGTACGCTTCTTCCCACCGCTAGTGACCGGTACGGTCATCACCTCCATTGGCCTGTCGCTGTTCCCGGTGGCGGTCAACTGGGCCGGTGGCGGCCATGAGGCCGAAACCTTCGGCTCGCCGATCTACCTGATGGTTGCAGGCCTGGTGCTGGCCGTCATTCTGCTGATCAACCGCTTCATGCGCGGCTTCTGGGTCAACGTGTCGGTACTGGTGGGCATGGGCCTGGGCTACGTGCTGGCCGGCTCCATCGGCATGGTCGACCTGTCGGGCCTGGGCGCAGCGCCCTGGCTGCAGGTGGTCACGCCGCTGCACTTCGGCATGCCGACCTTTAGCCTGGCGCCGATCCTGTCGATGTGCCTGGTGGTGGTGATCATCTTCGTCGAGTCCACCGGCATGTTCCTGGCCCTGGGCAAGGTCACCGATCGCGAAGTCACCCCCGGGATGCTGCGCCGCGGCCTGTTGTGCGACGCCGGCGCGTCGTTCATCGCAGGCTTTTTCAACACCTTCACCCACTCCTCGTTCGCCCAGAACATCGGCCTGGTGCAGATGACCGGGGTGCGCTGCCGTTACGTCACGGTGATGGCCGGCGGGCTGCTGATTCTGCTCAGCCTGCTGCCCAAGGCGGCCTACCTGATCGCCTCGATCCCGCCTGCGGTACTGGGCGGCGCGTCCATCGCCATGTTCGGCATGGTCACCGCCACCGGCATCAAGATCCTCCAGGAGGCCGACATCAGCGACCGCCGCAACCAGTTGCTGGTGGCGGTGAGCGTGGGCTTTGGCCTGATCCCGGTGGTACGCCCGGAGTTCTTCGCGCAGATGCCGCAGTGGATGGAACCCATCACCCACAGTGGTATCGCCATGGCCACCCTCAGCGCCCTGGTGTTGAACCTGTTGTTCAACATCCTCGGCGGCGCCGAGCGCGCGGCGCATAACGACGCCTGTCACCAGCATTGAGCTGTCAGGGGGCGGCGCACGTCGCCCCCATTCAAACCAAGCAATAGCACGACCGTCGGCCCACTGGAATGGGCCGCCAGGGGCGCCTGCGCGCCGAAAAAAACCAACAAAAACAATAAGTCCGGGAATCACAACATGAAACGCATCACCACGTCCCTGTTGCTGGGCAGCAGCCTGCTGGCCACCCTCCCCTCGCACGCCGGCGAATGGCTGCAGTGGCACGGCGAAAGCCTGACCTACCTGTACGGCAAGGACTTCAAGGTCAACCCCGACATCCAGCAGACCATCACCTTCGAACACGCCAACAAATGGAAGTACGGCGATACGTTCCTGTTCATCGACAAGATCTTCTACAACGGCAAGCCCGACCCGGGCAAAGGCGTCACCACCTACTACGGCGAGTTCAGCCCACGCCTGTCGTTCGGCAAGATCCTCGATAAAAAGCTGGCCTTCGGCCCGGTGAAAGACGTCCTGCTGGCCATGACCTACGAGCGCGGCGAGGGCGACAACGAGGCCTACCTGATCGGCCCCGGCTTCGACCTGGACATCCCCGGCTTCAACTACTTCACCCTGAACTTCTACGTGCGCAACACCGAAGGCGCACGCCCCGGCGACAACGTCTGGCAGATCACCCCCGGCTGGTCGTACACCATCCCGGTGGGCAAGTCGGACATCCTGATCGACGGCTACATGGACTGGGTGCCCGACAACGACCAGAACAGCCGCGGCACCTACCACGCCAACCTGCACTTCAACCCGCAGGTCAAATACGACCTGGGCAAAGCCCTGAACCTGGGCGCCAAGCAGTTGTACGTGGGCTTTGAATACAGCTACTGGAAAGACAAATACGGCATCGACAGCCGCGGCAACCTGGAGAGCAACCAGAGTGTCGCCAGCGCGCTGATCAAAGTACACTTCTAAGAAGTTGACCAAACGCACAACTTTGATTCACATGCTCCAGGACGGAGCACTTGAGGCCCGGCGCGCAAGTGAGTAATCTGCGCGCCCCCTCGATCGGGGCAGGACGGAACCTGCCCGCGTTTACTGACCGCTCAGTCAATGAATTCGGGCGGTTGGTCAACGTGTTGCCAGCCTGAAGCACCCATTTTCATCCGTTCAGAAAGCCGTCGAGCAGGACCGCTGCGCCCAACCCGGAAATGTTGGCACAGCGCTTGCCAAACAGCTGTGGCCAATCGAAAAAAGCTGACCCAAAAGACAAGAACAGCGCCCGAGCGCTGACAACAGATCCAAATCAAGGGAGCGACACACGCAATGCGTACCATCAACAGCCTGATCCTCGCCGGCGGCCTGCTGGCCTGCGGCGCCAGCCAAGCCGACGACCTGCTGCAGTGGCAGAACAACAGCCTGACCTACCTGTGGGGCAAAGGCTTCAAGGTCAACCCGGCCGTGCAGCAGACCGTCACCTTCGAACATGCCGACGCCTGGAAGTACGGCGACAACTTCATCTTCGTCGACAAGATCTTCTACCAGGGCAAAAAAGACGAAGGTAACGGCCCCAACACCTACTACGGCGAAATCAGCCCGCGCCTGTCGTTCGGCAAGATCTTCGACCAGAAGCTGGAATTCGGCCCGGTGAAGGACGTATTGCTGGCCATGACCTACGAGTTCGGCGAGGGTGACACCGAGGCCTACCTGATCGGCCCGGGCTTCGACCTGGCCATCCCGGGCTTTGACTACTTCCAGCTGAACTTCTACCAGCGCACCACCGACGGCAGCCGCCCGGGCGACAACGTCTGGCAGATCACCCCGGTGTGGTCCTACACCCTGCCTGTGGGTTCGTCCGACATCCTCATCGACGGCTTCATGGACTGGGTGGTGGACAACGACGAAAACCGCCGCGGCACCTACCAGGCCAACCTGCACTTCAACCCGCAGATCAAGTACGACCTGGGCAAGGCCCTGCACCTGGGCGAAAAGCAGCTGTACGTGGGTGTGGAGTACGACTACTGGAAGAACAAGTACGGCATCAAGGATTCCGACGGCTTCACCACCGACCAGAACACCATGAGTTTCCTGGTGAAAGTGCACTTCTGATCGCAAAGCCAAGCGCCGGCCCCCTGTAGGAGCCGGCTTGCCGGCGATGGGGCCGGGCCTGCATAAAACCATCCAGAATTCATACAGGGTTCAAGGGCCCTATCGCCGGCAAGCCGGCTCCTACAGGGGCCCCGTTCCGCCCGTCATTTGGCCGGGCGCAGCGCCTGCCACAGCTTGCCGACCACACTCACCACGGCCAGCACCACAGCCCCGGCAATCACCCCCGCCACACCATTGAGCAGCGCCCCGGTCAAGGCCCCGCCACGCCCGTCGGCGAACGCCTCGATGGCGTGATGCAGCGGCGCGATGCCGTGCACCAGAATGCCGCCACCCACCAAAAACATCGCCGCGGTACCCACCACCGACAGGCCCTTCATCATGTACGGCGCCGCCCGCAAAATGCCGTTGCCGATGCTGCGGCTGACGCTTGAGGCCTTCTGCGTCATCCACAGCCCCAGGTCATCGAGCTTGACGATACCCGCCACCAACCCGTAAACCCCCAGGGTCATGACCACGGCGATGCCCGACAGCACGATGATCTGCTGGCTCAGTGGCGCATCAGCCACGGTGCCCAGGGTGATGGCGATGATCTCGGCCGACAGGATGAAGTCGGTGCGCACCGCGCCCTTGATCTTGCCCTTCTCGAACGCCACCAGGTCGACACTGGCATCGGCCACCGCCTCCTTGCGCACCTGGTGCTGGGCGTCGTCTTCTTCCTTGCTGTGCAAGAACTTGTGCGCCAGCTTCTCGAAGCCTTCGAAGCACAGGTAAGCGCCGCCGAGCATCAGCAAGGGCGTGACCGCCCAAGGGATGAACGCGCTGATCAGCAGCGCCGCCGGCACCAGAATCGCCTTGTTCACCAGCGAGCCCTTGGCCACCGCCCACACCACCGGGATTTCCCGCTCGGCGCGCACACCGGTGACCTGCTGCGCGTTCAGCGCCAGGTCATCGCCCAATACGCCGGCGGTCTTCTTCGCCGCGACCTTGGTCATCACCGAGACATCGTCGAGTACCGTGGCGATATCGTCGATCAGTACCAGTAAGCTGCTGCCTGCCATGTCAAAATGTTTCCAGTGGGTTCGAATGGCCGGGATTCTAGCCCAAAGACGCTGCCTTGAGCGCCCGTCCGGGCGGGTGCTACCATGCCAAACCCCGTTTGCAGGGGGCCAGACACGAGGAAGACCCCTGACAATGAGCACCATTCGCGAGCGCAACAAGGAGCTGATCCTGCGCGCGGCCAGTGAAGAATTCGCCGACAAGGGCTTCGCCGCCACCAAGACCAGCGACATCGCGGCCAAGGCCGGGCTGCCCAAGCCGAACGTCTATTACTACTTCAAATCCAAGGACAACCTGTACCGCGAGGTGCTCGAGAGCATCATCGCGCCGATCATGCAGGCTTCGACGCCGTTCAATGCCGACGGCGACCCCAAAGAAGTACTGAGCGCCTACATTCGCTCCAAGGTGCGCATCTCCCGCGACTTGCCGCATGCCTCGAAAGTGTTCGCCAGCGAGATCATGCACGGTGCGCCGCACCTCTCGCCCAGCCAGGTGGAGCAGCTCAACGAGCAGGCCCGGCACAACATCGAATGCATCCAGCGCTGGATCGACCGCGGGCAGATCGCCAATGTCGATGCCCACCACCTGATGTTCAGCATCTGGGCGGCCACGCAAACCTACGCCGACTTCGACTGGCAGATCTCGGTGATCACCGGCAAGGCCAAGCTTGCCGACAGTGATTACGAGGCAGCGGCCGAGACCATCATCAGGCTGGTGTTGAAAGGCTGCGAGCCCGAGGCAGCCTGACAGGGCCAAGGGGGCTGCTTTGCAGCCCATCGCGACACAAGGCCGCTCCTACAGGTGTTTTGCGATCCCCTGTAGGAGCGGCCTTGTGTCGCGATGGGCCGCAAAGCGGCCCCAAGTTTCAGAATGCTTACGCCGCCACCCCGGCATCCGCCGTCAGCCCGGCCTCTTCGATCGCATTGATCGCGCACTGCTCGTCGATATCCGACGTATCGCCGCTGATCCCCACCGCACCCAGCACCTTGCCGGCCTGATCGCGAATCAGCACTCCGCCCGGCGCCGGCACCACCGGCCGTTCACCCAACCCGTTCAAAGCCGCAAAGAACGCCGGGCGTTGCTGCGAGTCCAGCGCCAGCAGGCGCGAGCCCTTGCCCAGGGCAACCGCGCCCCAGGCCTTGCCGATCGCCACCTCAGGGCGCAACAGGCTGGCGCCGTCCTCGCGCTGCAGCGCCAGCAGGTGGCCGCCGGCATCCAGCACCGCCACGGTCAGCGGCGCAGCATCGATCTTGCGGCCTGCGGCCAGTGCGGCGTTGACCACGGCAACGGCAGTCTTCAGGTTCAAGGCAGTCATGGAAAGGTCCTCTTCTTGTTGTGAGAAGCCCGAGGGCAGTTGAAAACCGATAGACAAGATAGAACACAACAAAGGCACAGGTTGTATACAATTTTTTGATGCAACTCTGCTCGCTGCGACGAAATGCCGCTTTTGACGGCCCCGATGGCCATCCAGACCTCACCGACGAAAATGCGTTGACCTAACGGGCAAAGCATGAATACACTTTGCCGCAACGCAAGTTGTATACAATTACAAAATCGATGAGGCACAAACCATGAGCAAAATGAGAGCAATCGATGCAGCCGTTCTGGTCATGCGCCGTGAAGGTGTAGATACCGCGTTCGGCATTCCAGGAGCCGCCATCAACCCGCTGTACTCGGCCCTGAAAAAAGTCGGTGGCATCGATCACGTCCTCGCTCGCCACGTCGAAGGTGCCTCGCACATGGCCGAGGGCTACACCCGTGCCAACCCGGGCAACATCGGTGTGTGCATCGGCACCTCCGGCCCTGCCGGTACCGACATGGTCACAGGCCTGTACAGCGCCTCGGCCGACTCCATCCCGATCCTGTGCATCACCGGCCAGGCCCCGCGTGCCCGCCTGCACAAGGAAGACTTCCAGGCCGTCGACATCACCAGCATCGTCAAGCCGGTGACCAAGTGGGCCACCACCGTACTGGAACCCGGCCAGGTGCCCTACGCCTTCCAGAAGGCTTTCTATGAAATGCGCACCGGCCGCCCAGGCCCTGTGCTGATCGACCTGCCGTTCGACGTGCAGATGGCCGAAATCGAATTCGACATCGATGCCTACGAGCCGCTGCCGGTCAACAAGCCAGCCGCCACCCGCAAGCAAGCAGAAAAAGCCCTGGCCATGCTTAACGACGCCGAGCGCCCGCTGCTGGTGGCCGGTGGCGGCATCATCAACGCCGACGCCAGCGAAAAACTGGTCGAGTTCGCCGAACTGACCGGCGTACCGGTGGTACCGACCCTGATGGGCTGGGGCACCATCCCGGACGACCACGAGCTGATGGTCGGCATGGTCGGCCTGCAGACCTCGCACCGCTACGGCAACGCCACCATGCTCAAGTCCGACCTGGTGCTGGGTATCGGTAACCGCTGGGCCAACCGCCACACCGGTTCCGTCGACGTCTACACCGAAGGCCGCAAGTTCGTGCACGTGGACATCGAACCGACCCAGATCGGCCGCGTGTTCACCCCGGACCTGGGTATCGTCTCGGATGCCGGCAAGGCGCTGGACGTGTTCCTCGAAGTGGCCCGCGAGTGGAAAGCCGCCGGCAAGCTCAAGTGCCGCGCCGCCTGGCTCAAAGACTGCCAGGAGCGCAAGGCGACCCTGCAGCGCAAGACCAACTTCGACAACGTGCCGGTCAAGCCGCAGCGCGTGTACCAGGAAATGAACGAGGTGTTCGGCAAGGACACCACCTACGTCAGCACCATTGGTCTTTCGCAGATCGCCGGCGCGCAGTTCCTGCACGTGTACAAGCCACGCCACTGGATCAACTGCGGCCAGGCCGGCCCGCTGGGCTGGACCATCCCTGCCGCCCTCGGCGTGGTCAAGGCCGACCCGAAGCGCAAGGTGGTCGCGCTGTCCGGTGACTACGACTTCCAGTTCATGATCGAAGAGCTGGCCGTGGGCGCGCAGTTCAACCTGCCGTACGTCCACGTGCTGGTGAACAACGCCTACCTCGGCCTGATCCGCCAGGCCCAGCGTGGCTTCGACATGGATTACTGTGTACAACTGGCGTTCGAGAACATCAACTCCACCGACGCCGCCACCTACGGTGTCGACCACGTCGCCGTGGTCGAGGGCCTGGGCTGCAAGGCCATCCGCGTGTTCGAGCCGGGCCAGATCGCCCCTGCCCTGCTCAAGGCACAGAAGATGGCCGAAGAGTTCCGCGTACCGGTGGTGGTCGAAGTGATCCTCGAGCGCGTCACCAACATTTCCATGGGCACCGAGATCAACGCGGTCAACGAGTTCGAAGACCTCGCCCTGGTCGGCAACGACGCGCCGACCGCCATCTCGCTGCTGGACTGATCGCCTGACGCCCCCGCGCCGCCCCGATAACCGGGCGCCGGGGGGCCTTCAACGCAAGGAGACAACCATGCCTCGCTTCGCTGCCAACCTGTCCATGCTGTTCACCGAACAGGACTTCCTGGCCCGCTTCAAGGCTGCCGCCGACGCCGGTTTCAGCGGTGTCGAATACCTCTTCCCGTACGACTTCAGCGCAGCCGAAATCAAGCAGCAGCTGGACGCCCACGGCCTGACCCAGGTGCTGTTCAACCTGCCGGCAGGCGATTGGTCGAAGGGTGAGCGCGGCATCACCTGCCACCCCGACCGCGTCGAAGAATTCCGCGCCGGTGTCGACAAGGCCATCGAGTACGCCAAGGTGCTGGGCAACACCCAGGTCAACGCCCTGGCCGGCATCCGCCCGCAAGGCCTGCAGTGCGCCGACGTGCGCAAGACCTTCGTCGACAACTTGAAGTACGCCGCCGACAAGCTCAAGGCCGCCGGCATTCGCCTGGTCATGGAAATGATCAACACCCGCGACATCCCGGGCTTCTACCTGAACACCACCCAACAAGCCCTGGAAATCCAGGCCGAGGTGGGCAGCGACAACCTGTTCCTGCAGTACGACATCTACCACATGCAAATCATGGAAGGTGACCTGGCGCGCACCCTGGAAACCAACCTCAAGCTGATCAACCACGTGCAGTTGGCCGACAACCCGGGCCGCAACGAACCCGGCACCGGCGAGATCAACTACCGCTTCCTGTTCGAGCACCTGGACCGCATCGGCTACCAGGGCTGGGTGGGCGCGGAATACAAGCCCAAGACCACCACCGAGGCGGGCCTGGGCTGGCTCAAGAGCCATAACGCTATCTAACGGCAGATCAGGTTCCTGATACACACCTGACCCTGTGGGAGCGGGTTCACCCGCGAAGCAAGCACCGCGGTGGATGGCACCGGCTTTGCCGGTGTTCGCGGGTAAACCCGCTCCCACAGGATGTGTGTTCCACAGGAGCCCCGCACCGCCTGCTCCATCGAGATTCGACAATTACAACGAGGTATCTCTCATGGCTAAAATCGGTTTCATCGGCACCGGCATCATGGGCAAGCCCATGGCTCAGAACCTGCAAAAGGCAGGTCACAGCATCTTCGTTTCCACCCACCACGACGCAGCCCCGGCCGACCTGGTCGCCGCTGGCGCCGTGGCCCTGGCCAACCCGAAGGAAGTGGCCCAGGAAGCCGAGTTCATCATCGTCATGGTGCCGGACACCCCGCAGGTCGAAGCCGTGCTGTTCGGTGACAACGGCGTCGCCCAGGGCGTCGGCCCGAACAAGGTGGTGATCGACATGAGCTCGATCTCCCCTACCGCCACCAAGGCCTTCGCCGAGAAGATCAAGGCCACCGGCGCCGCTTACCTGGACGCCCCGGTGTCCGGCGGCGAAGTCGGTGCCAAGGCTGCGACCCTGAGCATCATGGTCGGCGGTTGCCCGAAAGCCTTCGAGCGCGCCCTGCCGCTGTTCGAAGCCATGGGCAAGAACATCACCCGCGTGGGTGGCAACGGTGATGGCCAGACCGCCAAGGTCGCCAACCAGATCATCGTCGCCCTGAACATCCAGGCCGTGGCCGAAGCCCTGCTGTTCGCCGCCAAGAACGGCGCGGACCCTGCAAAAGTGCGTGAAGCACTGATGGGCGGCTTCGCCTCGTCGAAGATCCTCGAAGTGCACGCCGAGCGCATGATCAAAGGCACCTTCGACCCAGGCTTCCGCATCAACCTGCACCAGAAGGACCTGAACCTGGCCCTGCAAGGCGCCAAGGAACTGGGCATCAACCTGCCCAACACCTCCAATGCCCAGCAAGTGTTCAACACCTGCCAGGCCCTGGGCGGCGGCAACTGGGACCACTCGGCGCTGATCAAAGGCCTGGAGCACATGGCCAACTTCTCGATCCGCGACGACAAGTGATTTGATTTCGGGGCTGCTGCGCAGCCCTTTCGCGACGCAAGGCCGCTCCTACAAGGGATCGCGGTCTCCTGTAGGAGCGGCCTTGCGTCGCGAAAGGGTCGCAAAGCGACCCCGGGATCCAAGATCCAACATCTCATGAACCTGCCACCACAGATTCACGAGGTGCCCCCGAGCAACACCCGCCCCTGGTTCGGCCTGCACGGAGGCAGTTCCAGGGGCGTTTTCGATTCTGCAGAACAACAATAAATGGGAGCCTGCCATGTCGGTCGATCCGCAAAAACTTCTCCGCGACCTGTTCGACACAGCCATCGCCGCCGCCCACCCGCGTCAAGTCCTCGAACCCTGCCTGCCCGCTGACCGCAGCGGCCGGGTCATCGTCATCGGCGCCGGCAAAGCTGCCGCCGCCATGGCCGAAGTGGTCGAAAAAAGCTGGCAGGGCGAGGTCTCGGGCCTGGTCGTGACCCGCTACGGCCATGGCGCCAACTGCCAGAAGATCGAGGTGGTCGAAGCCGCCCACCCGGTCCCCGACGCTGCAGGCCTCGCCGTGGCCAAGCGCGTGCTGGACCTGGTCAGCAACCTCAGCGAAGACGACCGCGTCATCTTCCTGCTCTCCGGCGGTGGCTCGGCCCTGCTGGCCCTGCCCGCCGAAGGCCTGACCCTGGCCGACAAGCAGCAGATCAACAAGGCGCTGCTCAAGTCCGGCGCCACCATCGGCGAGATGAACTGCGTGCGCAAGCACCTCTCGGCGATCAAGGGCGGCCGCCTGGCCAAGGCCTGCTGGCCGGCCACCGTCTACACCTATGCCATCTCCGACGTACCGGGCGACCTGGCCACGGTCATCGCCTCCGGCCCCACCGTGGCCGACCCGAGCACCTCGGCCGATGCCCTGGCAATCATCAAGCGCTACAACATCGACGCGCCAAAAGCAGTCATCGACTGGCTCAACAACCCCGCCTCGGAAACCGTCAAAGCCGATGACCCGGCGCTGGCCCGCAGCCACTTCCAGCTGATCGCCAAACCCCAGCAGTCGCTCGAGGCCGCCGCCGTCAAGGCGCGCCAGGCCGGCTTCAGCCCGCTGATCCTCGGCGACCTGGAAGGCGAGTCGCGCGAGGTGGCCAAGGTGCACGCCGGCATCGCCCGGCAGATCGTCCTGCACGGCCAGCCACTGAAGGCCCCCTGCGTGATCCTCTCCGGCGGCGAGACCACCGTCACCGTGCGCGGCAATGGCCGCGGCGGGCGCAATGCCGAGTTCCTGCTGAGCCTCACCGAAAGCCTCAAGGGCCTGCCGGGCGTGTATGCCCTGGCCGGTGACACCGACGGCATCGACGGCTCGGAAGAAAACGCCGGCGCCTTCATGACCCCCGCAAGCTACGCCCGCGCCGAGGCCCTGGGCCTGTCGGCCACCGACGAGCTGGACAACAACAACGGCTACGGCTACTTCGCCGCCCTCGATGCGCTGATCGTCACCGAGCCGACCCGCACCAACGTCAACGACTTCCGCGCCATCCTGATCCTCGAGACTGCCCAATCATGACGCCTGATAAAAAAGTAAAGATCCTCGCCACCCTCGGCCCTGCGATCAAAGGCATCGACGACATCCGCCAGCTGGTCGAAGCCGGGGTGAACATCTTCCGCCTCAACTTCAGCCACGGTGAGCACGCCGACCACGCCCTGCGCTACCAGTGGATCCGCGAAGTCGAGCAGCAGCTCAACTACCCGCTGGGCATCCTCATGGACCTGCAAGGGCCCAAGCTGCGGGTCGGCCGCTTCGCCGAAGGCAAGGTGCAGCTGCAACGCGGCCAGGCCCTGCGCCTGGACCTGGACAGCACCCCGGGCGACAGCCGCCGGGTCAACCTGCCGCACCCGGAAATCATCGCCGCGCTGCAGCCAGGCATGGACCTGCTGCTGGACGACGGCAAGCTGCGCCTGCGGGTCACCGCCAAGCACAGTGATGCCATCGACACCGAAGTGCTGAACGGTGGCGAGCTGTCCGACCGCAAGGGCGTCAACGTGCCGCAAGCGGTGCTCGACCTCTCGCCGCTCACCGAAAAAGACCGCCGCGACCTCAGCTTCGGCCTGGAGCTGGGCGTGGACTGGGTGGCCCTGTCGTTCGTGCAGCGCCCCGAGGACATCGTCGAGGCGCGCCAGCTGATTGGCGAGCGTGCCTACCTGATGGCCAAGATCGAGAAGCCTTCGGCGGTGGAACAGCTGCAGGCCATCGCCGAGCTGTCCGACGCGATCATGGTCGCCCGTGGCGATTTAGGCGTGGAAGTGCCGGCCGAAAGCGTGCCGCAGATCCAGAAGCAGATCATCAACACCTGCCGCCAGCTGGGCAAACCGGTGGTGGTGGCCACGCAGATGCTCGAGTCGATGCGCTTCTCCCCGGCCCCGACCCGCGCCGAGGTCACCGACGTGGCCAACGCCGTGGCCGAAGGCGCAGACGCGGTGATGCTGTCGGCCGAGACCGCCTCAGGCGATTACCCGCTCGAAGCGGTGCAGATGATGAGCAAGATCATCCGCCAGGTGGAGAACGGCCCGGACTACCAGGCCCAGCTCGACGTGGGCCGGCCCAAGGCCGAGGCCACCGTGTCGGACGCCATCAGCTGCGCCATCCGCCGCATCAGCGGCATCCTGCCGGTGGCGGTGCTGGTCAACTACAGCGAGTCGGGCACCTCGACCCTGCGTGCTGCGCGCGAACGGCCCCGGGCACCGATCCTCAACCTCACGCCAAACCTCAAGACCGCTCGCCGCCTGAGCGTGGCCTGGGGCGTGCACTCGGTGGTCAACGACCGCCTGCGCCAGGTCGACGAGGTGGTCTCCACCGCCCTGGAAATCGCCCAGGCGCAAGGCATGGCCAGCCGTGGCGACACGCTGCTGATCACCGCCGGTGTGCCTTTCGGCAAGCCGGGGTCGACTAATACGCTGCGGATCGAGACGCTGGTGTAAGGCACAGCATCAACCCTGTGGGAGCGGGCTTGCCCGCGAAGAGGCCAGCCGCCGCAACGATGTTGCCTGGGCTGACGCATTCGCGGGCAAGCCCGCTCCCACAGGGGCCGTGATACACCTGATAACTGCGCAAAAATCGAGGCCCAAAGAGGCCCTGCGCTTACCCCCAACCTCACTGACTGCCCATGTACACCAAAAATTTCGTCAACCCGTGCCCCGACTGGGCCACGGCTTTGCTCAACGGCTTCAGCCAGGTGCTGCTGCTGCGCAACCCGCTGTGCGGCCTGTGCTGCCTGCTGGCCATCCTGCTGACTGCCCCGGCGCTGGTCGGCGGCGCCCTGCTCGGTGCCCTGGCCGGCCTGCTCACGGCCCAGCGCCGCGGCTACGACCGCGCCGACCGCCAGGCCGGGCTGTACTGCTACAACGGCGTGCTGATCGGCATTCTGATCAGCGCCGTGCTGCCCTGGTCGGCCATCTTGCCGCCGCTGATCATCGCCGCCGGGGGGCTGTCGAGCATGCTCACCCACCAGTGGCGCAAGCGCGGCGGCAAGCTGCTGGTAGCCTATACCGCACCCTTCGTACTGCTCGGCTGGGCCACGCTGATGATGGCCGAGCCTGCCGCAACTGCCTACGTCGAGGCCGACCCGCTGTACGCCCTGCTGCGCGGGGTGGGGCAGATCTTCCTGCTCGACAAGCCCATGGCCGGGCTGCTGATCGTTATCGGCATGTACTTCGCCAACCCCTACGCCGCCACCTGGGCGGTGATCGGCTCGATGCTCGGCGGCGCCGTGGCGCTGCTGGCCGGTGAGGGGCAGGCGGTGTGGATGGGGTTGTACGGGTTCAATGCAGCATTGGCAGCGCTGGCCTTCAGCCGCCAAGGTGAACGGCCGTGGATGACCTTGCTGGCCATCGCCCTGGCGCTGCTGTTGCAGCCGTTGTTCAACCTGCTGCCGGTGGCAGGCCTGACCGCGCCCTTTGTGGTGGCCTGCTGGCTGATGCACCTGTGCAACCACCTGACCCAGGCCAACCAGCGCCGAAACGCCCCTCGCTTGCACAGCTGAAACCCAACCCCTAGGCTCTGCCCATCGCACAATGGAAAGAGCCCATGGACAACCCGGTGAGCCTGCGCGAGCGGCTCTATATCATCGTCTTCCAGACCGACACCGTTGCCGGCCGGCGCTTCGACAAGGCCCTGCTGCTGATCATCCTGGCCAGCCTGGTAACGGTGATCCTCGACAGCATCGACGAGGTGCACCAGGGCTACGCCGGGCTGCTGGCGGCCATCGAGTGGGGCTTCACGGCCATCTTCCTGGCCGAATACCTGACCCGCCTGTACTGCTCACCCAAGCCGTTGCGCTATGCGTTCAGCTTCTACGGGCTGGTGGACCTGCTGGCGATCGTGCCGGGGATCATCGCCCTGTACTACAGCGACGCCCAGTACCTGCTGATCATCCGCGTCATCCGCATGCTGCGGATCTTCCGCGTGCTCAAGCTCAGCCCGTATTTGAAGCAGGCCCATTACCTGCTGGCGGCGCTGCAGGGCAGCAAGCAGAAGATCATCGTGTTTCTGGTCAGCGTATCGACCCTGGTGACCGTGTTCGGCACGCTGATGTACGTGGTCGAAGGGCCCGAACATGGCTTTACCAGCATCCCCAAGGGCATCTACTGGGCCATTGTCACCCTGACCACCGTGGGCTTTGGCGACATCGTGCCGAAGACGCCGCTGGGGCAGGTGCTGTCGTCGCTGGTGATGATCACCGGTTATTCGATCATTGCCGTGCCGACCGGCATCTTCACCGCCGAGCTGGCCAATGCCATGCGTGGCGAGCAGTTGCAGCATGACTGCCCGGTGTGCAGCAAAAAGACCCATGAGCATGGCGCAGCGTTTTGTTCGCGCTGCGGGAACGTGCTGTTTCCCAAGCAATGAAGCCTGCCTGTGCCGGCCTCTTCGCGGGTAAACCCGCTCCCACAGGATCACAGCAGGCCTGAACACTGCACGGTCCCTGTAGGAGCCGGCTTGCCGGAGATAGGGCCAGCAGCCACAACGACATAACCAAAGCTGTTTTTGTTCTTTAGCCGCCACACAGCCACCCGCTATAGTCGCAGGCACTCTGCCACTCCCCATTCAATAACAAGGACGCAACGTGAAAAAAATCTTCAGCGCCTCGCTGCTCGCCGCAGGCCTGGCCCTGGGCAACCTGGCCCAGGCCGCGCCAACCCTGCTCAACGTTTCCTACGACGTGATGCGCGACTTCTACAAGGACTACAACCCGGCGTTCCAGAAGCACTGGGAAGCCGAGCACAACGAGAAGGTCAACGTGCAGATGTCCTTCGGCGGCTCGAGCAAGCAGGCCCGCGCGGTAATCGACGGCCTGCCGGCCGATGTCATCACCATGAACATGGCCACCGACATCAACGCCCTGGCCGACAACGGCAAGCTGGTGCCGGACAACTGGGTGATGCGCCTTCCGAACAACAGCGCGCCGTTCACCTCGGCCACCGTGTTCATCGTGCGCAAGGGCAACCCCAAGGCGCTGAAAGATTGGCCCGACCTGCTCAAGGACGGCGTGCAGGTGATCGTGCCCAACCCCAAGACCTCGGGTAACGGCCGCTACACCTACCTCTCGGCCTGGGGCTATGTGCTCAAGCAGGGCGGTGACGAAACCAAGGCCCGCGAATTCGTCGGCAAGCTGTTCAAGCAGGCGCCGGTGCTGGACACCGGCGGCCGCGCCGCCACCACCACCTTCATGACCAACCAGATCGGCGACGTGCTGGTGACCTTCGAGAACGAGGCCGAAATGATCGCCCGCGAGTTCGGCCGCGACCAGTTCGAGGTGGTTTACCCAAGCGTGTCGGCCGAAGCCGAGCCGCCGGTCAGCGTGGTCGACAAGGTGGTGGCGAAGAAGAACACCCAGGCTGTGGCAGAGGAATACCTCAAGTACCTGTGGTCGCCTGCCGCCCAGGAAATCGCCGCACAGAACTACCTGCGCCCGCGTGACGCCACGGTGCTGGCCAAGTACACCGACCGCTTCCCGAAAGTCGACTTCCTGTCGGTGGAGAAAACCTTCGGCGACTGGCGCACCGTGCAGAAGACCCACTTCAATGATGGTGGGGTGTTCGACCAGATCTACACCAACCAGTAATTGATGCATGCAGGTCCGGCCTCTTCGCGGCTGAAGCCGCTCCCACAGGGTTTGTGCGATACCTGTAGGAGCGGCTTCAGCCGCGAAGAGGCCGGCGCAGGCAACACACCAATCGAACTTTCCCCGCCCCTACCAATCAGCTCCTTGAGTAACCCTGCCCCTCACCGGCCCAAGGAGTACTCACGTGCTGCGCGCTTTCTCCACCCTGTTGTTCAGCTGCCTGCTGAGCACCCACCTGCTGGCCGCCGAGCCCGCCCCCGCCGATGAACCACCCGCCGAACCCGCCGCAGTCTTGCAAGGCGGGCTGCTCGGCGCCCTGGCCGATGGCCTGGACAGCGCCGCCCAGGAGCTGGACCTGGACGCCCACCTGGTGGACGCCTGGCGCCTGCGCACCGACCGCGCCGCCAAGGAAGTGGAGCGCCTGGTCGACAAGCACTCGGCCACCGACTCGCTGCACCTGGCCGGCAACTTCCTGCTGCTCACCATCACCTGGGTGGCCAGCTTCGCGCTGCTCACAAGCCTCGGCCGCTGGGCCGCCAGGCGTGCGTGCGCCGGCGCCTGGCTAAGCCCGCGCAAACGCGCCAGCAGCCTGCTCGGCTACCTGCTGCCCTACACCCTGCCGGCGTTGGCCAGCCTGCCGCTGACCCTGTACGCCAGCCGCTTTCTCGACCCCTCGGTGGCCCGCGCCCTGGGCCTGAGCCTGGCCTACGCCACCAGCAGCGGATTGTTCTCCACCTCGATCATCCTGTGCCTGATCACCCTGTTCGACGCAGGCCACAAGCGCCCGGCCGTGGCCCTGATCAAGCGCCTGACACCGCGCCCGCTGTTTCTGATCGGCTTTCTCGCGGCCTGGAGCGACGCCCTGACCAGCCCGCAGATCGCCCGCCAGCTGGGCGGCAACATCACCGCCAGCATCGCCGTGCTCACCGGCCTTGCCGCCACCATCATCTTCGCAAGCCTGGTGATCCGCCTGCGCCGGCCGGTCGCCCACCTGATCCGCAACCGCAGCTACAAGGACCGCGTGCAGCACCGCGCCGTGCAGGAGACCCTGCGCATCTTCTCGGCGGTGTGGTACCTGCCGATTCTGCTGATGATCCTGGTCTCGGCCATCCACCTGGTCGGCGCCGGCGAAGAAAGCCAGAAAGCCCTGCAAAACGCCTTGCTGACCACCGTGCTGCTGGTGTCGACGGTGTTCCTCAGCACCCTGCTGCAACACCTGCTGGCGCCGCGCGAAACGGACCCGGCGCAGCGGGTGCGGCCTTACAAGGAGCTGCTGCGCAGCCTCGCCCACGCCCTGTTGCGCATTGCCATGGCGATCACCTTCATCGAGCTGCTCGGGCGTATCTGGGGCTTCTCGGTGATCGATTTTGCCCTGAGCAACAGCCTGGGCCAGGCCATCAGCAATTCGCTGTCGAGCATCGGCCTGATCCTGCTGGTCACCTGGCTGCTGTGGGTGGTGCTCGACACTGCCATCCAGGAGGCCCTCAAGCCCCCGCTCGGGCGCAGCAAGGCGCGCCAGCCCAGCACCCGGGTGCGGACCATCCTGCCGATGCTGCGCAACGCCATCAAGGTGATCCTGATCGTCATCTGCACCATCACCACCATGGCCAACCTGGGCATCAACGTCGCGCCTCTGCTGGCCGGCGCCGGGGTGATCGGCCTGGCCATCGGCTTCGGCTCGCAGCAGCTGGTGCAGGATGTGATCACCGGGCTGTTCATCCTGATCGAGGACACCATCTCGATCGGCGACTGGGTGGTGCTCGACTCCGGCCACGCCGGCACCGTCGAGAGCCTGACCATCCGCACCCTGCGCCTGCGCGACGGCAAGGGCTTCGTGCATTCGGTGCCGTTCGGCCAGATCAAGGCGGTCACCAACCAGTCGCGGCAGTTCGCCTATGCGTTTTTCTCGGTGCAGTTCACCTACGACAGCGATGTCGACCAGGCGCTGGGGTTGATCCATGAGGTGGGGCAGTCGATCAGCGAAGACCCGCTGCTGCGCATCAACCTGCAGGGGCCGCTGCAGGTGTTCGGGGTGGACCGCATGGACCTCAACGGCTTTGTGCTGACGGCGCAGTTCCGCACCATTTCCGGGGGGCAGTATGCGGTCAGCCGGGCGTTCAACGAGCGGCTGAAAAAGCGTGTGGACCAGACTGACAACGTGAGTTTTGCCCAGGTGTATCCCGTGCCGCTGCGCGGAGTCTCAGCTTGATATTGGCTTCTTCGCGGCTAAACCCGCTCCCACAGGTACGGCGTAGCTCTCAGGCCTTGCGCCACACCTGTGGGAGCGGGTTTACCCGCGAAGAGGCCAGCACAGACAGCATCAAACCTGGCGGAATACCAAGGCCTTGAGCCCCCCCGCCGGGTCCACATCAGGAAACTCCGGCGGGTTCTCCAGCCGCTCGACAAACCCCAGCCCCGGCGCATGTTCGGCCATGCCGTCGATCAAGAACTGCGGCCCGATGCCTGGGTCGTTCACGCATGCCAGCACCGTCCCGCCGTCATTCAACAATTCAGGCAAGCGCCGCAGGATCTTGCCGTAGTCCTGGGTCAGCACGAAGCTGCCGCGCTGGAAGGTCGGCGGGTCGATGATGATCAGGTCATAGGGCCCGTACTTGCGCACCTTGCCCCACGACTTGAACAGCTCATGCCCGAGATAAGCCACCCGCGACGCATCGTGCTGGTTCAGGCGGTGGTTGTCGCGCCCGCGCGACAGTGCCGACTTGGCCATGTCCAGGTTGACCACCTGCTCGGCGCCACCGGCAATCGCCGCCACCGAAAAACCGCAGGTGTAGGCGAACAGGTTGAGCACCCGCTTGCCGGCCGCCTGCTCGCGCACCCAGCGCCGGCCGTAGCGCATGTCGAGGAACAGCCCGGTGTTCTGCCGTACGCCCAGGTCGAGCAGGTAGGTCAGGCCGTCCTCCACCACCTCGCGCTGCTGGCAGGGCTCGCCCAAGAGCCACTGGCCCGGGCTGTCGGGCAGGTAGCGGTGCTGGATGAGCATCGCCTGGCCAGTCCATTGCGGGCGCTCGGCCAGGCGCTGCAGCATGGCCTCGAGCTCGGCCAGTTGGCCCGGCTCCGGCTCGCGGAACAGTGCCACCGACAGCACGCCCTGCAGCCAGTCGACGGTGACCTGCTCCAGCCCCGGCCAGCAACGGCCACGGCCGTGGAACAGGCGGCGGGTTTCGCTGGGGGCAGGGTCGAGGGCGGCGAGCAGGTGTTGCTCAAGGGTGTGTGTCGGCGAGGTCATGGCGGGTCGCAACTGGTAAAAAGCGGCATTCTACCTGCTGCGGCCCTATCGCGGGGCAAGTCGCGCCGGGCGCCACCACCAGCCCTGCTGCATCCCCGCCGCCGCCAACAGAATCAGCCCCACCCCCAGCCACTGAAGCGCCGCCAGGCGGTGCCCGAAGGCCACCCAGTCCACCAGAATGGCCGCAATCGGGTAGATGAACGACAGCGCCCCGGTCAGTGCCGTGGGCAAGCGCTGGATGGCGCTGTACAGCAGCACGTACATCACCCCGGTATGCACGATGCCCAGGGTGACCAGGCTGGCCAGCGCCGAAGGCTCTGCCGGCAACCCGGCAGGCCGCACGAACGGCGCCAGCAGCAGCACCCCGGTGACTACCTGGATCAGCGCGATCAGGTGCGGCGGCGTGCCCTTCAGGCGCTTGATGATCAACGCAGCGATGGCGTACAGCAGCGCCGCCCCCAGCGCCAGGGCGATGCCCAGCAGGTAGTCGTCACCACTGCCCTGCCCGGCGCCGTGGGCGCTGACGATCGCCAGCATGCCGAGAAACGCCACGCTGAGCCAGGTGAGCTTGGCCAGGCTGAGCTTCTCGCCGAGAAACACCGCCGCCAGCCCCACCAGCATGAACGGCTGCACGTTGTACACCGCCGTGCCGATGGCAATGGACGCCCGCGAATAAGAGGCAAACAGCAGCACCCAGTTGCCGACGATGGCCACCCCGCTGGCGATCGCCAGCAGCAGCGCCGTGCGGCTGATCACCCCTGGTTTGAGAAAGCCCAGCACCGCACAGATCACCAGCAAGGTGCCGGCACCAAACACGCAGCGCCAGAACACCACCTCGGCCACCGGCAGGCCCGACACCAGCACGAACCAGCCGATGGTCCCGGAAATCAGCATGGCGGCGACCATCTCCAGCGAGCCACGGCGCAATGAATTGTCCATCCCACACCTCCTGTAAACGATGGCCACAGTATGCGCAGGCGCCCGCTGCGCCCTCCAGCGGATAAACAAGGCAGAAACTGGAATCGGCCTTTACTATCAAGGCAATTTCTTCAAATCGCCTGATGAGGTAGCCATGACCGATGATATCGACCAACTGCTGATCAACGCCCTGATGGAAGATTCGCGCCGCTCGCTCAAGGCCCTGGCCCAGGTCAGCGGGCTTTCCGCGCCCAGCGTCAGCGAGCGCCTGCGCAGGCTTGAAGAACGCGGTGTGCTGCGCGGTTACACGGTGGAGGTGGACCCGCGCTGCTTCGGCTACCAGCTGCAGGCCATCGTGCGCATTCGCCCGTTGCCCGGGCAGTTGCAGGAGGTGGAACGGCAGATCATCGCCATCCCCGAGTTCACCGAGTGCGACAAGGTCACCGGCGAAGACTGCTTCATCGCCCGCCTGCACGTGCGCTCGATGGAACAACTGGACACCCTGCTCGACCGCCTGAACGTGCTGGCCGAGACCAATACCGCGATCATCAAGAAAACCCCGGTCAAGCGGCGCCTGCCGCCGATGGCGTAACACCTGAGGCAGACGCGCCCCCTGTAGGAGCGGCCTTGTGTCGCGAAAGGCCCGCGTAGCGGGCCCGACGATATTGGATGGTGCACAGACCCTGGGCCCGCTACGCGAGCCTTTCGCGGCACAAGGCCGCTCCTACAGGCGATTTTTTTGTACACACAAATGTCACCTTAAGTGCCATTTTTGTGTGCACTTTCCACAGGTAACGCCCCAATAAGTTACACACTTCCCGCAACTAATTCTGACCAATCGATCAACTAACAACACCCTCTAAAAATTAAACCTGTTCATTTGGTCAACTTATATTCTCTTTATTTCATTTACTTACATTTCAACAACCTGGATTCAAAATAGTGGCCAACTAAAAACTGGATTCACCCTGGCACGGAACTGGCTTTTGTGTGTTCGTGTTTTGTATACAACTTAAACAAAACATAAATACACAAGAACTCGCAGCGTCGCCCCACAGGCGACCGTTGCGCCCAGAACCCTGTGATGCCAACGCCTGCACCGACGAGATGGCGAGCCCGTGCGCCAGCGCCCGCTCATCGCAGTCACACGCATCAGGAGCCGCCGGAATGCCTAGCAGCCTCGACCTTGCCCCTGAACTTTCCGTTGCCAGCACCAGCCCTACCCCTACCGCCCTCGAAGGCCAGCCGGCCAACCTCGAACTGAGCCCGCGCCTGCACAACCGCGACCTCGCCCCGACCAAGGCCGAAGGCCGTCGCTGGGGCGGCTACAGCATCTTCGCGCTGTGGACCAACGATGTGCACAACATCGCCAACTACTCCTTCGCCATGGGCCTGTTCGCCCTGGGCCTGGGCGGCTGGCAGATTTTGCTGTCGCTGGCGATCGGCGCGGCGCTGGTGTACTTCTTCATGAACCTGTCCGGCTACATGGGCCAGAAGACCGGCGTGCCCTTCCCGGTCATCAGCCGTATCGCCTTCGGCATCCACGGCGCGCAAATTCCGGCGCTGATCCGCGCGGTGATCGCCATCGCCTGGTTCGGCATCCAGACCTACCTGGCGTCGGTGGTGTTGCGGGTGTTGCTGACGGCCGTATGGCCACAGGTGGCCGTGTACGACCACGACAGCATCCTTGGCCTGTCGAGCCTGGGCTGGGTGTGCTTCGTGGCGATCTGGCTGGTGCAACTGGTGATTCTCGCCTATGGCATGGAGATGGTGCGCCGCTACGAGGCCTTCGCGGGACCTGTGATCCTGCTGACCGTGGCCAGCCTGGCGGTGTTCATGTACTTCAAGGCCGACGCGCGCATTGCCTGGTCGGTGGCAGAACCGCTGACCGGTTACGAGATGTGGCGCAACATCTTTGCCGGCGGCGCGCTGTGGCTGGCGATCTACGGCACCCTGGTACTGAACTTCTGCGACTTCGCCCGCAGCGCGCCGTGCCGCAAGACCATCCGCGTGGGCAACTTCTGGGGCCTGCCGGTGAACATCCTGGTGTTCGCCGCCATTACCGTGGTGCTGTGCGGCGCGCAGTTCCAGATCAACGGCCAGGTCATCGACAGCCCGACGCAAATCGTCGCCAGCATCCCTAACACCGCGTTCCTGGTACTGGGCTGCATGGCCTTCCTGATCGTCACCGTGGCGGTCAACATCATGGCCAACTTCGTCGCCCCGGCCTTCGTACTCAGCAACCTGGCGCCGCGCCACCTGAACTTCCGCCGCGCCGGCTTGATCAGCGCCACGCTGGCGGTGGTGATTCTGCCGTGGAACCTCTACAACAGCCCGCTGGTGATCGTGTACTTCCTCTCGGGCCTGGGCGCCCTGCTCGGCCCGCTGTACGGCGTGATCATGGCCGACTACTGGCTGCTGCGTAAGGGCTGCATCAATGTGCCCGAGCTGTACAGCGAAAACCCCGCCGGCGCCTACCACTACAGCCGCGGCATCAACCTGCGCGCCGTGGCCGCGTTCCTGCCGGCCGCGCTGCTGGCCATCGTCCTGGCCCTGGTGCCCAACTTCCACAGCGTTGCGCCGTTCTCCTGGCTGATCGGTGCCGGCATCGCCGCCGCCGTGTACCTGCTGGTTGCGCCGCGCCATCGCCACTACCACGACGTGAGCGGTGAATGCATCGCCGTCGACCACAGCAGCCACTGAATTCCCGGAGCCAAGCCATGCGTATTCTGATCGTCAACGTCAACACCACCGAAGCCATCACCGAGGCCATCGCCGAGCAGGCCCGCAGCGTCGCAGCCCCCGGCACCGAGATCGTCGGCCTGACCCCTTGGTTCGGCGCAGAATCAGTGGAGGGCAACTTCGAGAGCTACCTGGCCGCGATTGCCGTGATGGACCGCGTGCTGGCCTACGACCAACCCTATGATGCGGTGATCCAGGCCGGTTACGGCGAGCATGGCCGCGAGGGCCTGCAGGAGCTGCTGAACGTGCCGGTGGTGGACATCACCGACGCCGCCGCCAGCACCGCCATGTACCTGGGCCACGCCTACTCGGTGGTGACCACCCTGGACCGCACCGTACCGCTGATCGAAGACCGCCTGAAGCTCTCGGGCCTGTATGAGCGCTGCGCCTCGGTGCGCGCCAGCGGCCTGGCGGTGCTGGAACTGGAGGCCGACCCGCAGCGCGCGGTAGAGGCCATCGTCGAGCAGGCCGAGCGCGCCGTGCGCGACGACAAGGCCGAGGTGATCTGCCTGGGCTGCGGCGGCATGGCCGGGCTCGACGAACAGATCCGCCAGCGCACCGGGGTACCGGTGGTGGATGGTGTGAGTGCGGCGGTGACCCTGGCCGAGTCGCTGGTGCGCCTGGGCCTGAGCACCTCGAAGGTGCGCACCTATGCCACGCCGCGGGCGAAGAAGGTGATCGGCTGGCCGATGCGGTTCGGGCGTTGATCAGTCCGACATATCCCCTGTAGGAGCTGGCTTGCCAGCGATGAGGCCGGCAGCCCCGACACACAGGTCCGGCCTCACCCCCTGTAGGAGCTGGCTTGCCAGCGATAGGGCCGGCAGCCATGACACACAGCTCCGGCCTCATCGCCTGTAGGAGCTGGCTTGCCAGCGATAGGGCCGGCAGCCATGACACACAGCTCCGGCCTCATCGCCGGCAAGCCGGCTCCTACAGGGGGATCACCCCGGCCAGGCGCTCGGCACTGCCACAGGCCAGGGTGAACCCCAGCGCCCCATGCCCGATGTTCAACCACAGGTTGCGATAGGCCGTATCCCCGATCAGCGGCACCCCGCTGGGTGTCGCCGGGCGCATCCCCGCCCAGGCCTGCGCCGCGTCATACTGCGCTGCATCCGGCAAGGTCGCCCTGGCCAGCCGCTCCAGGGTCGCCAGCCTGTGCTGTTCAAGCCCTTCGTCGAAGCCGACGATATCCACCATCGCCGCCACCCGCAGTTGGTCGTGCAAGCGGGCGTAGACCACCTTGCGTTCGTAGTCGGTCACGCTCAACTGCGGCGCCCGCTGCCCGGCAAAAATCGGTGCCGTCAGGCTGTAACCCTTCAACGGGTACAACGGCAGGCGCAGGCCAGGCAAGCCCAGCGCAGCACTGCGATGACCGGCGCACAGCACCACCTGCTGCACCGCCAGCCGCTCATCACCAAGCTGCAGCGCCACCACCTGCCCCTGCTCATGCAGCAGGCGCTTCACTGGCTGCCCAAGTAAAAACCTGCATCGCCCGGAGGCCTGCAAGCGCGCTGCCAAGGCCAGGCAAAACTGGTGACAGTCGGCAACTTCCTCATCCGGGGTATGGATGCCGCCCATGAAGGGGGCATCGGCCAATGCGGGCTCAAGCTGGCGCAACGCATTACCATCGAGCACCTGTTGCGCATTTGCATCAATCAGGCTCGCCCGCGCCTTGGCGAACGCCGCTTCGCTGCGAAACGCCACCAGCTTGCCGTTGCGCCGCCAGGCAAAACCCGCCATTGCATCCTCCCCGCGCCAGCGCGCCAAGGTGGCCTGGCTGTGCAGGGCCAGCTCCAGCAGGCGGGCGCCGTTGCGCCGGTTCACCGAGCGCCGGCAAGCGCCCACAAAGCCCGCCAGCCAACGCCACTGCGCCGGGTCCATGCGCAGCCGCAGGCGCAACGGTGAATCGCCTTGCAGCAACCAGCCCAACGCCTGCCACGGCACCCCGGCGTCGGCCAGCGGCGACACGTAGCGGTACGACAGCTGCCCGCCGTTGGCAAAGCTGGTACCACTGCCCAGGCTGTCGCGGCCCTCGATCAAGGTCACCTCGCGGCCTTCGCGCACCAGGGCATAAGCCGTGGCCAAGCCGATCACGCCACCACCGATCACCGTCACTCGCTTGCTCATCATCGCCTCCCGTCTGGTGCGCTCAGGCTAAGGCCGATGACAGCCGGCGGATAATGCCGGATCATGCCCAGGGTATGAGCAAAGGTTATGGAGTGCGCCATGCGCCTGCGACATATCGAAGTTTTCCAGGCCATCCGCCAGGCCGGGTCCGTCAGCGCTGCCGCGCAGTTGCTGCATGTCAGCCAGCCAGCGGTATCCAAGGTGTTGCAGCATGCCGAACAGCAACTGGGCTTTGCCCTGTTTCGCCGGGTGCGCGGCAAACTGCAGGTGACCCCCGAGGCCTTGCTGCTGGAACACGAGATGGACAAGGTCAGCGACGGCCTGGACGCCGTGCGCCGGCTGGCCGTGAGCCTGCGTCGACAACCGGCACTGGCGCTGCGTATCGGCGCCACGCCGGCGTTGTCCCAGGCACTGCTGCCGCAGGTTATAGCCGCCTGGCAGCAACGCCACCCCGCCAGCCGCTGCGAGCTGGCCAGCCTGCATAGCCGCGAGCTGGTGCAGCACCTGCTGATGCGCGAGATCGACCTGGCGCTGACCCTGCACGACCCGCAGCATCCGGGGCTCAACGTAAAGCCGCTTGCCAGTGGCGAACTGAGGGTGGTGGCCCCTGTCGGTTACTGGCCTGCGCAGCAGGCGGGCATGCCGCTGCCGGTGGACGAGCTTGCCGATGCGCCACTGATCGGCCTGAGCAGCAGCGACCCGCTGGCCAACCGGGTCAGCCAGTGCCTGCGGGGTATCGAGCCGCCCGCGCGCATCGATGTGCAGGTGCAGACCTACGCCCTGGCCCGGGCCATGGCCGAAGCCGGGGCGGGTTTGGCACTGGTCGACCCGTTCACCGCGCATGGTTTGCCGGCCGGGCAGTCCAGGCCGTTGCAGCCGGGGGTTGCGGTGACGGTGTATGCGCTGACCCGGGCCAGTGAGGCGATGCAGCATGGGCTGGAGGAACTGGTGGGGGATTTTGCGCAGAGGGCGCGGGGGATGATGGCACCAGCGTGAAGAGTGCGCGGGGCTGCTCCTGTACAACAGGTTGGCTTGGCAAGGACCTGTGGGAGCGGGTTTACCCGCGAAGCTGTCGACACGGTGCCTGGCACCGGCTTTGCCGGTGTTCGCGGGCAAGCCCGCTCCCACAGGGATCGCATGAGCTTCAGACCAGTGCCGTACCTGTAGGAGCCGGCTTGCCGTCGATGAAGCCGGCAGACAGTTGCTCCCACAGGGTATGCGGCTCGCTTGCACACCTGATTCCTTGCGCCACGCGTCAGCCGCAATGGGCCGGGGCTTCCTTGCCAGCGGCGCGGTGGCGGGCACCGGCCGCTGGAGAAGGCTCATCCTTGAAGGGTCTTCCTTGAGCAACCTCGACAGTAACGGGCGAAGGTTGCGCTATGGCGTCGGTTGCATGGCAGATCCGTGAACGCTTCAGTCGTCGCGGGTCAGCACTTCCAGCAGTTCGATTTCGAAGGTCAGGTCCGAGCCCGGCGGGATCGAACCCACGCTGCGCTCGCCGTAGCCCAGGTGCGCCGGGACCTGCAGCCGGCGCTTGCCACCTACGCGCATGCCCATCAGGCCCTGGTCCCAACCCTTGATCACCCGGCCGGTGCCGATCACGCACTGGAACGGCTTGCCCCGCGCCCAGGACGAGTCGAACTCGCTGCCGTCGGCCAGCCAGCCGGTGTACTGGGTGGTGATCAGCGCGCCCTTGACCACGGCCTTGCCGTCGCCCTCCTGAACATCGATGACTTGCAGCTCACTGCTCATGGCAGGTTCCTCTAAGCGGTTGCGAATGGCCGCCGTTTTGTCAGGAATGCACCGGTTTGGCAAGCGCCCGTGGCGTTTCGTGCTGGCGCATCGACCACAGCACACCGCCGATCACCAGCACGATCGCCGCCGCTTCCAGCAGGGTCGGGCCGCTCTGGCGCCAAAGGAAGGCGTACAGCAGGGCGAACAGGGTCTCGAACACGATCAGTTGGCCGCTCAAGGTCAACGGCAAGCGCTTGGACGCTGCGTTCCACAATGCCATCGCCAGCCACGAGCCGAGTACCGCGCAACCCAGGCTGGCCAGCCAGAACAGCCACCAGCGCGAAGCCGGCGCCTCCACCTGCAACTGCTGCGGCTGCCACAGCGCCAGCACCGCCACCAGCACCACACTGGCAAGGCCGGTCAGCACACCGCACAACACCGACCACTGGTGGCTGTCGAAATGCCCGCACTGCTTGAGGTAACGGCTGTTCTGCACCGCGTACCAGGTCCAGCAGGCCAGCGCTGCAAGGGCGTAGAACAGGCCCATGAGTTTGTCGCCCATATCACCCGGGGCGAAGGCGAAGGTTTCCAGGTTGATGCACAGCATGCCGCCAAGGATCAGCGCCAGCGGCCCCACCAGCCGGGCCAGGGGCACCGAGCCGCTGTCGTTGCGCCCGTACAGGGTGATGGTCAGCGGCAGCACACCGACGATCAGCGAGGCCGGGGCCACGCCCAGGTGCTGGATCGCCGCTGCCAGGCAGATGAAGTACAAGAGGTTGCCGATCACCGCCAGGCGCAGCAGCATCCAGGCGTCGGCCAAGGTCAAGCGGCGCAGTTGCCGGGCCATCGGCAGCGCCAGCAGCAGCGAGATCACGCCCACCATCAGGTAGCGCACACTGGTCAACAGCATCGGGTTGAACTCCGGCAACAGCTCCGGAACCATCAGCACCATGCCCCACAACGCACCGGCCAGGCCGGCATACATCACACCGCGTTTCACGTCCGCGCTCCTCTGTTGGAATGTGCGCAGGCTAGCGCCGCAACCGGGCCTTAAGCAAAAGATCAATACGCATGCAGCCATTCCCTGCAGGAATGCCTCGCTCTATGATGGCGGCACCTGCCCTGCCCGGACACTGCCATGAGCCGCTACAGCCGCCACCTGCCCCCGCTGGACACCCTGATCGCCTTCGAAGCGGTGGCCCGCACCGGCAGTTTCACCCGCGCCGCCGGCGAGCTGTACCTCACCCAAAGCGCAGTCAGCAAGCAGATCCGACTGCTGGAGGACCACCTGGGCGCGCAGCTGTTCGAGCGCCGCGCCCGGGGTATCAGCCTGACCTTTGCCGGCGAGCATTTCCAGGGGGTGGTGGAGCCCATGCTCGACCAGTTGCTGGCCAACGTGCAGCGCCTCAAAAGCGGCCATGGCGACCGCCATGTCAGCGTCATCTGCACCCATGCGGTGGCGCAGTACTGGCTGTTCCCGCGCTTGCTGCGCTTCAGCGAGCAGCACCCGGAGCTGACGGTGAACATTCACGCCAGCAACGACATCAACGAGAGCCTGATCGGCGAGTACGACTTCGGCATTCTCTACGGGCATGGCCGCTGGCGCACCTTGCAAGCCAGCAAGCTGTTCGACGAGGTGGTGTTCCCCATCGCCAGCAGCCATCACCCGTTAGGCAGCGGCGAGAGCCTGGCCGAGCTGCAGACGCTGCCCTTGATCCAGCTGGACGCCTCGGCCTGGAACTGCCTGGACTGGCACGACTGGTTCGCGCATTTTGGCGTGCGTTACCAGGCGCCGGCCGATGCCTTGACCTTCAACCAGGTGAACCTGGTGTTCGATGCGGTGCTTCAGGGCATGGGCGTGGGGCTGGGCTGGGAGGCCATGGCTCGGGACCGCATCGCCGCCGGGCTGATTCGCCCGGTATCGGACTTGGTGGTGCGCACCGGGCAGGCCGACTACCTGGTGCACGACCGCCAGACCTTGCCCTCGCCGGCCGCCCAGGTGTTTGCCGACTGGTTACTCGGCCAGCCTTAGCCCAATTCCTCGAAGGCCTGCTCGCCGGTCAGCTCGCGGGTGGAGTTGGCGAAGCAGTACCAGGCGGGTTTCTGCTCGATGAAGATCTGCAGGTTGAAGTCCCAGGCTTCGTCGCCGTCGATCAGGCCGATGGGGATGGCGTAGCTGTCGTTCTGCTTGAGGCGGTAGAACAGGTGCGTGCCGCACTGGCCGCAGAAGCCGCGCTCGGCCCAGTCGGAGGAGTTGTACACGCTGGGGGCGCGGCCTTCGATTTTTGGCGGTTGGCTGCAGTGCACGACCAGCAGCGGGCCGCCGGTCCATTTGCGGCACATGCTGCAGTGGCAGGCGCTGATGTGGGTGGTGTCGGGGGTCAGCTTCAGGTGCGTGGCGCCGCACAGGCAGGTGCCTTGTTTTTCCTGGGGCATGGGGGGCTCCTTGCTGGTGATGGTGGGGAGTGGAGTGGAGTATAGGTTCGGGTTCGGGTTCGGGGCTTATGGTTATTGCTTTGGGAGATGTATGCGCATTCATTGACAATAGAGGCTTTTCGTCACCTTTCCGCCCTTACGGCGGGTTACTTTGGTCTTGGCCAAAGTAACCAAAGCCGCCCTGCTCCCATCATCCGGCCCCC
>NZ_JBJDNC010000052.1:0-38534 GCF_044900265.1 Pseudomonas sp. NPDC089406 | reverse complement strand
GCGAAGCGCAGGGGCCGGATGAATGGAGCGCACGGTTTTTGGTTACTTTTTTCCACGAAAAAAAGTAACCCGCCGTAAGGGCGGAAAGGTGAATACGCGTCAATACAAATAATGAATGCGCCTACAACTTTCAACACCAACTAAACCAACTAAACCAACTAAACCAGACCCAACAGACTCAGCAAAAATACCAGCCCATCCAAAAAACACCCCCGTCACACGACAATCGCCTCATGCAACTCAATGATAGGTACCTCCCCCTCAACCCGCCGCCCGGCAAGCCAATCCCTCATCCGCTGAGCATCGAAAATCTGCCCCTCGTCCATCATCCGCAACACCAGCGCCTGGGACATCCGATAACTCCCACACAACGCACAGCAGCGCTGCTCAAACCCCGACGGGCATTCGACGCTTTGCGCCTGCCCCGCACAAATCAGACAACTCATGTACAACCCCCATGGCTTTTCTTGTTGGAAGGGAGCAGCCCTCAAACGGCGTGCAGCACTTAAGAGTGGCTGCTTCTGCCAGAAATTCCATGCACGAAACCGACCAAAGCCCCCCAACCACCCTCAAAACCAAAATACACACCTCAGCCCTCCAGCACCTGCCCAAGCAACCACTGCCCCGCCACCCCCAGCGGCGCCTTGCGCGACCAGGCCACATCGATGTCGACACTGCGCGGGTAACCCCGTACCTGCAGCTCCACCAGGTCCTTGCCAAAGCGCTCGACCATCACCCTGGGCAACTCGGCCCAACCAAAACCACGGCCGGCAAACTCCATCAAGGTCAGGTAGTCCGGCGCCGACCAGGCCTGGCTGCTGGCCGGCTCGCTGCCGCGCGCATAAGTGCGGATGAACAGCTGGCGCTCGCCCTTGAGCTGGTCTGGCGCCACCTGCGCCAGCGCCGCCAGCGGGTGACTGGCCGCCACGTACACGCCGAACTGCGCCTGCCCGGCCAGGCGCTGCGCGGCGACGTCCGCCGGGTAGCCGGGCTGCGCCGCAAGAATAGCCAGGTGCGCCTGGCCGGCCTGGACCATGTCGATGGCATCGGCATCCTCGGCCGGCCCGCAACGCAGTTCGGTGTCGGGGAAGCGCTCGGCGAAGCGGGCCACCACATCGCCGAAAAAGATCGGGCTGTAGATGTCGGTGGCCACCACCGACAGCAAAGGCTCGACCTGCGCCGCAAGGCGCATGGACAACGCGTCCAGGCGCTCGCTGGCGGCGAGAATCTCGTCCACCCGTGCCAGCACCAGCCGCCCGGCCTCGTTGAGCTGCGGGTGGCGGCCGCTGCGGTCGAACAACTGGCAGCCCACATCCGCCTCAAGGTTGGCGATGGCGATGCTGATCGTGGACTGGCTCTTGTTCAACTTGCGTGCGGCAGCCGAGAACGAGCCCAGGGCTGCAGCCTCGACAAACGCCACGAGGGATTCCGGTGAATAGCGCATGTATTGATAAAACCGATGGCTGTTATGTGTTCAGTATCAGTTTTATCAACGAGCATGTGAAGCATCATTTGGCTCAACGCAGGTGCAATCATGCAAGGCAACCGTGTCTCCCTCACTGAACGGCTCACCCACGCCATCGGCTATGAAATCGGTGCGGTGGTGCTGTCGGCCCCGGTCATGGCCTGGGTGTTCGACAAGCCGATGGAAACCACCGGCGCCCTGGCGCTGGTGATCTCGCTGATCGCCATGGGCTGGAACATGGCCTACAACGCGCTGGTCGACCGCTTCACCGCCCGGCCCCGGTCGCAGTGGAGCTTTGCCAACCGGTTGCTGCACGGGCTGGGGTTCGAAGGCGGAATCATCGTGTTGTGCCTGCCGATGGCGATGTGGATGCTGGATATCGGCCTGGTCACGGCCTTCATGCTGGAGGCAGGTTTCTTCGTGTTCATCCTGCCGTACACCGTGCTGTACAACTGGGGCTTCGACAAGCTCAAGCAGCACTTGTCGGGCAATGGCAGCGGTGCCCAGGCCTCCTGATGCATGACACCGGCCTGCTCCGGCCCCATCGCCGGCAAGCCGGCTCCTACAAGTAGCGCCCGGCTTTAACCCCGCGCGCTGCCTGTAGGAGCCGGCTTGCCGGCGATGGGGCCAGCACAGGCCGGCCCATCTGCATCAGGCCCCCACGCCCCCTCAAGACCCCTCATTCTGGCTCAGGTATTTATCCACCCCCGCCCCATCGCTGCCGTCCGCCACCTGCCACAAGCGCCGCTCGATCCCCTGGGCCAGCAGGTGCCCCACCGCCGCCTCGATGGCCGACAGCACGCACAACTGCGCCGGTTCGTTGGTGGTGTACCCCACCTCTGCCTCGAGCAGCTTCTTGAACTCGATGAACTTGAACACCCCCGCACTGCGCCCCACCGAATAGATGGTCTTGCTGGTCATCACGTTGGCCAGCACCTGCCCGGTGCGCACATCCACTGCCCGCAGGTTCACCGTCACCTGGTCCACCCGGTACTCCCGGGAAATGTCGATACCCAGGTAGCGCGCGCCCTCCCCGCCACTGCGCACGTTGGTGTCGTAGGCGATGATCCCGCCTTCGAGCATCAGGTTGGCTGCTTGCAGCGGCGGCAGTTCGGCCTGGATGTTCTCCGGCACCTCGGCCTTTTTCTGCGAGGCGCGGATGATCTTGCGCTCGGTCAACAGGTTCTGCAGGCCCTCGCGCTCCAGCACCACGAACCAGCCACTGGCATTGAGCGCATCCATCAGCATGCTCGCCGCCCCCTGGGTGACGCTGGTGGAAAACGAACTGGCCGGGGTCGGCTTGTATTGCCCGGTCTGGTCGCGAAAGCCATACACCACCGCCATCAGCCGCCCGCGCGGGCGCGGCATGTTGAGCAGGTCGTAGTAGGTCGAGGCGCGCGGGGTCAGCGTGGGCGTTTCGCTGTCGTGTTCGGCCGGCATCGGCTCGCGCAGGCCGCAGCCCTGCAGGGCGGTGAGTATCAGCAAAGTGCTCAACAGGCGTTTCATGGTGGTGCTCTCCCCAGTCAACATCCGTCCCTGGCTTACAGGCCACTGACCTGGATGATCGAAATTTGCCCGGTGGCGCGGTCGGTGACCTTGATGCTCAAGGCCCCGCCGTCGTCGATGACGTCGATCAGGAAGGCACTGGTGGACATGCTGCCCGTGGTGCCGTTGCTGATGTTGTCCAGCAGTTGCCCCAGCAGCCGCGATTCCAGCTGGTTGGTAAAGCGCTCCAGGGCCGAGGTGCCGGTAAAGGCCGAGGTGCGGCTTTTCAGGTCCGGGTCGTCGTAGTCGTTCTGCGCCTGGGCGTTGTTCAGCAGCCAGGTGCCATTGAGCGGGTTGCCACCGAAGGCCGGGTTCACCGGGGTGTACACCAGTTCCGTGGCCAGGGCCTGGCCACCGAGGCCTGCAGCCAGCAGGCAGGCGGCAATGTGCCGGGGCTTGTGGGTGTTCATAGCTCGTCCCTCTCCAGGTCGGTGGTGTCCTGCAGCAGCCGTTGCAGCTTGCGCTGGACGATCTGCTGGCGCACCAGGTCGGCGGCCGCGTTGGCCTCGATGGTCAGTTGCGTGGTGTTGGGTGCCAGAAAGCGCCGGTACACCACTTCACGCTCGTACTCCACGGTCACCAGGCTGCCCCAGCGGGCATCCGGGCGTTCGCGCACCACCAGGTTGAAATTCAGCTCGCTGGTGGCCCGCAGGCGGTCGCTGAAGGCGTTGTAGAAGTCGTGGCCGATGTGCGAGATGGTGTTGTCGACGATGAAGCCGGCCATCTCGTCTTCCATCGCGGCGCGGGCTGGGGTGTGCAGGGCCAGGTACAGGCACAGCAGCACGACCAGCGACTTGACAGGGCTGAACACGACTTGTTGATTTGGCAGGGGCCTGTGGGAGCGGGCTTGCTCGCGAACACCGGCATTGCCGGTGCCATACACCGTGTTGGCTTCTTCGCGGGCAAGCCCGCTCCCACAGGGTGCCTGGCAAGCCTTTGAAAATGGCGCAGCATGGAGGCTATTCATGGCGTCTCCCCCTGCCCTGTGTGCTGGCGTGCCCCGGCGGCGCTTTCGCTGAACGCCTGCTCGGCGACGAACTGCCAGTCGCTGTAATGCTCGACGCCCTCGAAGCTGCTCCAGGCCGCGTCAAAGCCACTGCGTTTGAGCGGCATGCTGTCGGAGCGGCTGTACACCCCGCTGATCCGCCCGTCTTCACTGCGCGTCAGGCCCCAGTCGTCGCTGCCGGTCACCGGGTCCGGGTAGAGCCTGCGCAGGTGGCGCTGCGGCGACGGGAAGCGGTCATCCTCCAGCAGGTCGGCCAGCTCCTTGGGGTACTGGGCCAGGCCCGGCGAGGCCCGGTAGTAGCTGCGCAGGGCCTGGGCGTATTGCCCGCCCACCCACAGCAACTGGCGCTCGTGCTCGCGCTGCACGGCGGTGGCCCACAGGGTGCCGGTGGCGGCCAGGGCCATGCTGCTGACCGCAATCAGAAACAGCACACCCAGGTAGGTGAAACCGGCTTCACCAGTCGGCGTAGAGGCTGCCATCGCGCGCCCTCCCGCCTGCTCCGCTCTTGATGTCGGCAACGCTGCCGGCCACACCCTCGGGCGGCGGCACCAGTTGCCAGGCATCACGGCGTTCGGTGATCGGGTCGACCGGGGTGTTGCGCAGGTAGCGCTGGTCCACCAGCTGGTCGAGGGATTCGGGGTAGTGGCCGGTGTCGCCGTAGTAATGGTCCAGCGCTTCGCGCATCACCGCCAGGCTCTGGCGCAAGGTGGCCTCGCGGGAGGCTTCAAGGCTGTTGAAGTAACGCGGCAAGGCAATGGTCATCAGCGTGGCGATGATCGCCAGCACCACCAGCAGTTCGATCAGGGTGAAGCCGCGGCTGCGGGGTTTCATGGCGGTCACCATTGCCCGTAGGGGATGTTGTTCAGGCCCTTGCCACGGGCCGTGGAATACACGTCGAAGACGTCCTCGCCCTCGCGCGGGTTGTCGGCGCTGCTGTCGTAGGCGCGCAGCCCCCAGCCGCCGCCGTCGTTGCGCTTGGCCGTCAGCAGCGGGTCGTGGGGGATGCGCCGCAGGAAGTAGAACTTCGCCCCCTTGGCGCTGCGCACATCGCGCACCCCGTCCACCAGCACCTGCAGGTTCGGCGGGTAGCCGCTGCCGTTCAGGCGCTTCTCGATGTAGCCGGCATCGAAGGCGCGCTTGTAGGCATCGATGGCATCGCGAATCTGGTACAGCGCCTCGCGCAGCTGTTGTTCCTTGCCGCGGCGCACCACGGTTTCGGTCAGTGGCGCGGCCATGCTGGCCAGCAACCCCAGCAGCGCCAGGGTGATTACCACCTCGATCAGGCTGAAACCGCGCTGCTTGCGGTTCATGGCTGCGGGCTCAGCGGGGCCGGCACCACGGCCATCTGGCCCTGGCCTGCCGGGGCCTGGCCACCTTCGGTCGGCACCACGGCGACGGGGGGTGGCGGGATCAGCTGGCGCACCGACAGGGCCGACTCGGTGCCGGTGGCGAACTCCATGTCCGACGGGCTCTGGTACGGCAGGTTACGCACGATGCGCGGGGTGATCGCCAGCACCAGCTCAGACTTGCTCATGTCGTCCTTGTTGCTGCCAAACAGCCGGCCCAGCCCGGGAATGTCGCCAAGGCCCGGGATCTTGTTGCCGCTGCTGTTATGGTCGTTGCGCACCAGGCCCGCCAGCACCTGGGTTTCGCCGTCGTGCAAGCGCAGGCTGGTCTGGGCGTTGCGGGTGTCGACCTGCACCGGGATGGTGCCCTGGCGGGTGGGCTCCAGCGGCGTGGCGTTGCTGACCTCCAGGGCAATCTTGATCGCCACTTCGTTGTTCAGGTGCACGGTGGGCTGCACCTCGAGCTTCAGGCCCACGTCCAGGTAGGTAACGCTTTCGGTGATCACCGGCCCTTGGGTGGACGGCACCGAGGTGGCGCTGATGATCGGCACCCGCTGGCCGATATGGATGCGCGCCTGCTCGCGGTTGCTGACGCGGATCACCGGGCTTGCCAGGGTGTTGATGTCCTTGTCCTGGGCGTTGATCTTGGCCTGGGGCGCCGGCGAGATGCTGATGCGGCTGGAGTCGATGCCGCGCAACTGGTCGAGCACGCCCACCGGGGTGCCGTCGCTGTTGATCACACCGAAGGTGTTGGGCCATTGCAGGCCCAGGTCGAGGATGCGCGAACGGGCCACCTCCATCACCTCCACCTCCAGCACCACCTCGGGGTTGGACTGGTCCTGGGACTGCAGCAGCTTCTCGGCCATGCGCACGGCGTCGGGGGTGTCGCGCATGGTCAGGGTGTTGAGGCGTTCGTCGACGAACACGTCGCGGGTCTTGAGCATGGTCTTGACCATGTTCAGCGCGGTGTTGGCATCGATGCTGGTGAGGTAGAAAGTGCGCATCACCAGCTCTTGGTAGTCCTTGGTCTTCTGCGGCGAGTCGGGGTAGATCAGCAAGGTGTTGTCGTTGACGATCTTCTGGTGCAACTGGTTCTGCTCCAGCAGCAGTTGCACGGCATCCTCGATGCGCACTTCACGCACGAAGATGGTGGCTTTCATGTCCGGGCGTAGGTCCTTGTCGAAGATGAAGTTGATCCCCGCCACCTGGGCCAGCACCTCGAAGATGGTCTTCAGGTTGGCGTCGCGAAACTCCAGGGTGACCGGGCGTTCCAGGCGGCTGCGCAACTGCGGGTACGGGGTGGCAGTACGCGCCTGGACGTTCTCGATGTCGGTGCGCAGCAGCTGGCCCTTCTGGTTTTGCGGGTCCAGGCGCAGCACCTCGCGCATGTAGCGCTCGGCACCGAACAAATCGCCCTGGCGCAACGCCGCCTGGCCCAGCGCCACGCGCTCGTCGAGGGTGCGGATCAGCTCGATTTGGCGCACGCCTTCTTGGGCGCGGCGGTTGTTCGGCTCGATGGTCAGCACCCGGCCGTAACCCATGCGGGCACTGACGAAGTCGTGGCGGATGCGCGCGCTGTCGGCCTCGCCCAGCAATGCCTCGACCGCCGCCTGGCGGCCATGGGCCAGGGCGATGTTCAGCTCGGTGTTGCGCGGCTCTTCGCGCAGGGCTTCTTCCAGGCGGGCGATGCCCGCCTCGTACTGGCCGCCCTGTATCAGCTCCTCGCTTTCCTCGCGCACCGCATTGGAGTTGCACCCGGCGATGGCCGCGCACAGCGCCAGCAGCAGGAACGGAGCAGGTTTGCACAACTTCGAAGGCTTCATGGTGCGCTCCCGACAGACAGGGTCTGTAGCTGGTGCAGTGGCAGGTAGACCAGGCCCAGTTCGGTGGCCGAGACATGGTCGAGGCGGTAGGTGTCTTCGATCACGTCGCCCTGGCGCACGACGTAGAGCTTTTCGCCGTCCTGCAGAAACACCTGCAGGTCGTCACGGTCGCCCAGGCGGCCGACGAACTGGAATGGCAGGGTCGGTGCGGTGGGCACGATCTCCACCGGGGTGACCTCGACCGGTTGTTCGGTGACGGTGGCCAGCACTTGCGGTGCGCTCCATTGCTGGCTGGGGAACAGGTCGCCTGAGGCCTGCTCCGGCCCTTTCGCGGGCAAGCCCGCTCCCACAGGAGCGGTGGCTGCCACGCTTTCTGTGGGAGCGGGCTTGCCCGCGAAAGCGCCCACATCGTCTTCCTGCCCGAACCAATGCCCCGGCGCCCACGCCAGCGCACCGCTGAGCCCGAGAAAACCGATCCAGATCACTGCACGCCTGCTGTTCATCACGACCTCGACAGGTAAAGGGTCATGCGCACGCGGCCGCTCAGTTCACGGTCGCCGATACGTTTGCGTTGCAGCTCCAGGTCTTCCAGCACCAGGGTCGGCAACTGGCCGAGCAAGGCCTTGAGAAAACCGCGGATCTGCGGGTAGCTGCCGCGCACCGGCAGGGTGATCTGGTAGCGCGCAAGCTGGGTCTTCGGGTCCACCCCCAGGGCGTACTCGCCGCGCGCCAGGCTGATCTGCTCGGCGCTGGCCAGGTGGTACAGGCGCTCGATCAACTCGCTGGCCTGGGGCTGGCCGGGCAGTTGCTGGCGCAGGTCGTCCAGCGCCTGCTGCTCGGGGCGCGCGGCAAGCTTCAGCTCGCCGCGTTCCACCCGGCGCACCTGGGCGCTGGCATCGGCTTCGCTGGCGCGCAACTCACGCACCATTTGCCACTGCGGCAACACCCCGGCCAGCGCCAGGCCCAGGGCCACGGCTGCCAGCAGCACTGCAGCGACACCGGCGCGGCCCAGGCGGGCGACGGCTTCGTGGAGGATCAGGCTAGGGACGCGCATGGCCGGTCTCCCAGGTGGCGGTCAGGTTGAAACGCACCGGGTGCTCAGGCTGGCTGGCCAGCACTTCGTGGTTGAGCAGCGACACATCCGACAGCTCCTCGCTGCGCTCCAGGCGCTGGTGGTACTGCAGCATGGCCTCGAGGTTGCGCGCCTCGGCGCTGATGCGTACCTGGCCCTTGCGTGCGTCCGGGGTCAGGCTGAGCAGCGCCACATCGTCCTGGGGCAGCGCCTCGAGCATGGCGAACAGTTGCTGCCACGGCCGTTGCAGTTGCTGCGACACATTGCGCATCTGTGCCAGGCGCTCGGCCTGCTCGCGCAGCACTGCGCTGCTTTGCGGCGCGGCGGTGGCCGGGCGGCGGCCAAGCTTGAGTTCGAGGGCATGCACGCGGGCCTCCAGGCCCACCTGCTCGCTCACCAGTTGCTGCTGGGCCAGCACCAGCACCGCCACCACGGCGCCGCCCAGGGCCAGCAGGGCCCAGGCCAGCGGGCTGCTTTGGCGTGGCTGAAATTCCAGGTCGAGGCGGCGCATGTCAAGCCACCGCCCGCCACATGGCGCACAGCGGGTCAGGCTCGGCTGCCAGGCTGCACAGCTGCACCGCCGCCAGGCTCGAGGCCGCCTGGCGCCCGGGGGCATGCAGGTACACCCGCGGCAGCGGCTCGCCGTACAGCTCGCCGGTGCGCTCGATCAGCGCCTCGAGGGCCTGGTCGTTGTCGGCGCAGCCCTGGGCCAGCACCTGCTGCCAGTTGCCGCCCGCCGCCAGCAGCAGCACGCTGCGCCGTGGCTCGGCCAGCACGAACAGGAAGTTGCCCGGCTCCAGCTGCGCCGCGCAGCGGTTGTAGGCGGCCATCAGGTATGGCTGCACCGAGCGCAGGCTCAAGCGGCGCTCCTTGCCCAGCGCCTGCAGGCCCTGCAGCAACGCCTCAGGCAGCGCGGTGGCGATGCGCGGGGCACCGGCCGGCTCCGGCGACAGGACAATCCGCCAGTCGTCCAGGGCCTGGCCGTAGAGGTTCTCGAAGCAGGCCTGGGCGTAGGCGTCCAGCTCGCGCGGGTGGCCGATGGCATCGCTCCACGGCACCAGGCAGAAGCGGCTGAAGCGCGCCGACAACAGCACCCGCAGCTGGCCGCCCTGCACCTTGTGCTCGGCCAGCAGGTTGCCCAGCGCCTCCAGCGCCGCAGCCCAGGCCGGGTGTGCGGCCTGGCAGGCAAACGCCTGGCTACCCAGCCACTGGTGCTGCTGGCCCTGCCAGCGGCCCACCCCCACACCTTCGGCGCCCAGTACCGCGCAATAGCGGCAGGCGCCCCGATCAGACAATGAATGTGACACGGTTGATCTCCTCGAGTGTGGTGCGGCCGTTGCGGACCAGGTCCAGGGCCGAGGCGCGCAGCAGCCGCAGCCCGCGTTGGCAGGCGACCTGCTTGATCTGCGAGAGCGGGCGACGTTCGACGATCATCTGCCGCAGGTCGTCGTCCAGGTGCAGCAGTTCGGCGATGGCGTTACGCCCGCGGTAGCCGCTGCCGCGGCACTGGCCGCAGCCCTGGGCGCGGACGAACTGCCAGCCGCTGACCGCTTCGCGGGTAAGGCCGGAGGCGGCCAGCAGTTCATCGTCCACCTCGCAAGGCACCGCGCAGTGGGTGCAGGCCAGACGCACCAGGCGCTGGGCCAGCACGGCGTTGAGCGCCGAGACGAAGCTGTAGGGGTCGACCTGCATCTGGCTGAAGCGGCCGATCACGTCGAACACGTTGTTGGCGTGGATGGTGGTGAACACCAGGTGCCCGGTGAGCGCCGACTGCACGGCAATCTGCGCGGTGTCCGGGTCGCGGATCTCACCCACCAGGATCTTGTCCGGGTCGTGGCGCAGGATCGAACGCAGGCCACGGGCGAAGGTCAGGCCCTTTTTCTCGTTGACCGGAATCTGCAGTACCCCGGGCAACTGGTACTCCACCGGGTCTTCGATGGTGATGATCTTGTCCACGCCGTGGTTGATCTCGCTGAGCATGGCGTACAGCGTGGTGGTCTTGCCGCTGCCGGTGGGGCCGGTGACCAGGATCATCCCGTAGGGCTCGCTGGCCAGCCGGCGCAGGGCGCGCAGGGTGTGCTCCTCGAAACCCAGGGCCTGCAGCTGCAGGCCGCTGACCTGGTCGGTGAGGTCCTGCTTGTCGAGCACCCGCAGCACGGCGTCTTCACCGAAGATGCTGGGCATGATCGACACCCGGAAGTCGATCTGCCGCTCGCCGATGGCCACCTTGAAGCGGCCATCCTGGGGCACGCGTTTTTCGCCGATGTCCAGCTCGGCCATGACCTTGATGCGCGAGATCACCTGCTCGGCGAACTCGTTGCCACTGGCCTTGCCGGCACCGTTGAGCACGCCGTCGATGCGGTACTTGATGGTCAGGCCCTGGCCGGTCATGCCCAGGTGAATATCGCTGGCATGCAGCTTGAGGGCGTCGTACAGGGTCGAGTTGACCAGCTTGACCACCCGGCTCTGGTCCTCGCTGATGCTGGTCAGCGACAGGCGCTGCAAGGCATCGCCCTGGGCGCTGACCTCGGTGCCATGGTCGAGGGCGTCGACGGCGTGGAAACTTTCTTCGTGGCGGGCCAGGTAGGCGGCAAGGTCGGCGGCGTGCGCCAGGTACAGCGGCGCGCCTTGCAGGCAGTCGTCGATCCAGGCCAGGCGGGCACTGTCGAAGGGGTCGGCGAACACGCCGATCAGTTCGCCTGCGTGTTCCACCAGGGCGAACTCGCGTTTCAGGCACTGGGCCAGGCTCACCTGGGCGAACGCTGGGGTGCTGGCGAACAGCGCCTGGGTGTCGAGCAGCGGGTAATGCAGGGTGACGGCCAGGCGCTGGGTGAAGATGGCCGGGGTGTCGCAGGACAGGCGCTCGAGGCAGCCCAGCAGGCGCTCTTCACCGGCTTGCAGGCGGGCCTGGGTCAGCAGGTCGCGTGGGTAGGCCTCTCTGGGCGGCCAGGCAACCTCGGTAGGAGCCGGCTTGCCGGCGATGAGGCCCTCACCACAAACGTCGATTGCCTGGGACATGGCCTGCGACTCCGCTCAGGGGCGCGTCGCAGGCTCTGAAGGGAGGGGCCGCGGGCGCCGCTATTCCCCGGTGAGCAGTTGGTCGTCGTCAGGTTTGGCCGGTGTGTCGCCGTTACGTCGGCGGTCGGCCAATACCCAGCTGCCATCGAACAACTGCAAGGGGAACGATTGGTTCCTGTTCTGGCGTCGCTCGACAAAGCCCTCTGCCGGGCGGTCCGTGGCCCTGCGCTGGCGCTCTATGCCCATCAGGTCGAAGATCGCGCGGGCCAGTTCCATCAACGGGAACGGCTTGAACAGGACATGGCTCACTCCAAGTTCGGCGGCCCGCTCCCGTACCTCGGCGGTAGGATGGGCGGTAATCAGCACGAAATGGCACTGCCTGTTCCTGCGCACAGTCTCCAGAACCTGAAACCCCTCCATGTCGGGCAAGCGGTAATCCAGCACAATCACGTCCGGTGCGAGGTTTTCAGCCAGGCTGATACCGCTGGCACCGTCGTGGGCAACCTGGACCTCCAGGCCTTGCGCCTGCAAATACGCCTGCAGGTTCTGCGCAAGGGTCTGTTCGTCGTCGACCACCAATACTCTGTTCACCAAGGTCCGCTCCCATGAACTGCCCGGTTTCCCGGTCTGCGAAGTGCGGCCTTGTACAGGCTTGAGCAGGCTTCGTGCCAGGCATGAAGGGTTACCGCATAGCGCATTCAAGTTGTTGATATTGCTTAATACTTTGTAAAGCCCAAAGGCAGCACCGCAGGCCGTTCCCCACAAGCGGGGAAACTGATGGCACTTTGCCCCCGAGTGCATTCCCCACTAGTGGGGAACGCCCCGCTGCAGCGCTCAGTCGATGCGCTCCACTGTAGCGGATTCCCGCAAACGTTGGCGGGCCGACTGCCGCGCCTGGGCCTGCTGCTGTGCCAGCAGCAGTTCCCGGGCCAAGGCCAGGGGTGTTTGCGTTGAGACTGAAGTGTTATCACTTTGGTTCTGTCTTTGTGCAAGGTTTTCTCGGTTGGCCTGGTAGAACGCCTGCACCTCGTCATCTGCCGGCGGTGCCACTTCGCTCAGCCGCGCATAGGCCAGCTGGGCGGCCAGTTCGTGGCGGGTGTACTCGGCGAACCCGGCCCGGTCGAAACCTGCCGCCTCCAGCCGCCGCTCGAACAGCACCGGGCTTGCGAATGCCGCCTCCACTTGCGCCACCTGCGCCGCCACCTGCGCGTCGCTGACCACGATGCCCAGGCGCTGCGCCGCCTGCCACAGCAGCTCCTTGTCGATCAGCTCGTCCAACGCCTGATCGCGCAGGCGCCGGTACAGCTGCGGGTTGCGGATGCTGGTCACTGCCCGGCCCTGGGCCTCCAGGTACTCGCTGAAGTAATGCTCCAGGCGCAGTACGCCGATGGCCACACCATTGACCCGGGCCACGGGCATGTCGGCTTGGCAAAGCGGGGCCAGCATCAGCAGGCAAAGCAGCCATCTACGCATCGCGGTTCTCCAAGTGAGGCAAGCTCAGCCGTGGAACTGATCGGGCACCCTCTCTGTAGGAGCGGCCTCGTGTCGCGACAGGGCTGCTAAGCAGCCCCGACGATTTTGCATGATGCCGAGATCCTGGGGCCGCTGCGCGTCCCTTTCGCGGCACAAGGCCGCTCCTACAGGGGGGCGCCTACACATAACCCTTTCACTATGGAAGCTCCGGCACCGCCCGGTACGGCGCCACCTCGGTGAAGCCCGGCCCCGGCAGGCTGACCTGCACCACATGGGCCCCCGCCAGCCCCTGCCGGCGCCCCGGGCCAAAGCCCAAGGCCGGGGTCAGCCCGGTATCGACGCCATGCAACTGCTCAAGCGCTGCAATCAGCCCCTCGCGGCTGGCGTCGCGCCCGACCTGTCGCAGCGCTTCGACCAGCAATTGCCAGGCACACAGCGTGCTCACCTGCAACGCTGCCTGGCGCCCATCCAGCCCCTGGCGCTGGCGCACCCCCTGCAACGCCTCGCGGCCTGGTGCGCTCCAGTCCGAGGGGGCGAAGGGATAGGCCAGCAGCAGGCGCTGCGACCAGTGCGCCGACAACCCTGGCAGCGCGCTGGCCACCTGCGCCGAAGCGGCCAGCAGGTAGGGTTGACGCCCCTCGCGCTCGAGCGCTGCGCCAAGCTCGGCGAATGCCCGGGAGCTACCGAGAAAAACGATGCCCTCGCCCGCCACCGCCCTGCCCTCGAAGGGCTGCACCGGCGGCGGGTTGTGGCCGAGTTGCCGCATGCGCTCCAGCAGCATTCCGGCAGCGAGGGCCTGATCCTGCCCGGCGAAGACCACCTGCAGGTTTTGCAGGCCCAACACCTCGCGAGCATGCACGGCCACGCTCAGCAACTGTTCAGGCAGCGCCGGCAACGGGTCGAACACCTGCGGCCCGCCACCGTCCAGCGGCGTGGCCCCCACCAGCGGCAGGCCCTCGCCTGCCAATGCGCCACTGTCGAGCCAGGGTGCCAGCGGCGCCACCAGGGCGAACACCTGGCGCTGCGCCAGCTCGGCCAGGGCCTGGGAGGTGCTGGCCGCGCTGGTGCCCGGGTCTGCCACTTGCAGTACCACCCGCCGCCCGTGCAGGCCGCCCTGGCGGTTGAGCTGTTCGATGCTGTCCTGCAGCACTGCCCGGACTACCCGCCCGGCCTCGGCCAGGGGGCCGCTCTCGGGCAGCAGCGTGCCCAGGCGCAGCACCTGGTCTTCCAGCCCCGGGTCGCGCTCATCGGCCAGGCGCTTGAGGTAGGCGGTAAGGTTGCGCTGGTCGGCCAGGGTCAGCTCGAAGCGCGGCATGGCCGGGTCGAGCCGGTTGCCGGCGGGGTCGACGCCGCTGTGGACGGCACGCGCCAGGCTGGCTGCGCTGTAGGCCGGGTAGCGCCGGCCGTTGATCTGGCGCTCGCCCTGCCCCAGCGCCAGGCGCTGCCAGTGCAGGCTCGGCGGGCGCACGCCGCCTTCGGGGCGGCCGCTACCATCGCGGCCGTGGCAGCTGGCGCACGGCAGCACGCTGGCCGGCACACGGATGCCACTGGGGCCGACCCGTGCCTGCAACTGCGCGTCACTGCTGGACAGGCCATGGCGGTACAGGCGCTGGCCGGCTTGCTCCTGGTCGGTGAGGGTCAGGGCTTGGGTTTGGGTGCACAACAGCCAAAGCAGACAAACCAGTGTAGGAGCGGCCTTGTGTCGCGATCGGGCGCGAAGCGGCCGTAACTCAGGCGACGCCGACTCACCTGATATATCTCGCTGGCAGCCATTGCGGCCGCTTCGCGCCCGATCGCGACACAAGGCCGCTCCTACACGGGCAGGCAGCAGCGTGAAGGTGCTCATCACCGCCCCGCCAGGGGTTGCGCCAGCAGCTGCATGCGCTGGGCAATGGCGACGGCTGGGGCGTCGGGGCGGATCTTGCTCCAGCGTTTGCCGGCCACATCGCCTGCAATCAGCTGCGTGGAATGCTGCTCGGGGCTGGGCAGAAACTGGCCCAGACGCCCCAGCACCAGGTCGACGCTGGCTTTGTCACCGGTCAAGAACAGCCAGTTGGGCCCGTCCACACCCTGCTTTTCAGCGAACGCCTTGAGCACCGCCGGGCTGTCGTTGAGCGGGTCGCTGCTCAACGACACGAAGGTTACCTGGGCCGCCAGTTCAGGCCCCATGGCTTCGCGCACCTCGCGCAGCTTGCGGGTGATCAATGGGCAGGCGTCGTTGCAATGGGTGAAGACCACGTTGAGCATCACCACCTTGTCCTTGAGCACATCGCTGTAAAAGCGCAGCGCCCGGCCGTTCTGGTCGGTGAGCACGGTGTCGGTGAACCAGGCCTGGGCATCGCGGGTGCCGCCACCGCTGGCGATTGCCGGCGGTGCGGGTTGCGCTGCGGGGGCATGGCCTTCGTGGGCCAAGGCTACCGAGGCGAAGATCCACAGGCACACGCCCAGTGCCACCCAGTCGAAACCGCGCATGCCGGTGCGCCGATGGCTCAGGCTGCTCATGGCTGCACCTGCTGGCCGGCAATGGCCGTGCTCTTGGCATGCACCCGGCGCGCGCCCAGGCGATTGACTTCGTTGACCAGCACGCTGGGGTCGGTAAAGCCGAAGTAGCGGGTCCAGTGGCCGCTGCGCCCGTCGCCCACCAGGATCAACGGCGGGTGCTCGCTGAGGTTGGCGCTGAAGCTGCCCAGCCCCTTGAGGGTTTCAGTGATGGCGTAGGGCGAGCCGGTCAGCCAGCTCCAGCCCGGCCCGTGCTGGAAGGTACGGGCGTAGCTGGCCAGGCGCTTGGCGTCATCGCGCTGCGGGTCGACGCTGATCGACACCAGGCGCACCTCCTCCCCCACCCGGCCGCCCAACTGCTGCTGGACCTTGCCCATGATCGACGACACCACCGGGCACACTGTGGTGCAGCTGGTGTAGATGAACCCCATCACCACCAGGTGGTCGCCCACCAGGTCCTTCTCCAGGCGCACCGGCATGCCGTTTTGGTCCAGCAGCGGCACGTCGGCAAAGCGCACGCTGGCTTTTTCCTGGCGCGTGGCCGTGGCTTGCTCAGGCTTGCCGCCGTGATCATGGCCACCATGGGCCAAGGCCAACTGGCTAGCCAGCAGCAGGCTCAGGGCAAGCAGTTTGCCGCAATCGACAGGCTTCATCGCACACTCCTGGGTTCCCCTTGGGAAGCGGTAGGCGCCGCCGCGGCCGGTAGCACGCGCAGGCTGGTGTAGTTCTCTTCGGCAAACTTGCGGCCCAGGCTTGGCGACTGCACGTGCAGGTACCAGGCACCGGCCTCGCCAAGCTCCAGCGGGGCCTGGTAGATGCCCTCGCCCACTTCGCTCAGCGGCTGGTTGCGCGGCAGCGAAGACGGCGCCAGGAAGTAGCGCAGGCTCAGGTCGCCCAGCCCCAGGCGCGGCTGGCCGTCCTCGCTGAGGATGCGCACCTGGGCCATGTACGGGCTGTGCAGCAGCAGCGGCTCGGCGGTGCCGATGAACTCGGCGTGCACGCCCTTGCGCCGGGCGCTTTGTGGCAACGCCGCCACCTCGGTACTGAAGCAGTGGATGATCTGCGGCTGGTTGAGCAAGAACGCCACATCGAAGGTGCCGGCCGCCGGCAGCTTGACCGTCGAGCCGTACACCCCCGGCGCCACCTCGCGCAGGCTGCGGTCGACCACGATCGCCGCGCGGGCCTGGTGGCCACGGTTGTTGTAGCCCGACATCGGCGCGTTCATGCCCTCGGCGTAGAAGTAGGTGGTGTTGTCCACCGGGTTGACCACGAACACCGAGTTGTCGTCACGCGACACGCTCACCGCCTGGGCCAGCGGCAGGTCACCGGCCTGGCGCGGCGCCGCGGGGCCGGCCTCGAAGCCCTGGACGATCGGCGTGCGGCCCTGGCCGAGGCTGGCCAGGTTGATCATGCTGACCTTGGGCGAGGCCAGGCCGCGCACGTAGGCGTAGCCCTTGGTGAAGGCCACCTGATAGGGCTCGGCAGCCACCGGGATGCGGTGGATCAGCTGGTCGCTGCTGGCATCGATCACCAGGGCCTGGTTCTCCAGGGTGTTGAGCACCAGGCCAAAGCGCCCGTCGCTGCCAAAGCGCAGCGGCCCCAGGCCCGGTTCGGCCTGTACCGTGTGGCGCAGCTGGTGGCGGCGCGCATCGAACACCCGCACCTTGCCTTCTTGCCCGTCGACCACATACACCGCCTGGGACAGCGCCGAATAGGCCACCGACAACGGCTGGCTGCCGGCCGGCAGGGTCTTCACCAGGCGCATCTCGGCGATATCGATGACGCTGAGGGTGCCGGCATCGCGGTTGCTGACAAAGGCAAAATGCGAGTCGGCGCTGAAGGCGATCTCGTGGTGCCCGGAGCCGGTGATGAACGACTTGAGCATGCTGCGGCTGGGCACATCGATCACCGTCACCCCGCCCTTGGCCGGGTCGCTGCTGTTGTTGCCCACCCACAACAGGCGCTGGTCGGGCTGCAGCGCTACCCGCAGCGGCTGCTCGCCTGCTGGCAGGGTGGCCACGCGGGTGAAGGTTTCGGTGTCGATCAGCGCCACCTGGTTGCGTTCGGGCATGGACACGAACACCTGGCGGTCATCGCTGCTGGCCACCCAGTCCATGGGCTGGCCCGGCAGCTCGATGCGCGCCAGGGTGCTGGTGACACCGCCCACCGACACCGTGGGGTCGATCACCGTCAGGCTGGCATCCTTGTTCAGCATCAGCAGGAAGTAGCTGTTGAGGTCGAGCAGCGGCCGCGCGCCGATGCTGCTTTTCAGAAACAACGCCACCCGCGCCTTGCAGCTGCTGTCGCGGTCGCCCAGCGGCGCCGACTGCGCCGGGTCCAGCCAGGCACCGGGGGCCATGCCCGACAGCGGCTGGCCGCTGTTCTGGTCGCTGACCTTGAAGCGGATGCTGGCAAAGTCGCCTTCGCGCAGCACGCCGTTGCCCAAGGGCTTGGCTTCGAATTCCACGGTCACGCCGTCGCGGTTCAGGCGGTGCCCGGTCTCGGGCTCGGCGGGCTCCTGCAGCAGCTCGCGGGCATCGCACCAGAGGTTTTCGTAGGCCACGCCCAGGCCGATCAAGGCCCAGCCCAGCAGCATGCCTATGTAGGCGGGGTGCAGTCGGCGTTTCATGGTCGCAGGCCCCCTGGTCGCAGCACGGGCAGGTGCGGGGCTGGGTGTTCGAGCGGGATGAGCATGCTGCACCTCCGGGGAGACTGGGGCTTCTGCTGTGGCAGTAGCAAGGGCTGTGCCACAGGGTAATTTTCTTGTTATTCAGTAAGTTGCGATATCAACCCGAGAAAGTTGGGGAGGATCCCCCAGAACCCTTCCCCGAAGCCGGGGCCGGGTGTGAAAACCCTGTAGGAGCGGCCTTGTGTCGCGAAAGGGCTGCGTAGCAGCCCCGGGATCTTGACCGCATGAAAGATTGCCGGGGCTGCTGCGCAGCCCTTTCGCGACACAAGGCCGCTCCTACAAGAGACCGCGTTAGTCACTGCCCCTGGGGTTGGCTCGGCGGGGTTTCCTGGGTCACCCGCAGCAGCCCCCACAGCCCCGAGGTGTTGCCGTAGGCGGCGTAGTCGCGGAACAGGTAGTCCCCCGGCACCGCGTTGGCACCACCGGCGCTGGGCAGCATGAAGCTGAAGTGCGCCGCCGGCAGCACGCTCTCCTGGGCGCCGATGTACATGGCCATGGGGTTGTAGCCAAAGCGCACCGAGCCGATGCCCGGCAGGCCCATGGGGTAGCCGCCGGCATCGCTCTTCTCGGCCTGGTAGCTGTGCAGCGGCCACAGGTGCCCGTCGAGCTGGTAGGTGATGCCGCGGCTACCGCCGCTGGGCATCAGCACGTGGTTGCGCACTGGCTGGCCGGGCTTGGCCCAGAGCACCGGGGTTTGCGGGTCACCGCCCACCAGGGCGTTGCTGTAGGCCATGTGGGCATTGGTTACGTCGGCAAAACCTGCGCCGTCGGCATGCCCGAACGGCGCATCCGGGGCCCGGGCAAAGCGCAGCCACAGCGGCTCGGTGCGGTAGTTCATGGCCATGTTGCCGTTGTCTTTCGGGTCCCCTGGCACGCCGTTGCCTTCGGTGGCGATGCCCTCCACCGGGCGCCCGTCAGCCCAGCGCATGTTCATCGAGCGCTGCCACACGGTGATGAAGTCGCGGTAGTCGGGCTGGCCGCTGACTTTCACCGTGGCCTGGGCGCGGGTGGCGCTGTCCTCGGTCCAGGTGGCGCTTTGCGGCAGCACGCTCATGGCGCCTACCAGGCCTTTTTGCGGCTGCTTGATGACATCTGCCGGGGTGAAGTTCAGGCCGCCGAACTCGATGGCGGTGCTGTCGATGTTGTCGACGGTGCGGCCCAGTTGCAGCACCGGCTTGCCTTCACGCTCCAGGTGGCCGGCGTAGTACTGGTACACCCGGGTTGGCCAGGCGCCGCTGTTGCCGACGCGCGGGGGCACGGTTTGCAGCGGGTTGAGCCCCACGTTCACGCCATCGGATTTGGTGATGTCGTAGGCCAGCAACTGCGCGTGCAGGCCCACGTGGCTGGAGGGGCGCATGAGGTTGTTGTTGAACGCGGTGGAGCCCTCGCTACCCATGCGATCACGCTTGACCACGTGCTGCATCACCGCCGTGCTGGGCAGGTCGGGCATCATCAGCGGCAGGCGGTTTTCCAGGGTGATGCTGATGCAGTCGCCGGCATTGGCGCGCAGCATCAGCGGCTCTACCGGCACCCCGGCCTTGAGCTTGCCGGTGCTGATGTCGAGGTCGGCCTTGCGCACGTACAGCACCGCAGTGGGGTCGTGCAGCGGCGAGCTGTGGCCGCCGACGCTGAACGGGGTACCGCCTTCTTCGTCGAGCACCGTGGCCAGCGGGATGCTCACCTTGCGGCTGTTGAACACCAGGGTGCCGCCGTTGGCCTTGAGCGCAGCGCCCACGTGCTGGCCGATACCGGCCGGGTCGTTGATGCTCACCCCGTGGTTGTTGGCGAGGATGTCGTTGGCCAGGGCAGCGACGATTTCATAGTTGCGCTTGACCGTGGGCCGGGTGCCGATGCCATTGGCATTGGCCGTGGTCTTGGGGCAGATGCCGTCGAAGTTCACGGTATTGCGCATGGCTACCGGCTGCGGGTTGTTGGGCAGCGGGAACAGGTCGGCGCGTTGCGCGGTGTAGTTGCGCATGATGCCCCAGATGCCGTTCCAGTAGCCTTCCAGCGCGGCGTCCAGCGAGTACAGGTAGTCGCCGTTGGTAGCGGCGGAGCTGGAGATCATCGACACCGGCGCCATGAAGCCGAGCTGTTCGGAAATACCGACCATCTGCGACGACTTCCAGCCAGAGTTGGAGCTGTTGCCGAAGCCCGAGCCGTTCTGCAGCCACTTGACCCCGTGCAGGGTGACGTTGTGCTCTTCTTCATGGCCGCCGGCATGCACCCGCAGGCGCACGTTGTCGCCGGAATAGGTGCGCAGCAGCGGGGTGAACGGGTCGCCCGGCTCGGTGCCCTTGTTGATGTGCGGCGGGAAGCGCGTGGTGCCGCCGGTGGGGCCCACTGCCTGGGTGATCGCCGAGGGCGCCAGGTTCATCGCCGGGATGGCGCGGTCGGTGCGGGTTTGCATGGCGTAGGCCAGATCGCCGCCCAGGCCGTCGGCCTGCATGCCGCGCTTGCCGTCCGGGCCGACCTTGTTCGGGTCGAACACGCGCAGGGCCAGGGGCTCGTTGCGGTAGTTGACGACGAACATGCCGGGGTCGTCGACTGAAATGGCCTGCGGGCAGGGCCGGCTCGGGCAGCCGGGGTTGAGCCCGCCGCGGGACTCGACCACCGACTCGAGCAGGTTGGAGGCCTTCTGGCGTACCGGTGGGTTGATGGCGTAGCGGAAACTGTCGGCAGTGGCCGGGTAGGACTGGGCGTTGGGCACCCCGTCCGGGCCTGCGCCAACGTATACGCCCGCCTCGTAGGCGTGCTGGAAGTCGCTGTACTCGAGGAAGAACTCGCGGTAGCTGTCGTTGCGCCCGTCACCGTTGTGGTCGCCGGTCTGGATCACCGCCTGCCACGAGGTCGGCCCGCCGTCCTGGCGCTGGGCCGGGTTGTACAGCTGCTCACCGGTTTCGGCGTGGTACCAGGTGGAGCCGGCGGGTTCGGCCAGCACGGTGGCATACAGGCCCAGTTGCTGGTGGGTCGAGGGGCCGAGGTGGTCGTGGGTGAAGATGGTGCCCAGGCCGCGATCGACGTTGTGCACGTTGACCAGCGGGTCGGCGAACCAGCGCTGCATGGCGGTACGCGCGCCAAGCCAGTCGGCGCGCCCGTAACGGCCGAAGAACGGGTGCTGGCGGGCTTGCGGGCAGGCTGCGGTGCCGTTGCGAGTGTCAGCCTCGCTGCACTGGTTGTAGGCGCGGATGGCGTGAATGCGCTCGACCACGCTGCCGGGAGAGAGAATGCCGTCTTCGTAGTTCCAGCCGTTGGCCGAGCCGTCGGCGGCGGTCAGGTCCCACTTGGGCAGGTGGATATGCTGGCCGATCACGTCGGTGGGGGTGCGCACCTGGTAGTCGTCCATCTCGTAGTACGAGGGGATCAGGTTGGTGTGCACGTACTGGGTGCAGTCGAAGGTGTTCATGCGCATCACCAGCGGCTCTGGCGGGCGCTGCTTGGTGATCACCGGCCACGCGTCCTCCCACAGGGCGAGGATGCGCGCCTGCGGGAAGTGGTAGCCGACCTTGTTGTACACCGCGTCGAACTGGATGTTGGCGCCCTTGTAGATGCGCGGGCGGTCGGCGGTGAAGGTGGAGGCGCCGCGGAAGTTGAGCCCGGTGAGGCTCTCACCGCTGAAGAACTCACCTACGCCCGAGCCTTGGGTGAGGCGCTTGCCGCGGTCGTCCATGCACGGCTCGTAGAAAGGCGCGCCGGCGGTAGGTAATGCACCGTTGGTACGGAACGCCTTGGCCACGGGGCTTGCGCCTGGCATCAGGGCGAAGCTTGGGTGTTCGGCCTTGGCGTGGTATTGCATGGCCGCCTGCTCGACCTCGGTGCCCTCCTCGGGCAGGTAGATGGGCTTGGCCTTGTGCACCACCTTGGAAAAGTCCAGCTTGGTGGTGGTGGTCACCGCCTCGCCACCGGCCGACACACCGTCCAGCGCATGGCGGCCGAGGCCGCCGTCCCAGCCGTCGACCTGGTTGGCGTCCAGGTTGGCCCACAGCGCCTTGCCGCTGTTTTTCAACTGGCGCGCCAGGGCCGGGTCGAGCATGTCCAGCGGCGGGGTTGGCGGGCGCTGGCCGACGCTGCTTTCCATGCCGCCGATCCAGAACGGGTAGCCGGGGTTCTTCAGGCTGCCGTCGGCGTTGCGGTTGCTTTCGCTGCGGTCGACCAAGGCCAGGGAGCCGACGGCGCGGGGGGCGGTGCTTTCAGCGGGGTGATCATCGCCCTCTTGCTGCGCCACCAGGGCCTCGCCGAGTTTCGGCACCACCGTGACCTTGCCCGGCATCGGCGCCATGGCCTTGCCGGGCAGCGGCACGATGGCCGGGATCGGCGTACCGGCGACGATCTCGCCGTCGGGCAGCGCCCGGGCGCCTGGGGCCGGCTTGCCGCTGCGCAGGGCGAACGGGGTGGCGTGAAAACCGTTCTCGCCCTCGCCGCTGACTGCCAGGCGCGTGCCGGGCTCGAACACATCGTGCACGCGCCACATGGCCCACATGCCCTGGGCGAAGTGCGGGTAGAAGTGGCAGTGGTAGATGGCATCGCCCGCCACGCGGTTGCGGTTGCCCGAACCGCCGTTGGCGATTTCGTAGGTGTAGCCCACCCCCGGGCCGATGCCCTGAGCGTCGATGTAGTCGGAGTTGTCGTCGTTGGGGTTGAACAGCCACTGGTGCCCGTGCAGGTGGAAGATGTGCTGCTCGTGGCCGTTGTGGGTGTTGCGAAACTTGGTGAAGTCGCCGATGTAGCTGTGGTGCACGTTGGCGGGCTCGGCCGGGTACAGGGCCATGCTGGCCTTGACTCCGGTGGCGCTGGCCGGCGGTACTTCGCCCGGGCGGATACGCTCAAGGCCGACGTTGGCCGGCACGTCCACCAGGGTGCCGATGTCGCCCACGGTGTGGGCGCTGAGGAAGAACTCCTCGTAGGCGCACGACAGGCAGTCGTGCATCGGCCCCACGCCCAGGCGGTTGGCCACCACTTCCGCGCCCATGCCGCCGGAGCCGTAGTTGATCATGAACGAATCGCGGGTCGGCTCCAGCACGTGCCCCATGACTGGGTCGGCCCAATAGCCGGGGAACGCCTGGGTGCCGGCCACTTCGTCGGCGAACTGCGAGGCAAAGTCGCGGAAGGCCTCCAGGCGGTTGGGCAGTGCCGGGTTGCGCTTGCCGAGGCTTTCCAGTGGGTAGGTGCTGGGCGGGAAGCTGCCGTCGGGGTTGGGGCCCATGACGATGGCGTCGGTTTCGCTGCTGATGATTTCCAGGCCGTCGAGCATGGCGATGATCGGCTTGCCGGCCTTGCCTTCGCTGAGCCAGGGCTCGCCTTGCGGGTAGCGGGCCTGGTAATCGATCACTGGCTGGCCGGTGGCGGTGCGGCCGGTGGTGGCCAGGCGCATGTCTTCTTCGGCCAGGGTGTTGCGGTAGCTGCGCCCGCCTTTGGGCAGCACGATCACCTGGCCGAACAGGCCGTTGGCGACGTTGCCGGCGTTACCCTCGCCGCCGAAGGTGGCGCCCAGGCTGGTGACGGCGAAGGCGCCTTCGCGCTCGGCGTACAGGGTGTAGCTGCGGGTGTTGCCGGGGGCCACCAGGAAGTTGCCGTTACGCCCGGTGTTGGCCGAGATGTCGGCGATGCTGTTGACCGCTTGCAGGCCGTTGACCTGAAAGCCGACATGGCGGTCGCTGACCTGCTCGTCGGCGATGAAGTGGCCGTCGCCCTCAACTTCGGGCAGCTCGTTGTCTTCGCCCTCCTCGCCCTCTTCGCCTTCGGGCTGCTCGGGGTGGATGCCGTGCTTGTTGGGGTTGGCCTGATAGGCGAGCAGGTTGGTGAGGGTGACGGTCAGGCATTCGCCGGCGGCCAGGCGCAGCACGATAGGCCGCGGGCGCTTGTCGGGGCGCAGGGTGACCTTGCCGGGCACCGCGGCGCCGCCGCGGGTAAGGGGTACGTTGCGCTCGTCGACCACGTCCTGGCGCAGGGCGTAGATCATGCCGTTGGCGTTCTGTGCACCGAGGCGGTTGAACATCAACGGCTGGTCGAGGGCGACCACGTTGGCAGTCAGGGTACGCTGGCATTGCGCGGCGGCTTCGGCTTCGCTTTCAAGGTTGCAGCCAAGCAAGGCCAGGATCAGTGAGGGGAACACGGGGCCTTTGCGCAGAGTGGTCGTCATCGGGCACCTCCAGGGGGCGCTTGGGACTCTGCGGTCTTGGCCAGCAAGTGCCGTGCCAGACATAAAACTGTTCTATTTCAATGGGTTAAATTTTATTGAGAATGAGATTGGGGGGAATTCCCCGGGGGTGGGGGTTGGGGTTCGTGGTAATTCAAGGTGTTGGCGAACACCTGCAAAATACCCCCACCACCGTCATCCAAGCGTCACGCAACTGTCGTAATCTGCGCCAAAATTCCGTGCCAAAGGTCCCCGGCATGCGCCGCCTGCTCCCTCTTCTACTCTGCCTGCTGCCAACCCTGGCCCCCGCAGAGCCCGCACAACTTCGCATCCAGGGCTCCAACACCATCGGTGCCGCCCTGGCCCCCGCACTGGTGCGCGGCCTGCTGCAATCCCAGGGCGCCACATCAATCGAGAGCGTGCCGGGCGCCGCAGCCAACGAAACCGTAGTCCGCGCCCGCAGCCGCAATAACCAGCCGGTACGCATCGACATCGCCGCCCACGGCTCCAGCACAGGCTTCAGTGCCCTGGCCAGCGGCGATGCCGACCTGGCAGCAGCCTCGCGGCCAATCAACGACCGCGAAGCCCAGCAGCTACAAGCGCTGGGGGACCTGCGCGGCGCTGGCGCCGAACAAGTGATCGGCCTGGACGGCGTGGCGGTGATCGTCCATCCGGATAACCCGCTGGGCCAGCTCACCACCGAGCAACTGGCACAGGTGTTCTCGGGCCAGGTGCGGCGCTGGGAGCAACTGGGCGTGCCTGGCGGCAGCATCCACCTGTATGCCCGGGACGACCGCTCGGGCACCTTCGAAACCTTCAAGGCCCTGGTGCTCGACCCGCAGCACCGCCAGTTGTTCAGCGAAACCCGGCGCTTCGAAGCGGCCGACGAACTGGCCGAACGGGTGCTGGGCGACCGCCAGGCCATTGGCTTCAGCGGCCTGGCCACGGTACACGGGGCCAAGGTACTGGCAGTGGCGGATGGCGATGCCCCCGCCCTGCCCCCCAGCCGCGCCCTGGTGGCCAGCGAGGACTACCCGCTGTCGCGGCGGCTGTTCTTCTACCTGCCCGCCCACGCCCGGCCCCAGGCCCGGGCCCTGGCCGAGTTCGCCCAGAGCCCGGCCGGGCAGGCGATCGTTGCCGAGCAGGGGTTCGTCTCGCAGCAGGTCAAGGCACTGCCGGTACCCGCCCAGGCCGACATGCCACCGCGCTACCGGGTACTGGCCGGCGAGGCCAACCGGCTGAGCGTCAACTTCCGCTTCCAGGAAGGCAGCGCCAGCCTCGACAACAAGGCCCTGCGCGATGTGCAGCGGGTCGGTGACTACCTGCGCCAGGCCGGCAAGCTGCAAGGCAAGGTGGTGCTGGTGGGTTTTGGCGACCCCAAGGAAACCCCGGGCCGCGCCGCCCTGCTGTCGCGGCTGCGGGCCATGGCCGTGCGCCGCGAGCTGGCGCGGGCGGGGGTCGAGGTCAAGGAAGTCACGGGGATGGGTGATGAGCTGCCGGTGGCGGGAAACGACCTGGAACAGGGTCGGCTGAAGAACCGCCGGGTGGAAGTGTGGGTGTATTGAAGGCGGCTGGACGTGCGAGCCCTGTAGGAGCGGCCTTGTGTCGCGATTGGGGCGCGTAGCGGCCCTGGGACCTTGAACTCCTGCAATATCGTCGGGGCTGCTGCGCAGCCCAATCGCGACACAAGGCCGCTCCTACAGGGACCGCATGACTTTCAGACTTTTACGGAGCCTGTAGACGCCGGTAATCAAATGTAACACCCCTTGCTGCCCTTCCCGACCAATCACTACTAGGCTCACCCCCATGTGATGCCGGGCCCCTCTGACGGTTAGCGCCGCCATGTCGGAATCACTGTTGCCATGCAACGTCGACAATCAAGGAGGGGCTCATGACAGCTCTGCACACATTCCTCTTCACCCCGTTCCTCGGTACCAGCACCTGGTTGTGGCTGGTGTTCATCACCCTCGTCATCGCCTTGCTGGTGCTCGACCTCGGCGTGCTGCACCGCCAGGACCGCGAAATCGAAATGCGCGAAAGCCTGTTGCTGTACGCCGGCTACTTCAGTGTCGGCGTACTGTTTGGCCTGTGGGTCTGGCACCAGCTTGGTGCGCAGTCGGCGCTGGAGTTCTACACGGGTTTTCTGGTCGAGCAGTCGCTGTCGATGGACAACGTGTTCGTCATGGCGATGATCTTCAGCTTCTTCGCCATCCCCCGCCGCTACCAGCACCGCGTGCTGTTCTGGGGCATCCTCGGAGTGGTGGTGTTGCGGGCGATCATGATCGGCGTGGGCGCAGCCCTGGTGCAGCACTTTGCCTGGGTGCTGTATATCTTCGGGGCATTTTTGCTGTTTACCGGCATCAAGATGGCGCTCTCGAAGGACGACAACCACGTCGATCTGGCCAACAACCCGGTACTGCGTTTCGTGCGCCGGCACATGCGGGTCACCGACCAACTGCACGGCCCGCACTTCTTCGTGCGCCTGACACCGCCCGGCGCCAGCCAGGCGGTGCGCTACGCCACCCCGCTGTTCCTGGCCCTGGTGCTGATCGAGCTGGCCGACCTGGTGTTCGCCGTGGACAGCGTGCCGGCGATCTTCGCCATCACCCAGGACCCGTTCATCGTCTACACCTCGAACATCTTCGCCATCCTCGGCCTGCGTTCGCTGTACTTCGCCCTGGCGGCGCTGATGCACCGCTTCGTCTACCTCAAGTACGCGCTGGCCATGGTACTGGTGTTCATCGGCTGCAAGATCTTCTGGCACGGACTGGTGGGCAAGGTGCCGCCGGAGCTGTCACTGGGGGTGACGTTCGGCCTGCTGGCCGGCGGTGTGGTGCTGTCGTTACTGCGCACCCGCGGGCAGGCAAAAGCAGACCTGTGAGCCGGCACGCCCCCTGTAGGAGCCGGCTTGCCGGCGATAGGGCCACCCGCCACGGCACAAGGCCATGAACCTGGTTTGCAGGCCCGGCCTCATCGCCGGCAAGCCGGCTCCTACAGATTCATATGTGATACCAACAATCAGGGCTGGAAGCCCTCGACGATGATCACCTCGGCCTTGGCCACCCCCTGGCGGTGCTTGCACGCCTCCTGATACAGGTCGGAGCGGTAGCACGCCACGGCCTGTTCGTACGAATCGAACTCGATCACCACGCTACGCTGTGGAGTGGGCCGCCCTTCCATGGCCTCGCTACGACCGCCGCGGGCCAGAAAACGCCCGCCAAAGGCGACGAACGCCGCCGGGGCGCGCTGGGTGTACTGCTGGTACTGCTCGGGGTCGGTGACGTCCACGTGGGCGATCCAGTAGGCCTTCATCGGTCGTACTCCTGCTTCAGGGATATTTGTGTATGATGGTATACCATAAAAACCACCCGACTACCGTGAGCGTGCAGCATGGCATTCAACAGCATCGAAGAACTCCTCGAGGACTACCGGCAAGGCAAGATGGTCCTGCTGGTGGATGACGAAGACCGCGAAAACGAAGGCGACCTGTTGATCGCCGCCGAACGCTGCGACGCCGCAGCCATCAACTTCATGGCCCGCGAGGCGCGCGGCCTGATCTGCCTGACCCTCACCGACGAGCACTGCCAGCGCCTGGGCCTGGAGCAGATGGTACCGAGCAACGGCAGCGTGTTCAGCACCGCCTTCACCGTGTCCATCGAAGCCGCCACGGGCGTCACCACCGGCATTTCCGCCGCCGACCGGGCGCGTACCGTGGCCGCTGCCATGGCCGCCGACGCCCGCCCCGAGCACCTGGTGCAGCCCGGCCACATCTTCCCCCTGCGCGCCCGTGAAGGCGGTGTGTTGACCCGCGCCGGGCACACCGAAGCCGGTTGCGACCTGGCCCGCCTGGCCGGCTTCAGCCCGGCCTCGGTGATCGTCGAGGTGCTCAACGACGACGGCACCATGGCCCGCCGCCCGGACCTCGAAGTATTCGCCGCCCAGCACGGCATCAAGATCGGCACCATCGCCGACCTGATCCACTACCGCCTGAGCACCGAGCAGACCATCAAGCGCATTGGCGAGCGCGAGCTGCCCACAGTGCACGGCACCTTCCGCCTGGTCACCTATGAAGACCGCATCGAAGGCGGCGTGCACATGGCCATGGTGATGGGCGACATCCGCCGCGAGCAGCCCACCCTGGTGCGGGTGCACGTGATCGACCCGCTGCGCGACCTGGTCGGCGCCGAATACGCCGGCCCCGCCAACTGGACCCTGTGGGCGGCGCTGCAGAAGGTAGCCGAGGAAGGCGCCGGGGTGGTGGTGATTCTGGCCAACCACGAGTCCTCGCAAGCGCTGCTGGAGCGGGTGCCGCAACTCACCCAGCCGGTACGCCCCTACCAGCGCGGCCAGTCGAAGGTGTATTCGGAAGTGGGTACCGGTGCGCAGATTCTGCAGGACCTGGGTGTGGGCAAGCTGCGCCACCTGGGCCCGCCGCTGAAATACGCAGGCCTTGCCGGGTATGAGCTGGAGGTGGTGCAGAGCATTCCGTTCGAACCCACCCTGCAAAGCTGACACGGCACCCTGTAGGAGCGGCCTTGTGCCGCGAAAGGGCCGCGAAGCGGCCCCAGGGTTTAAGCGTCGACACATGAATTGCCGGGGCCGCTGTGCGGCCCTTTCGCGACACAAGGCCGCTCCTACAGCAGTCGTGCCCGTTTCCGACTTAATAGGCAAGAGGACGGAGTGATGGCCGGTCGCCCACACCCCCTTGCGAAAAGTTTGGAATACCATAATATGATATCCCGTAGACCTTGAAATCTTGGGCCGAACCTACAATCACAAGACGGCCACGCGACACACATTGATAGCTGCTCCCCGAACACTGTTGGCGGGCGCACCAAAAGCCCCGCCTCGAATAACAAAAGCAACGAGGGCGTAACCATGCTGTTGAGCAAACGTGTAACCGCAGTGCTGTCCGCCAGCCTGCTGACCCTGGCTTGTCAGGCCACCCAGGCCGCTGACAGCCTGAACTTCGTCAGCTGGGGTGGCACCACCCAGGACGCGCAGAAAGACTCCTGGGCCGCGCCGTTCAGCAAAGAGACCGGCATCAAGGTCGTCCAGGACGGCCCCACCGACTACGGCAAACTCAAGGCCATGGTCGAAAGCGGCAACGTGCAGTGGGATGTGGTCGACGTCGAAGCCGACTTCGCCCTGCGCGCCGCCAGCGAAGGCCTGCTCGAACCCCTCGATTTCAGCCAGATCCAACGCGACAAGATCGACCCGCGCTTCGTCTCCGACCATGGCGTCGGCTCGTTCTTCTTCTCCTTCGTGCTCGGTTACAACGAAGGCAAGCTCGGTGCCAACAAGCCGGTCGACTGGACCGCGCTGTTCGACACCAAGACCTACCCCGGCAAACGCGCCCTGTACAAATGGCCCAGCCCCGGCGTGCTCGAACTGGCCCTGCTGGCCGACGGCGTAGCCCCCGACAAGCTCTACCCGCTGGACCTGGACCGCGCCTTCAAGAAACTCGACACCATCAAGAAGGACATCGTCTGGTGGGGCGGCGGCGCCCAGTCGCAGCAACTGCTGGCCTCCGGTGAAGCCTCGCTCGGGCAGTTCTGGAACGGCCGCGTGTACGCCCTGCAACAAGACGGCGCACCGGTGGGTGTGAGCTGGAAGCAGAACCTGGTCATGGCTGATTTCCTGGTCATCCCCAAAGGCGCCAAGAACAAGGACGCGGCCATGAAGTTCCTGGCCAAGGCCAGCGGCGCCCAGGGCCAGGCCGACTTCGCCAACGCCACCGCCTACGCCCCGGTCAACACCGACAGCGTCGCGCGCCTGGACAAGCAACTGGCCACCAACCTGCCAACCAACTACCCCAACGACCAGGTCACCCTCGACTTCGCCTACTGGGCGAAGAACGGCCAGGCCATCGCCGCCCGCTGGAATGAGTGGCTGGTCAAATGAAAGTCGCCATCAACGCCCTGCATAACGCGCAAGGAGCCCCTTCGGGGGCCGGCGCACCGGGGGCGGCGGACCGTCGCCCACCCTTGAGCCAACGCTGGAAAGGCAGCCGCAACCTGCTGCCGGCCCTGCTCTTTCTCGGCCTGTTCTTCTTCGCCCCGCTGGTCGGGCTGTTGCTGCGCGGGGTGCTCGAACCGGTACCGGGGCTGGGCAACTACGAGCAATTGTTCGCCAACTCGGCCTACGCCCGGGTGCTGTTCAACACCTTCTCGGTGGCCGGCCTTGTGACCCTGATCAGCGTGCTGCTGGGCTTCCCGCTGGCCTGGGCGATCACCCTGGTGCCCAAGGGCTGGGGCCGCTGGCTGCTGAACATCGTGCTGCTGTCGATGTGGACCAGCCTGCTGGCACGCACCTACTCATGGCTGGTGCTGCTGCAAAGCTCGGGGGTGATCAACAAGGCGTTGATGGCAATGGGCATCATCGATGCGCCCATCGAGATGGTGCACAACCTCACCGGCGTGGTGATCGGCATGAGCTACATCATGATCCCGTTCATCGTGCTGCCGCTGCAGGCGACCATGCACGCCATCGACCCGATGGTGCTGCAGGCCGGCTCGATCTGCGGCGCCAGCCCCTGGACCAACTTCTGGAAGGTGTTCCTGCCGCTGTGCCGCTCGGGGCTGTTCTCGGGCGCCTTGATGGTGTTCGTGATGTCGCTGGGTTACTACGTCACCCCGGCGCTGCTGGGCGGGGCGCAGAACATGATGCTGCCCGAATTCATCATCCAGCAGGTGCAGTCGTTCCTCAACTGGGGCCTGGCCAGCGCCGCCGCGGCACTGCTGGTGGTCATCACCCTGGTGCTCTTCTACCTGTACCTGAAGCTGCAGCCGGAATCCCCGGTCGGCAACGCGAGGTAAACCGCCATGCTTCTGTCCCCCAATGCCATGGGTCGCCCGCTACGCACCGGCCTGTACCTGACCACCGGGGTCATTGCGGCCTTCCTGCTGCTGCCGGTGGTGTTCATCGTTCTGCTGTCGTTCGGCTCCTCGCAGTGGCTGGTGTTCCCGCCACCGGGCTGGACCTTCAAGTGGTACGGCCAGTTCTTCTCCAACCCGGAGTGGATGGACGCAGCCCTGGCCAGCCTGAAGGTGGCCGTGCTGACCACCATCGCCGCCGTGCTGCTGGGCCTGCCCACCGCCTTCGCCCTGGTGCGTGGCCGCTTCCCGGGGCGCGAGATGCTCTACGGGCTGTTCACCATGCCGATGATCGTGCCGCTGGTGATCATCGCCGTGGCGGTGTACGCGCTGTTTCTCAAGCTGGGCTACACCGGCACGCTGTTCGCCTTCGTGGTCAGCCACGTGATCGTCGCCCTGCCCTTCACCATCATCTCGATCATCAACTCGCTGAAGCTGTTCGACCAGTCGATCGAGGATGCCGCGGTGATCTGCGGTGCCTCGCGCCTGCAGGCGATCTTCAAGGTGACCTTCCCGGCCATTCGCCCGGGGATGATCGCCGGCGGCCTGTTCGCGTTTCTGGTGTCGTGGGACGAGGTGGTGCTGAGCGTGATGATGGCCAGCCCCGACCTGCAAACCCTGCCGGTAAAAATGTGGACCACCCTGCGCCAGGACCTGAGCCCGGTGATTGCCGTGGCCTCGACCCTGCTGATCGGCCTGTCGCTGCTGGTCATGATTATTGCCGCCGCCCTGCGCCGGCGCACCGAAAACGCCTGAGCGCGGAGAAAACAACAATGAGTGCAGTGATCAAAGACAACGCGCAAAACAAGACCCTGGTCAGCCTGCGCGGCCTGAACAAGCACTACGGCGACTTCACCGCCGTGGACAACCTGGACCTCGAGATCCAGGACGGCGAATTCCTCACCTTCCTCGGCTCCAGCGGCTCGGGCAAGTCCACCACCCTGTCGATGCTGGCCGGTTTCGAAACCCCCAGCAGCGGTGAAATTCTGGTAGACGGCCAGTCGCTGGTGAACGTGCCGCCGCACAAGCGCGACATCGGCATGGTGTTCCAGCGCTACTCGCTGTTCCCGCACCTGAACGTGCGCGACAACATCGCCTTCCCCCTGGCCATCCGCAAGCTCAGCGCCAGCGAAACCACCAAGCGCGTGGACGCCATGCTCAAGCTGGTGCAGCTGGAAAAGTTCGCCCACCGCAAGCCCTCGCAGATGTCCGGCGGCCAGCAGCAGCGCGTGGCGATTGCCCGGGCGCTGGTGTACGAGCCGCGCATCCTGCTGATGGACGAACCCCTCGGCGCGCTGGACAAAAAGCTGCGTGAAGACCTGCAGGACGAGCTGCGCCAGCTGCACCGCCGGCTGGGCATCACCATCGTCTACGTGACCCACGACCAGGAAGAAGCCATGCGCCTGTCGCAGCGCATCGCGATTTTCAGCCACGGCAAGATCGTCGGCCTGGGCACCGGCTACGACCTCTACCAGAACCCGCCAAATGCCTTCGTCGCCTCGTTCCTGGGCAACTCGAACTTCTTGCGCATCAAGGCCAGCAGCAACGGTGCCGGCAGCTTCGAAGGCCAGCCGGTGGCCATTCGCCTGACCCCGGGCCTGGCCGCCGAGCAGGAGGCGCTGATCATGGTGCGCCCGGAAAAGGCCCTGGCGCTGACCGCCGAGCAAGCCGCCCGCGACACCCTGCCAGCGGGCTGGAACGAAGTCACCGCCACCGTTGGCGAGGTGTTGTTCCTCGGCGAAAGCCAGACCTGCCACGTGGTCACCCAAGGCGGTACCGAGCTGACGGTCAAGGCACTGTCGGCCGCCGGCATGCCGATGCAGCCGGGTGATCAGGTGAAAGTGCGCTGGGCGGTGGCCGATGCCTGCATCTACACCGAGTGGGCCGAAAGCGATTTGAGCAAGGCGGCCGGGGCGCACTGACAAAACCTTGCAGGAGCCTGCTATTGCGATGTCGCCTGATCGGGCGCTATCGCCGGCAAGCCGGCTCCTACAGGGATCGCATCAGCTTCAGGCCGGCGCCCTACCTGTAGGAGCCGGCTTGCCGGCGATGAGGCCGGTACAGGCAGCGCAACACAGTTGCCCCCAAACAGGTGCCTGGCCCTACCCCTTACGCTGCATCCACGCCGCCCCCAGCCCGCTCAGGCAGATGATCGCAATACCCACCAGGCTCACCCCATCCGGCACCTGGCCGAACACCACCAACCCGAGCAACCCGGCAAACACGATCTGGCAGTAGCTGAACGGCGCCAGCAGCGCTGGCGCGGCATGCCGGAAGGCCTGGGTCAGCAGCAGGTGCGCGGTCATCCCGCAGCCCCCCAGCCCCAGCATCAACAGCACATGCGGCCATTGCGGCACCTGCCAGAAGAACGGCACCAGCGCGGTCATCACCAGGGTGTTGCACAGGCCTGCGTAGAAGTTGCTGGTGGTCGGGCTGTCGTGGGCCGCCAGCTTGCGCGTCAGCAGCTGGTAGAAGCAAAAGCCCATGGCCGAGCCGAACGGGAACAGAATGGCCGGAGTGAACATCGCCCCGCCCGGGTGCACCACCACCAGCACACCGATAAAGCCCAGCACCACCGCCACCCACTGGCCCAACGTGACGTGCTCCTTGAGCAGCGGCACCGACAGTGCGGTCACCAGCACCGGGGCCAGGAAGTTGACCGAGGTCGCCTCGGCCAAGGGCAGGTATTGCAGGCCGGCGGTAAACAGCAGGCTGGTGCTGAGCAGGCTCAGGGCGCGCAAGGTCTGCAACACCGGGCGCCGGGTACGCAGTACCGCCAGGCCCGCCTTGGGCAGGAAGATGCCGGCCATCAGCAGCGTGTGCACCACGTAGCGGGCCCACACCACCATGATGATCGGGTAGATGCCGCCCAGGTACTTCGACAAGCCGTCGTGGCTGGCGAACAGGAAGGTGGCCACCACCACCAGGACGATACCGCGCAGCGGCTGGTTGACTCCGGACAGCGGGGTACTGGAACTCATGGGGCCCTCGGGCGATGGCCCCGGCATGGCGCCCGGGCATGGGCGGATTCTAGAAGAGATCGGACGACCTGAACATCAGGCGCACCCACTGCGTTGCACCACCCGGTACATTTTGTTCGCTGATCGACCACTTTCCCCTGCGCCGGGCAGCCAGCCAGCGGCCGATAGCCGATGATGTGCGCCCACCTTTCGACCCGTACAAGGAGTACCCATGCACAGGCTCACCAACCGCCACGGCCTCGACCTGCCCGCCATCGGCCTGGGCACCTGGCCAATGACCGGCGCCGACTGCACCCGCGCCGTGCACCAGGCGCTGGAGCTGGGTTACCGGCACATCGACACCGCCACCGCCTATGCCAACGAAGCCGCTGTCGGCCAGGCCCTGCGCGACAGCAGCGTGCCGCGCGAAGCCATCCACCTGACCACCAAGGTGTGGTGGGACCGCCTTGAGCCCCAGGCCATGCGCCAGTCGCTGGAAGACAGCCTGCGCGCCCTGGGCACCGAGCAGGTCGACCTGTTCCACATCCACTGGCCGGCCCGCGACTGGGACCTGGCCCGCAGCATCGAGACCCTGGTGCAATTGCGCGACGAGGGCAAGGCGCGCTGCATCGGCGTTGCCAACTTCCCGCTGGGCTTGCTGCGCCAGGTGGTGGAACAACTGGGCGCGCCGTTGGCGGCGATTCAGGTGGAGTACCACGCACTACTGGACCAAAGCCCGTTGCTGGCGTTCGCCCGCCAGCACGACCTGGCCTTCACCGCCTACACGCCTTTGGCCCGCGGCGAAGTGGCCGAACAGCCGGCAGTGCGCGCAATTGCCGAAAAACACGGTGTATTGCCTACCCAGGTGGCGCTGGCCTGGTTGCTGCAGCAGCCCGGCGTGGCGGTGATCCCCAAGGCCAGCAGCCGCGCCAACCAGTTGGCCAACCTGGCGGCGCTGGAGCTGCGCCTGGATGAACAGGACCGCGCGGCCATGGCCGCATTGCCGAAGAACCGGCGCGTGGTAAGCCCCGAGTTCGCGCCGGACTGGCAAGCCTGAGGCCGAATACGCCCCTCACCGGCGATGGGCCTGACTGAAACCGCCCCCACAGGGATTGCATGGGCTTAAGGCCAGCGCTGTACCTGTAGGAGCCGGCTTGCCGGCGATGGCGTCCGGCCAGGCAATATCTGTTCGCAGGGGTGGCCTCATCGCCGGCAAGCCGGCTCCTACAGTTCCGGTGCAAGGTGATGGCACCCTGCGCCAGCATTCCAGCCCCTCTACTACGCCCGCGACAGCCGAATTTTCCTGCGTATAATCGCGCCTTTTTCTGACGCTGATAGACGCCCCATGAAAAGACTGCTGTACGCCGCCACCCTGTTCCTCAGCCTGCTGCCCCCCGCCTTCGCCACCCCGCCTGCGACCTTCACCGAAGCCAAGGTTGTCGCCAAGCAGAAGATCTACCTCGACCAGGCCAGCAGCGCCCAGGGCGACCTGTACTGCGGTTGCAAATGGACCTGGGTGGGCAAGTCCGGCGGGCGCATCGACCCCGGTTCCTGCGGCCTGGAGGCGCGCAAGCAGCAGACCCGCGCCGACCGCACCGAGTGGGAACACATCGTCCCGGCCTGGACCTTCGGCCACCAGCGCCAGTGCTGGCAGAACGGCGGCCGCGAGGCCTGCGTCGACAAGGACCCGGTGTTCCGCGCCATGGAAGCCGACCTGTTCAACCTCTACCCCGCCGTGGGCGAGGTGAATGGTGACCGCAGCAACTTCAACTACGCCATGGTCAGCGGCGTCGCCCCGCAATACGGCCAGTGCCCGACCAAAGTCGATTTCGTGCAGAAATCCGCCGAGCCCCGCGATGCAGTCAAGGGCCTGGTGGCACGCACCACCTTCTATATGTACGACCGCTACCAGTTGAGCATGTCGCGCCAGCAGCAACAGCTGTTGATGGCCTGGAACAAGCAGTACCCGGTCAGCGCCTGGGAGCAGGAGCGCGACCGCCGCATCGCTGCGGTCATGGGCCACCACAACCCGTTCGTCACCGGCGAGCGCAGCTGGACCCCAGGTTACAAACCGGCCGGCAGCACCATTGCCAGCAACAGCGCAGCCAGCAAGCCCGCACCCACCGCCAGCACCTCCCACGGCGCGGTGCTGGGCAACCGCAACAGCCAGGTCTACCACCTGGCCAGCGGCTGCCCGGGCTATACCCAGGTGTCGCCGAAAAACCAGGTCGCCTTCACCTCTGAGGCTGAGGCGCAGGCAGCGGGTTATCGCAAGGCCGGCAACTGCAAGTAACTGCCTGACGGCCTGGATGAACGAATCTTCATCTTGGCCGCAACGCCCTGATACCGGGCCCCAAGGCGCCCTCGCCGGCGGCGCCCGGGCGCTGCAGCTTGAGCCATGGCCGGGGCTTGCGTAGCATCCCCGGCCCTTGCCAGCTTCGTGGGAGCGGGCTTGCCCCACGATTGCGCCTTCAAGCGTCAACCCGCAGCCTGGCCGGCGTCGGGTCGTGGGGTGGGCCCGCTGCCACACCTAACCCCGCCGAGCCGCCGATGCCCCAACCCATCCCCCTCAAGGACCACGAAACAGAAAAGAGCCTGGTCAACCGCCGGCTGCTGGCCTGCGCCGTGCTGGTGCTGAGCCTGGTGGCGGTGCTGATCGGTCGGCTGTACGTGCTGCAGGTGCTGCAGCATGACCAGCAGAGCGCGGTATCGGAAAACAACCGCGTGCACGTGCTGCCCATCCCCCCCGAGCGCGGGCTGATCTACGACCGCAACGGCGTGGTGCTGGCCGACAACAAGCCCAGCTTCAACCTGACCATGACCCGCGAACGTGCCGGCGACTCGGCCAAGGTGCTGGACAGCCTGGCGCAGATCCTCAGCCTGCCCGAAGACGATCGCCACCAGTTCGACAAGGACCTGCGCCGCGGCCGCAAGCCGTTCGAGCCGGTCACCTTGATGGTCGGTCTGAGCGAGGAGCAGATCGCCCTGATTGCGGTGAACCAGTTCCGCCTGCCGGGGTTGGAAGTAGAGCCGCAGTTCATTCGCGAATACCCCCTGGCCGAGCACTTCGCCCATTCGGTGGGTTACGTGGGGCGCATCAACGAGAAGGAAGCCAAGGCCCTCGACAGCACCGAATACCGTGGCACCCAGTCGATCGGCAAGACCGGCATCGAGCGTTTTTACGAAGACCAGCTGCACGGCCATGTGGGTTACGAAGAGGTCGAGACCAACGCCCAGGGCCGGGTGATGCGTGTGCTGCGCCACCACGACCCGGTGCCGGGCAAGGATATCGTGCTGAGCCTGGATGCCCACCTGCAGCAGGCCGCCGAAAAAGCCCTGGGTGACCGGCGCGGCGCCGTGGTGGTGCTGGACCCGGCCAACGGCGATGTACTGGCGATGGTCAGTAACCCCAGCTTCGACCCCAACCTGTTCGTCAAGGGCATCAGCTTCAAGCAATACGCGGCGCTACGCGACTCCATCGACCGGCCGCTATTCAACCGCGTGCTGCGCGGTCTGTACGCACCGGGCTCGACGGTCAAGCCCGAGGTAGCCATCGCCGGCCTGGACAGTGGCGTGATCACCCCTGCCAACCGGGTGTTCGACCCTGGCTACTACGAGTTGCCCAACTACGACCACAAGTACCGCAACTGGAACCGTTCGGGTGATGGCTGGGTGGACATGTACACCGCCATCATGCGTTCCAACGACACCTACTTCTACGACCTGGCGCACAAGCTGGGCATTGACCGCCTGCACGACTACATGAGCGAGTTCGGTTTGGGGCAGAAGGTGTCGCTGGACATGTTCGAGGAGGCCGCCGGCCTGATGCCGTCGCAGGCCTGGAAACGCGCCACCCGCCGCCAGGCGTGGTTCCCGGGCGAGACGCTGATCCTTGGTATTGGCCAAGGCTACATGCAGGTGACCCCGCTGCAACTGGCCCAGGCCACCAGCCTGCTGGCGAGCAAGGGCGCCTGGCACCGCCCGCACCTGGCGATGACCATCGGTGGCGACAAGCCCGTGGACCCGAACCCGATGCCGGACATCGTGCTGCATGACAAGCGTGCCTGGGACCAGGTCAGCCAGGGCATGCAGATGGTCATGCACGACCCGCGCGGCATTGCCCGGGCTTCGGCGGCCGGGGCCCAGTACCGCATTGCCGGCAAGAGCGGTACGGCGCAGGTGGTGGCGATCAAGCAGGGTGAGCGTTATGACCGCAACAAGACCCTTGAGCGCCACCGTGACAACGCGTTGTTCGTCGGCTTTGCGCCGGCTGACCATCCGGCGCTGGTGGTGGCGGTGATGATCGAGAACGGCGAGGCCGGGGGGCGGGTTGCGGGGCCTGTGGTTCGGGAGGTGATGGATGCTTACCTGCTGGATGAGCAGGGGCATTTGAAGGCGCAATATGCTGGGAATTTGGGGGGGGCGGCTGCGCCGCATGGCTGATTTGGGTTCGGGTTCGGGTTCGGGTTCGGGTTCGGGTTCGGGGTTTATAGTGATTGCTTTGAGAGATGTATGCGCATTCATTGACGATTAGCGCTTTTCGTCACCTTTCCGCCCTTACGGCGGGTTACTTTGGTCGCGGCCAAAGTAACCAAAGCCGCCCTGCTCCCATCATCCGGCCCCCTAC
>NZ_JBJDNC010000051.1:0-41174 GCF_044900265.1 Pseudomonas sp. NPDC089406 | reverse complement strand
ATGGTCTGCCCGTTGGCGAGGCTGACCACGACTGGGCTGCCAGTGACCGGAGCACCTACCGAGGCGGTGTAGATGATGGTGCCGCCCTCGGCCACGCTTGGCGTGGCGGTGAGAGTGACGGTGGTGGTGTCCTGCACATCGGTCACGGTGGTGCTGACCGGGTTCTGATTGGCGACCAGATTCTCGTAGTTGCCACCGCTGACGCCGGTGATGTTGTTGGTCACCGGCGCGTGGCCTTGGTAGACATCGTTGGTCACGGCGCCTGTGGCGGTGCCGGAGCTCTGCCCGACAGGGATAGTGATGGTCTGGCCGTTGGCGAGGCTCACTACGACCGGGCTGCCGGTAACCGGAGCGCCCACGCTGGCGGTGTAGATGATGGTGCCACCTTCGGCCACGCTTGGCGTGGCGGTCAGGGTGACGGTGGTGGTGTCCTGCACGTCGGTGACGGTAGTGCTGACCGGGTTCTGGTTGGCAACGAGGTTCTCGTAGTTGCCGCCGGACACACCGGTGATGTTGTTGGTCACCGGCGCATGGCCTTGGTAGACGTCGTTGGTCACGGCGCCCGTGGCGGTGCCTGAGCTTTGGCCCACAGGAATGGTGATGGTTTGCCCGTTGGCCAGAGAAACCACGACCGGCGAGCCAGTCACTGGTGCGCCTACGCTGGCGGTGTAAATGATGGTCCCACCCTCGGCCACGCTTGGCGTTGCGGTGAGGGTGACGGTGGTGGTGTCCTGCACATCAGTGACGGTTGTGCTGACCGGGTTCTGATTGGCGACCAGGTTTTCGTAGTTACCGCCGCTAACGCCGGTGATGTTGTTGGTAACTGGCGCGTGGCCTTGATAGACGTCGTTGGTCACGGCGCCGGTTGCCGTCCCCGAGCTTTGACCAACGGGGATGGTGATGGTTTGCCCGTTTGCGAGGCTCACCACGACCGGGCTTCCAGTCACCGGAGCACCTACCGAGGCGGTGTAAATGATCGTCCCACCTTCGGCAACGCTCGGCGTGGCAGTCAGGGTAACGGTGGTGGTGTCCTGAACATCGGTGACGGTAGTGCTGACCGGATCCTGATTGGCGACCAGATTCTCGTAGTTGCCGCCGGACACCCCGGTGATGTTGTTACTAACCGGCGCATGGCCCTGGTAGACATCGTTGGTCACAGCGCCCGTGGCGGTTCCTGAGCTTTGGCCAACCGGGATGGTAATGGTCTGACCATTGGCCAGGCTGACCACGACCGGGCTGCCGGTGACTGGTGCGCTAACCGAGGCGGTGTAGATGATCGTCCCGCCTTCAGCCACGCTCGGCGTAGCCGTCAGGGTAACGGTGGTGGTGTCCTGAACATCCGTGACGGTAGTGCTAACCGGGTTCTGGTTAGCGACCAGGTTTTCGTAATTGCCGCCAGACACCCCGGTGATGTTGTTGGTAACCGGTGCATGGCCTTGGTAGACGTCGTTGGTCACGGCGCCCGTGGCAGTACCAGAACTCTGGCCCTCGGGAATGGTGATAGTTTGCCCGTTGGCCAGCGAAACCACGACCGGCGAGCCAGTCACTGGTGCACCTACCGAGGCGGTGTAGATGATCGTCCCGCCCTCGGCCACGCTCGGCGTAGCGGTCAGGGTGACAGTCGTAGTGTCCTGAACATCCGTGACGGTAGTGCTGACCGGGTCCTGGTTGGCGACCAGGTTCTCGTAATTGCCGCCGGACACCCCGGTGATGTTGTTACTAACCGGCGCATGGCCTTGGTATACGTCGTTGGTAACAGCACCCGTGGCCGTGCCTGAGCTTTGGCCGACTGGGATAGTGATGGTTTGGCCGTTTGCCAGTGATACCACGACCGGTGAGCCAGTTACTGGGGCACCCACGCTGGCGGTGTAGATGATGGTGCCACCTTCGGCCACGCTTGGCGTAGCGGTCAGGGTCACGGTGGTGGTGTCTTGAACATCGGTCACTGTAGTGCTGACCGGATTCTGGTTGGCGACCAGATTTTCGTAGTTACCGCCGCTAACGGTGGTGATGTTGTTGGTAACTGGTGCGTGACCTTGGTAGACGTCGTTGGTCACCGCGCCGGTGGCCGTGCCGGAGCTTTGGCCGACCGGGATGGTGATGGTTTGCCCGTTGGCCAGCGAAACCACGACCGCAGAGCCAGTCACCGGTGCCCCCACGCTGGCGGTATAGATGATCGTCCCGCCCTCGGCCACGCTTGGCGTGGCGGTCAGGGTGACCGTGGTGGTGTCCTGAACATCGGTGACGGTGGTGCTGACCGGATTCTGGTTAGCTACGAGGTTTTCGTAGTTACCGCCGGATACGCCAGTGATGTTGTTGGTTACCGGAGCATGGCCCTGGTAGACGTCGTTGGTCACAGCGCCGGTGGCGGTACCGGAACTCTGGCCGACCGGGATGGTGATGGTCTGCCCGTTGGCCAGCGAAACCACGACCGGCGAGCCAGTCACTGGTGCGCCGACCGAAGCGGTGTAAATGATGGTGCCGCCTTCGGCCACGCTCGGCGTAGCCGTCAGGGTAACGGTGGTGGTGTCCTGAACATCCGTGACGGTAGTGCTGACCGGATCTTGATTGGCGACCAGGTTCTCGTAGTTGCCGCCGGATACGCCTGTGATGTTGTTACTAACCGGTGCATGGCCCTGGTAGACATCGTTGGTCACCGCGCCAGTGGCGGTGCCGGAACTTTGGCCGACCGGGATGGTGATGGTCTGCCCGTTGGCCAGGCTGACCACGACCGGGCTGCCGGTGACCGGAGCCCCGACGGTCGCGGTGTAGATGATGGTGCCGCCCTCGACCACGCTTGGCGTGGCGGTCAAGGTCACCGTGGTGGTGTCCTGCACATCAGTGACCGTTGTGCTGACCGGGTTCTGGTTGGCGACCAAATTTTCGTAGTTACCGCCGCTAACGCCGGTAATGTTGTTGGTAACTGGCGCGTGGCCTTGATACACGTCGTTGGTCACAGCACCCGTGGCCGTGCCTGAACTCTGCCCGACCGGGATGGTGATGGTTTGCCCGTTGGCGAGGCTGACCACGACCGGGCTGCCAGTGACCGGAGCACCAACGCTGGCGGTATAGATGATCGTCCCGCCTTCGGCCACGCTCGGCGTAGCCGTCAGGGTAACGGTGGTGGTGTCCTGAACATCCGTGACGGTAGTGCTGACCGGATCTTGATTGGCGACCAGGTTCTCGTAGTTGCCGCCGGATACGCCAGTGATGTTGTTGCTGACCGGCGCATGACCTTGATAGACGTCGTTGGTCACCGCACCCGTGGCAGTGCCGGAGCTTTGCCCGACCGGGATAGTGATGGTCTGGCCGTTGGCGAGGTTCACCACGACCGGGCTGCCAGTGACCGGAGCACCGACCGACGCGGTGTAGATGATGGTGCCGCCCTCGGCCACGCTTGGCGTGGCAGTCAGGGTCACCGTGGTGGTGTCCTGCACATCGGTCACGGTGGTGCTGACCGGATTCTGGTTAGCGACCAGGTGCTCGTAATTGCCGCCGCTAACGCCGGTGATGTTGTTGGTAACTGGCGCGTGGCCTTGATAGACGTCGTTGGTCACAGCGCCCGTGGCAGTACCAGAACTCTGGCCCACGGGAATGGTGATGGTCTGCCCGTTGGCCAAAGAAACCACGACCGGCGAGCCAGTCACTGGTGCTCCGACCGAAGCGGTGTAAATGATAGTCCCGCCTTCGGCCACGCTTGGCGTAGCGGTCAGGGTGACAGTGGTGGTGTCCTGCACATCAGTGACAGTAGTGCTGACCGGATCCTGATTGGCGACCAGGTTTTCGTAGTTACCGCCGCTAACGGTGGTGATGTTGTTGGTAACTGGCGCGTGGCCTTGATAGACGTCGTTGGTCACAGCTCCCGTGGCCGTGCCGGAGCTCTGCCCGACGGGGATGGTGATGGTCTGCCCGTTGGCCAGCGAAACCACAACCGGTGAACCGGTCACCGGCGCACCCACGCTGGCGGTATAGATGATCGTCCCGCCTTCAGCCACGCTCGGCGTGGCAGTAAGGGTAACGGTGGTGGTGTCTTGCACATCGGTGACAGTGGTGCTGACCGGATCCTGATTGGCGACCAGGTTCTCGTAGTTGCCGCCGGATACGCCGGTGATGTTGTTGGTCACCGGCGCGTGGCCTTGGTAGACGTCGTTGGTCACCGCACCTGTGGCTGTACCGGAACTTTGGCCGACCGGGATGGTGATGGTCTGGCCGTTGGCGAGGCTCACTACGACCGGGCTACCAGTCACAGGAGCCCCGACCGAAGCGGTGTAAATGATGGTGCCGCCCTCGGCCACGCTCGGCGTAGCTGTCAGTGTGACTGTGGTGGTGTCCTGTACATCGGTGACGGTGGTGCTGACCGGATTCTGGTTGGCAACCAGATTTTCGTAGTTACCGCCGCTAACGGTAGTGATGTTGTTGGTAACCGGCGCATGGCCTTGGTAGACGTCGTTGGTCACAGCACCCGTGGCAGTACCAGAGCTTTGGCCCACAGGAATGGTGATGGTCTGCCCGTTGGCCAGAGAAACCACGACCGGCGAGCCAGTCACTGGTGCCCCGACTGAGGCGGTGTAAATGATCGTCCCGCCTTCGGCCACGCTCGGCGTGGCGGTCAGGGTAACGGTAGTGGTGTCCTGCACATCGGTGACAGTAGTGCTGACCGGATCCTGGTTAGCGACCAGGTTCTCGTAGTTGCCGCCGGACACGCCGGTGATGTTGTTACTAACCGGCGCATGGCCTTGGTAGACGTCGTTGGTCACGGCGCCCGTGGCGGTGCCGGAACTTTGGCCAACAGGGATGGTAATGGTCTGGCCGTTGGCCAGGCTGACCACGACCGGGCTGCCGGTGACTGGTGCGCCAACCGAAGCGGTGTAGATGATCGTCCCGCCTTCGGCCACGCTCGGCGTAGCCGTCAGGGTAACGGTGGTGGTGTCCTGAACATCGGTGACGGTAGTGCTGACTGGATCCTGGTTAGCGACCAGATTCTCGTAATTGCCGCCGGACACCCCGGTGATGTTGTTGCTGACCGGCGCATGACCTTGATAGACATCGTTGGTCACGGCACCCGTGGCAGTGCCGGAACTCTGCCCGACCGGGATAGTGATGGTCTGCCCGTTTGCCAGCGAAACCACAACCGGCGAACCGGTCACCGGAGCCCCCACGCTGGCGGTGTAGATGATCGTCCCGCCTTCGGCCACGCTCGGCGTAGCCGTCAGGGTAACGGTGGTGGTGTCCTGAACATCGGTGACGGTAGTGCTGACTGGATCCTGGTTAGCGACCAGATTCTCGTAATTGCCGCCGGACACCCCGGTGATGTTGTTGCTGACCGGCGCATGACCTTGATAGACATCGTTGGTCACGGCACCCGTGGCAGTGCCGGAACTCTGCCCGACCGGGATAGTGATGGTCTGCCCGTTTGCCAGCGAAACCACAACCGGCGAACCGGTCACCGGAGCCCCCACGCTGGCGGTGTAGATGATCGTCCCGCCTTCAGCCACGCTCGGCGTGGCGGTCAGGGTCACCGTGGTGGTGTCCTGAACATCGGTGACGGTAGTGCTGACCGGATTCTGGTTAGCGACCAGATTTTCGTAGTTACCGCCGCTAACGGTGGTGATGTTGTTGGTAACTGGCGCGTGACCTTGGTAGACGTCGTTGGTCACAGCACCCGTGGCCGTGCCGGAGCTCTGGCCGACTGGGATGGTGATGGTCTGCCCGTTTGCCAGCGATACTACGACGGGCGAGCCAGTGACCGGAGCGCCAACGCTGGCGGTATAGATGATCGTCCCGCCCTCGGCCACGCTCGGCGTAGCGGTCAGGGTGACCGTGGTGGTGTCGGTGGTATCGGCAACCTGGGTCACCGCCGCCGTATTGTTTACCGCAAGGTTCTCGAAGTTGCCCCCGGAAGCCCCGGTAATGTGCGCGCTGACCTGCCCGGCATCGACATACGGGTCGTCGCCCGGCGCAGCCACGGTGACGCTGCCCGAGGTCTGGTTGGCCGCGATGGTGATGCTCTGACCGTTGCTCAGGGTCACGGTGACATCGGACTGGGCCGCGCTGGTCAAGGTGGCGGTGTAGGTGATCTGGCCACCTTCATCCACGCTCGGCGTCGCCGACAGCGATACCGTGGTGGTGTCCTGGGTATCGGTCACGCTGGTGCTGACCGGGTTCGGGTTGGCCACCAGATGCTCGTAGTTGCCGCCGGACACCCCGGAAATGCTGTTGGTTACTGGTGCATGGCCCTGGTAGACGTCGTTGCTGACCGCGCCCGTGGCGGTGCCCGAGCTCTCACCCACCGGGATGGTGATGGTCTGGCCGTTGGTCAGCGTCACCGTGACCGGGCTGCCAGTGACCAGTGCATCGACCGTGGCGGTGTAGGTGATGGTGCCACCCTCGGCAACGCTTGGGGTGGCGGTCAGGGTGACCGTGGTGGTGCTTTGCACATCGGTGACCGTGGTGCTGACCGGCGTCTGGTCCGCCACCAGGCTCTCGTAGTTGCCGCCGGTGACGCTGGTGATGCTGTTGCTGACCGGTGCATGGCCTTGGTAGACGTCATCGGTCACGGTGCCGGTGGCGGTCCCGGAGCTTTGGCCCACCGGGATGGTGATGGTTTGCCCGTTGCTCAGCGCGACCACCACCGGCGAGCCAGTAACCGGCGCCGCCACACTGGCGGTGTACACGATGGTGCCGCCTTCGGCCACGCTGGGCGTGGCGGTCAGCGTGACGGTGGTGGTGTCCTGCACATCGGTGACGGTGGTGCTGACCGGGTTCTGGTTAGCGACCAGGTTTTCGTAATTGCCGCCGCTGACGCCGGTGATGTTGTTGCTGACCGGCGCATGGCCTTGGTAGACGTCATTGGTCACGGCACCGGTGGCGGTGCCGGTGCTCTGACCGACAGGGATGGTGATGGTCTGGCCGTTAGCCAGCGAAACCACGACCGGCGAGCCAGTCACCGGTGCACCCACGCTGGCGGTGTAGATGATCGTCCCACCCTCGGCCACGCTTGGCGTCGCCGTCAAGGTAACGGTGGTGGTGTCCTGTACATCGGTGACGCTAGTGCTTACCGGGCTCTGGTCAGCCACCAACTGCTCGTAGTTGCCGCCACTGACGCCGGTGATGTTGTTGCTGACCGGCGCGTGGCCTTGGTACACGTCGTTGGTCACGGCCCCGGTGGCCGTGCCGGAACTCTGCCCAACCGGGATGGTGATGCTCTGGCCATTGGCGAGCGTCACCACCACCGGCGAGCCGGTCACCGGCACATTGACGGTCGCGGTGTAGACGATGGTGCCGCCTTCGGCCACCGAAGGGGTGGCGGTCAGGGTCACCGTGGTAGTGGTCTGCACATCGGTGACTGTGGTGCTCACCGGGTTCTGGTCGGCGACCAGGCTCTCGTAGTTGCCGCCAGTTACACCGGAAATGCTGTTGCTGACCGGTGCGTGGCCTTGGTAGGCGTCATCGGTCACGGCCCCGGTTGCGGTACCGCTGCTCTGGCCCACCGGGATGGTGATGGTCTGGCCATTGGTCAGGCTCACCACCACGGGGGCGCCGGTCACCGGTGCGTTGACGGTTGCGGTGTAGACGATGGTGCCGCCCTCTGCGACCGAAGGTGTAGCGGTCAGGGTGACGGTGGTGGTGTCCTGCACGTCGGTGACGGTGGTGCTGACCGGGTCCTGGTTGGCAGCCAGGTGCTCGTAGTTGCCGCCGGACACCCCGGTGATGTTGTTGGTGACCGGCGCGTGGCCTTGGTACACGTCATTGGTCACGGCCCCCGTGGCCGTACCGGAGCTCTGGCCGACCGGGATGGTGACGGTCTGCCCGTTTGCCAGGGTCACCACCACGGGCGAACCGGTCACCGGTGCATTGACGGTCGCGGTGTAAACGATGGTGCCGCCCTCAGCCACGCTTGGCGTGGCGGTCAGGGTGACGGTGGTGGTGTCCTGAACATCGGTGACGGTGGTGTTCACCGGGTCCTGGTTGGCCACCAGGTTTTCGTAGTTGCCGCCGCTCACACCCGTGATGTTGTTGCTGACCGGCGCGTGGCCTTGGTACACGTCATTGGTCACAGCCCCAGTGGCGGTGCCGCTGCTCTGGCCAACCGGGATGGTGATGGTCTGGCCGCCCGCGAGGGTCACCACCACGGGCGAACCTGTGACCGGTGCATTGACGGTCGCGGTGTAAACGATGGTGCCGCCTTCGGCCACGCTCGGGGTCGCCGTCAGGGTCACGGTAGTGGTGTCCTGAACATCGGTAACCGTGGTGCTCACCGGGTCCTGGTTGGCCACCAGGTGCTCGTAGCTGCCGCCGGATACGCCGGAAATGCTGTTGCTGACCGGCGCATGGCCTTGATACACGTCGTTGGTCACGGCACCGGTGGCAGTGCCGGAACTTTGCCCGACCGGGATGGTGATGGTCTGGCCATTGGTCAGGGTCACCACCACCGGCGAGCCGGTCACTGGTGCGTTGACGGTCGCGGTATAGACGATGGTGCCGCCTTCGGCGACCGACGGGGTGGCGGTCAGGGTCACCGTGGTGGTGGTCTGCACATCGGTGACCGCAGTGCTGACGGGCGTCTGGTCGGCGACCAGGCTTTCGAAGCTGCCCCCGGATGCGCCAGTGATGCTGTTGGTGACCGCTGCATGCCCTTGGTAGGCATCGTCGGTCACCGCTTCGGTGGCGGTGCCGGAGCTTTGCCCGACCGGAATGGTGATGGTCTGGCCGTTGGCCAAGGTCACCACCACTGCAGAGCCTGTGACCGGCGCCCCGACTGAGGCGGTGTAGATGATGGTGCCGCCTTCGGCCACGCTTGGCGTCGCCGTAAGGGTGATGGTGGTGGTGTCCTGTACATCGGTAACCGTGGTGCTGACCGGGTTCTGGTCGGCGACCAGGTGTTCGTAGTTGCCGCCGCTGACGCCGGTGATGTTGTTGCTGACCGGCGCATGCCCTTGATACACGTCGTTGGTCACCGCCCCGGTGGCGGTGCCCGAGCTCTGGCCGACCGGGATGCTGATGGTCTGGCCGCCCGCGAGGGTTACCACCACCGGCGAGCCGGTCACCGGTGCGTTGACGGTTGCGGTGTAGACAATGGTGCCGCCTTCAGCCACCGAAGGGGTGGCAGTCAGGGTCACCGTGGTGGTGTCCTGCACATCGGTGACGGTAGTGCTGACCGGGTTCTGGTTGGCCTCGAGGTTTTCGTAGTTGCCCCCGCTGACGGCGGTGATGCTGTTGCTGACCGGCGCGTGGCCTTGATAGACATCGTTGGTCACGGCACCAGTGGCGGTGCCGGAGCTTTGCCCGACAGGGATGGTGATGGTCTGGCCGCCCGCGAGCGAAACCACCACAGGGGAGCCTGTGACCGGCGCATTGACGGTCGCGGTGTAAACGATGGTGCCGCCTTCAGCCACGCTGGGCGTGGCGGTGAGGGTGACAGTGGTGGTGTCCTGCACATCGGTCACGGTGGTGCTGACCGGGGTCTGGTCGGCGGCCAGATGCTCGTAATTACCACCCGAAACCCCGGTGATGCTGTTGCTGACCGGTGCATGGCCCTGATACACGTCGTTGGTTACCGCGCCGGTGGCGGTGCCGGAGCTCTGGCCAACCGGGATGGTGATGGTCTGGCCGTTGGCCAGGCTCACCACGACCGGCGAGCCGGTCACCGGCGCATTGACGGTTGCCGTGTAAACGATGGTGCCGCCTTCGGCCACGCTTGGCGTGGCGGTCAGGGTCACGGTGGTGGTGTCCTGAGCATCGGTAACCATGGTGCTGACCGGGTCCTGGTCGGCCACCAGGTGCTCGTAGCTGCCGCCACTGACCCCGGTGATGTTGTTGCTGACCGGCGCATGGCCTTGATAGACGTCATTGGTCACCGCGCCGGTGGCGGTGCCCGAGCTCTGCCCGACCGGGATGGTGATGCTCTGGCCATTGGCGAGCGTGACCACCACCGGCGAGCCGGTCACCGGCGCCCCGACCGACGCGGTGTAGATGATCGTCCCGCCCTCGGCCACGCTGGGCGTTGCCGTCAGCGTAACGGTGGTGGTGGTTTGCACGTCGCTGACCGTGGTGCTGACCGGCGTCTGGTTGGCTACCAGGCTCTCGTAATTGCCGCCAGAAACCCCGGTGATGCTGTTGCTCACCGCGGCATGCCCTTGATAGGCGTCGTCGCTCACCGCTTCAGTGGCGGTGCCGGTGCTTTGCCCAACCGGGATGGTGATGGTCTGCCCGCCCGCGAGGGTCACCACCACGGGGGAGCCAGTGACCGGCGCATTGACGGTTGCCGTGTAAACAATGGTGCCGCCCTCGGCCACGTTGGGTGTGGCGGTGAGGGTGACGGTGGTGGTGTCCTGAACATCGGTGACGGTGGTGCTGACCGGGTTCTGGTCGGCCACCAGGTGCTCGTAGCTGCCGCCACTGACCCCGGTGATGTTGTTGCTGACCGGCGCATGGCCCTGATAGACGTCATTGGTCACCGCGCCGGTTGCGGTGCCCGAGCTTTGCCCAACCGGGATGGTGATGGTTTGGCCATTGGCCAGGCTTACCACCACAGGCGAGCCTGTGACCGGTGCATTCACGCTCGCCGTGTAAACGATGGTGCCGCCCTCGGCCACGCTGGGCGTGGCGGTGAGGGTCACCGTGGTGGTGTCCTGCACATCGGTGACCGTGGTACTGACCGGTGTCTGGTCGGCCACCAGGTGCTCGTAGTTGCCCCCGGAAACCCCGGAGATACTGTTGGCGACCGGTGCATGCCCCTGGTAGACATCGTTGGTCACACTGCCCGTGGCCGTGCCCGAGCTTTGGCCAACCGGGATGGTGATGGTCTGGCCGTTGGTCAGGGTCACCACGACCGGCGAGCCTGTAACCGGTGCGTTGACCGTTGCGGTGTACACGATGGTGCCACCCTCGGCCACCGAAGGCGTGGCGGTAAGGGTGACGGTGGTGGTGTCCTGCACATCGGTGACGCTGGTGCTCACCGGGGTCTGGTTGGCTTCGAGGTGCTCGTAGCTGCCCCCGCTCACGCCGGTGATGCTGTTGCTGACCGGCGCATGGCCTTGATACACATCGTTGGTCACCGCGCCCGTGGCGGTGCCCGAACTTTGCCCGACCGGGATGCTGATGGTCTGGCCGCCCGCGAGGGTTACCACCACCGGCGAGCCAGTCACCGGCGCGCCCACGCTGGCGGTGTAGACGATGGTGCCGCCCTCCGCGACCGAAGGCGTCGCGGTCAGGGTCACCGTGGTGGTGTCCTGCACATCGCTGATGGCGGTGCTGACCGGGCTGGGGTCTGCCACCAGGTGCTCATAGCTGCCGCCGGACACGCCGGAGATGCTGTTGGTCACCGGCGCATGGCCCTGGTACACGTCGTTGGTCACGGCACCCGTGGCAGTGCCTGAACTTTGCCCCACGGGGATGGTGATGGTCTGGCCATTGGTCAGGGTGACCACCACGGGGGAGCCTGTGACCGGTGCATTGACCGTCGCGGTGTACACGATGGTGCCGCCCTCGGCGGCGTTCGGGGTGGCGGTCAAGGTCACCGTGGTGGTGGTTTGCACGTCGGTGACCGTGGTGCTGACCGGTGTCTGGTTGGCCACCAGGCTCTCGTAATTACCGCCAGTAACCCCGGTGATGTTGTTGCTGACCGCCGCATGGCCTTGATAGGCGTCATCGGTCACCGCCTCGGTGGCGGTACCGGAGCTTTGCCCGATCGGGATGGTGATGCTTTGCCCGTTGGCAAGGGTGACCACCACCGGCGAACCCGTCACCGGCGCGCCGACCGTGGCGGTGTAGACGATGGTGCCGCCTTCGGCGACCGAAGGGGTGGCGGTGAGGGTCACCGTGGTGGTGTCCTGCACGTCGGTAACGCTGGTGCTGACCGGGCTCTGGTCGGCCACCAGATGCTCGTAGTTGCCGCCGCTCACGCCGGTGATGTTGTTACTCACCGGCGCGTGGCCCTGGTACACGTCGTTGGTCACAGCGCCCGTGGCGGTCCCCGAGCTTTGGCCCACCGGGATGGTGATGGTTTGGCCATTGGCCAGGTTTACCACCACAGGCGCACCTGTGACCGGTGCATTGACGGTCGCCGTGTAAACAATGGTGCCGCCCTCGGCCACGCTGGGCGTGGCGGTCAGGGTGACGGTAGTGGTGTCCTGCACGTCGGTAACGCTGGTGCTGACTGGGGTCTGGTCGGCCACCAGGTGTTCATAGCTGCCGCCGGACACGCCGGTGATGTTGTTGCTGACCGGCGCATGGCCCTGGTACACGTCGTTGGTCACCGCCCCGGTGGCGGTGCCCGAGCTTTGCCCAACCGGGATGGTGATGGTCTGGCCGTTTGCCAGGGTCACCACCACAGGCGAGCCTGTAACCGGTGCGCTGACCGTGGCGGTGTAGACGATAGTGCCGCCCTCGGCCACCGAAGGGGTGGCGGTAAGGGTCACGCTGCTGGTGCTCTGCACGTCGGTCACGCTGGTGCTGACCGGCGTCTGGTTGGCCACCAGGTTTTCGAAGTTGCCACCGGACGCACCGGTGATGCTGTTGGTGACGGCAGCATGCCCCTGATAGACATCGTCGGTCACAGCTTCGGTGGCGGTGCCCGAACTTTGCCCGACCGGGATGGTGATGCTCTGCCCATTGGCGAGGGTGACCACCACCGGCGAGCCTGTCACCGGTGCGCCGACCGAGGCGGTGTAGACGATGGTGCCGCCTTCGGCCACCGAAGGGGTGGCGGTCAGGGTCACCGTGGTGGTGTCCTGCACGTCGGTGACGGTGGTGCTTACCGGGTTCTGGTCGGCGACCAAGTGCTCATAGCTGCCGCCGGACACGCCGGTGATGTTGTTGGTAACGGGTGCATGCCCTTGGTAGACATCGTTGGTCACCGTGCCCGTGGCGGTGCCGGAACTCTGGCCGACGGGGATGGTGATGGTCTGGCCGCCCGCCAGCGAAACCACGACAGGCGAGCCCGTGACCGGTGCGCCGACGCTCGCGGTGTAGACGATGGTGCCGCCTTCGGCCACCGAAGGGGTGGCGGTCAGGGTCACCGTGGTGGTGTCCTGCACATCGGTGACGGTGGTGCTGACCGGGTTCTGGTCAGCGACCAGGTGCTCGTAGCTGCCCCCGCTCACCCCGGTGATGCTGTTACTGACCGCGGCATGGCCCTGATACACATCGTTGGTCACCGCCCCCGTGGCGGTGCCGGAGCTTGCGCCCACCGGGATGGTGATGGTCTGCCCATTGGCCAGGTTGACCACCACGGGCGAGCCGGTCACCGGCGCGCTGACCGTAGCGGTGTAAACGATGGTGCCACCCTCGGCCACCGACGGCGTGGCGGTGAGGGTCACCGTGCTGGTGGTCTGCACGTCGGTGACCGTGGTGTTCACCGGGTCCTGGTTTGCGACCAGGTGCTCGTAATTGCCGCCGGACACACCGGTGATGTTGTTGCTGACCGGTGCGTGCCCTTGATACACGTCGTCGCTGGCGGTTCCGGTGGCAGTGCCGGCGCTTTGGCCGACCGGGATGGTGATGGTCTGGCCGTTGGCCAGGGTCACCACCACCGGCGAACCGGTCACCGGCGCATTCACGGTCGCGGTGTAGACGATGGTGCCGCCCTCGGCCACCGAAGGTGTGGCAGTCAGCGTCACGGTGGTGGTGGTCTGCACATCGGTGACCGTGGTGCTGGCCGGTGCCGGGTTGCCCACCAGGCTTTCGAAGTTGCCGCCAGACACCCCGGAGATGCTGTTGCTGACCGGCGCATGCCCTTGGTAGGCGTCATCGCTGACCACTGCGGTAGCGGTGCCCGAGCTTTGCCCGACCGGGATGGTGATGGTCTGGCCATTGGTCAGGGTCACCACCACCGGTGAGCCAGTAACAGGCGCGTCAACGCTCGCGATGTAGACGATGGTGCCGCCTTCGGCGACCGAAGAGGTGGCGGTCAGGGTCACCGTGGTGGTGTCCTGCACATCGGTAACGGTGGTGCTGACCGGATTCTGGTTCGCTACCAGATTCTCGAAGTTACCCCCGGAAACGCCGGAGATGCTGTTGGTAACCGGCGCATGCCCTTGGTAGATATCGTTGGTCACGCTGCCCGTGGCAGTGCCCGAGCTTTGGCCCACCGGGATGCTGATGGTCTGGCCGTTGGTCAGGGTCACCACGACCGGCGAACCCGTCACCGGTGCGTTGACCGTGGCGGTGTAGACGATGGTGCCGCCTTCGGCCACCGAAGGGGTAGCGGTGAGGGTCACCGTGGTGGTGCTCTGCACATCGCTGACCGTGGTGCTGACGCCCGTCGGGTCGGCGACCAGGTGCTCGTAATTACCACCAGACACCCCGGTGATGCTGTTGGTCACCGGCGCATGCCCCTGGTACACGTCATCGCTGACGCTAGCGGTGGCGGTGCCCGAGCTCTGGCCGACGGGGATGGTGATGCTCTGGCCATTGGCGAGCGTGACCACCACCGGCGAGCCGGTCACTGGTGCATTCACCGTGGCGGTGTAAACGATGGTGCCGCCCTCGGCCACCGAAGGGGTGCCCGTCAGCGTCACGGTGGAGGTATCCGGGGTATCGCTCACCTGGGTGACCGCCGGCGTGGCATTGATCGCCAGGTTCTCGAAGTTGCCGCCACTGGCGCCAGTGATGCGCGCGCTGACCAGCGCGGCATCGGCATAGGGGGTGTCCGCCGGGGCTGGCAGGCTGATGCTGGCGCTGGTCTGGTTGGCGGCGATGAGGATGCTCTGGCCGTTGCTCAAAATGACGGTCACATCCGTCTGGCCCGGGTGGTCGAGGGTCGCGGTGTAGACGATCTGCCCACCCTCGGCCACGCTCGGCGTGGCACTCAGCGTCACCGTGGTGGTGTCGCGCACATCGTTGACCGTGGTGTTGGCCGGGGCCGGGCTGGCCACCAGGTTTTCGTAGTTGCCGCCGGCCACCCCGCTGATGCTGGTGCTCACCTGGCCGTGCTGCTGGTACACATCGTTGCCCACCGGCACGCTGACGCTGCCGGTGCTCTGGCCCACACCAATGGTGATGCTCTGCCCGTTGGCCAGGCTCACCACCAGCGGCGTGCCGGTGACCGGCGCATTGACGCTGGCGGTGTAGACGATAGTGCCGTTCTCGCTCACCGACGGCGTTGCCGTCAGGCTCACCGTGGTGGTGTCGAGGCTGTCGCTGACCTGGGTGCTGGCCGGGGTGGTGTTGGCCTGCAGGTGTTCGAAGTTGCCGCCGTTGGCCGAGGTAATGCTGGTGCTCAGGCTACTGCCACCCTTGTAGGCGTCGTTGGGTGCCTGCACGGTAACGCTGGCGCTGCTCTGGCCGGCGGCAATGGTCAGGGTCTGGCCATTGGACAGTGCGACGGTAACCGGCGTTTGCGCCGGGTTGCTCAGGGTCACGGTGTAGGTGACCACGCCGCCCTCGGTCACGGCCGGCGTGGCGCTGAGGGTCGCCGTGGTGATGTCGACGGTGTCGACCACGCGGGTGGTGGCCGGGGTGTGGTCGATGCTCACGCTCAGCCCGCCGCCGCTGGTGGCGGTGATGTTGGCCGACAGGTCATGGGCGTCGAGGTACACGGTGTTGTTGGGCGCTACCGTCACGCTTACCGAGCCGCTGGTCTGCCCGGCGGCGATCACGATCACCGCGCCGTTGGACAGCGTCACGGTCAGGTCGCTCAGCGGCGCCTGGCCCACCGTGGCCACGTAGACGATGGTGCCGCCAGCCTCGCTGATCGACGGTGTGGCGCTCAGCACCACGGCAGTGCCGGTTTCCAGCGGCTGCGGGGTGAGGCTACCGGCCGCCGCCGTTTGCCCGGTGGTGTCGAGGTTGGTGAACTGTGCCGGGCTCAGCCCGTCGTTGAACCCCAGGGGGACGGTGGGGTAGCCCACGTTCGGGGCGACCACCCCGGCGGTCTCCTCGAGGATGACGAAGCTGTGGCCGCCGCCCAGGGCACCGCTGCCGCTGCCCGGGTTGCCGGGGCCGGCTGCGGTGGCCTCGAATGCGGTGGTCGGGTCGAGGCCCGCCTCGATCGCCTGTTGCAGTTGCTCCACCGACGGCGCGTTTTGCGCCGTGGCCATGCACATGTCGGTGCTGTGGTCGGGCTCGCCGGCGCTCCACTGGCTGTCGCGGCCAAGGTCCAGGTGGCGGCCGTCGGGCAGTTGCAGGGTGACCGCGCCGCCCGGCCCGGTCAGCAGCTGTTCGCCCACGTACAGGCGGTCACCTTCCACGAGTACCCGTCGCACGCCTTCCGGCGACACTGCAACGACCTGGCCAACAATGCGTTCTACGATGGCAACAACAGTACTCATTGAACTCTCCAGATGACCCGACCTATACCTTCCCTGGCCTGCCGGTGGGGTTTCCGGCGCTGGCTGGAATGATTTTAAAGTGCCGCTAGTTGCTAGCTGTCAAACTTTCGTTATTGCTATTCGCTGCTGGTTAAATATGCCGAAATATTGACATTTATCGGCGTGTGACACGCACGCGGCAATCTAAAGTCATATCGTGATTTCACCGCTTGCCAACTCTCACTTTCGTATTAGTCCTATGGCCGGTGGCTTGGTTCATAAACCTGCGTGCACTCGGCGTTGAGCTTCACCCTAGACGCCTTCACGGCTTTTTGCGTGCACAAGCCGCGTAGTACGGGGCTTGCGCACGGCCTGGCAAACCCTGCAAGCGGTACCGTTGCAACTTCCACTTGCATCGGCGCCATCAAGCGTTAGTCTTTTGAACGTGCTGTGGCCTGAATGAAACTTGTGTTCAGGCTTATAACCAAGGATGGCTGATAGCTCGCGAAGTGCTGGTGGCAAAGATGAACCTTCGTGTTGGCTCACCGTCTGCACTAAAGAACATCGGGTGACGGTTGATGGCATGTTGCCCGCAACTTGCGCAATGGAAGAGAGTGCCACGTGGAATCCGAAGTCAGTCGAGTCCTGCTCAGTCACGATCCGCGTAGTCAGCACGACGATCCGTTGCTGGACTGCCTGCTGACCCTGTGCGTCCTGCACCAGAAACCCGCCAGCCGGGTGATGCTGACCACCGGGTTGCCCTTGCCCTCCCAGCGCCTCACCCCCGAGCTGCTGCCCCGTGCCGCTGCCCGTGCCGGCCTGCAGGGGCGCATGCTGCAGCGCAAGCTCGAGCAGATCCCGAGCATCGCCATGCCGGCCATGCTGCTGCTCAAGGAAGGCCGCGCCGCCGTGCTGCTGGGCTGGGAAAACGCCGACACCGCACGCCTGCTGCTCAGCGAAAGCGACGGCGGTGAGGTGCTGATCAGCCGCGAAGCACTGCTCAGCGACTACAGCGGCCGGGTGTTCTTCGCCCAGCCGCAGCACAAGTACGACGTCAACCACGGCAACCTCATCCCGCGTACTCGCTCGTGGTTCCGCGACACCCTGCTGCGCAGCAAATGGCTGTACATCGACGCCATCGCCGCGAGCCTTGTGATCAACCTCATCGCCTTGGCCGCGCCGTTGTTCGTGATGAACGTCTACGACCGCGTGGTGCCCAACCAGGCCACCTCCACCCTGTGGGTGCTGGCGGTGGGCATCACCGGCGCCTACATCTTCGACCTCATTCTCAAAGGCCTGCGCAGCCTGTGCCTGGACCTGGCCGGCAAGAAGACCGACCTGATCATCTCCGCCACGCTGTTCGAACGCATCGTCGGCATGGCCATGAAGTACCGCCCGGCGCGGGTCGGCAGCTACGCGCAGAACATCCACGAGTTCCAGGGCCTGCGCGACTTCCTCGCCTCGCTCACCCTCACCAGCCTGATCGACCTGCCGTTCACCCTGATCATCCTGGTGGTCATCGCCATCATCGGCGGGCACCTGGTGTGGATCCCGGTGCTGGCCTTCCCGCTGGCCCTGGGTATCGGCTACGCCCTGCAAAAACCGCTGATGGCAACCATGGAGCGGACCATGGCGCTGGCCTCTGAGCGCCAGTCGAGCCTGATCGAGACCCTCGCCGGGCTGGATGCAGTCAAGGTCAACAACGCCGAAAGCGAGCGCCAGTACATGTGGGAGCAGACCCTCGGCACCCTCAGCCGCCTGGAGCTGCGGGTCAAGGTGCTGTCGGGCCTGGCCATGAACATCACCCTGCTGATCCAGCAACTGGCCGGCGTGGCAATGATCTGCGTGGGGGTATACCTGATCATCGACGGCAACCTCAGCATGGGCGGCCTGGTGGCCTGCTACATGCTCAGCGGCCGCGCGCTCGGCCCGCTGGGCCAGCTCAACGGGTTGCTGGCGCGCTACCAGCAGGCCAAGGTGACCATGACCGCCACCAACCAGATGATGGACCTGCCCCAGGAGCGCAACTTCGAAGAGCGCCCGCTGAGCCGCCAGGTGCTGCAGGGTGCCATCGAGTTCCGCGGGCTGGACTTCACCTACCCCAACCAGCAGAACATGGCGCTGAAGAACATCAGCCTGACCATCCGCCCCGGCGAGAAGGTCGGCATCATCGGCCGCAGCGGCTCGGGCAAGAGCTCCCTGGCCAAGCTCATCGTCGGCCTGTACGAGGCCGACAACGGCGCGCTGCTGGTGGACGGCGTGGACATCCGCCAGATCGACGTCAGCGAGCTGCGCCACAACATCGGCTACGTGCCCCAGGATATCCAGCTGCTGGCCGGCACCCTGCGCGACAACCTGGTCAGCGGCGCCCGCTATATCGAGGACGAGCTGATTCTGCAGGCCGCCGAGCTTGCCGGGGTGCACGAGTTCGCAAGGCTGCACCCGGACGGTTACGAGCTGCAGGTCGGCGAGCGCGGGCAGAACCTGTCCGGCGGCCAGCGGCAGAACGTCGCCCTGGGCCGGGCGCTGCTGCTCAACCCGCAGATCCTGCTGCTCGACGAACCCACCGCAGCCATGGACAACACCGGCGAGGAACGCCTCAAGCAGCGCCTGCAGGCGGTGGTCGAGAACAAGACCGTGCTGCTGGTCACCCACCGCGCCTCGCTGCTGTCGCTGGTCGACCGGCTGATTGTCATCGACCGCGGCCAGGTGGTCGCCGATGGCCCGAAAGCTTCTGTCATGGATGCGCTGAAGAAGGGGCAGATCAGTGTTGCCTAAACTCGATGTCGGTCACTTCAAGGACCAGCTGCGCCGTTATTTCAAAGGCTCGGACTCGCTCCACGGGCAACCCCTGCCCGAGGTCAACAAGGCGCTGATCGAAGACGCCCCGCGGGTGGTGCGCCTGACCATCTGGGGGGTGATCGCGTTCTTCCTGTTCCTGATCGTCTGGGCCAGCTTCGCCCCCATCGACGAGGTCACCCGCGGCGAGGGCAAGGCCATCCCCTCGTCCAAGGTGCAGAAGATCCAGAACCTCGAGGGCGGCATCGTCGCCGAAATCTTCGCCAAGGAGGGCGAGGTGGTGGAGGTGGGCCAGCCGCTGCTGCGCCTGGACGAAACCCGCTTTGCCTCGAACAAGGGCGAAACCGAGGCCGACCGCGTGGCCATGGCCCTGCGCGTCGAGCGCCTGAGCGCCGAGGTCGAGGACCGGCCGCTGAACATCGACAGCAAGCTGCGCGAGTCGGCGCCCAGCCAGGCCGCCAGCGAGGAGTCGCTGTACAACAGCCGCCGCCAGCAACTGGGCAACGAAATCGACGGCCTGCAGCAGCAACTGGTGCAAAAACAGCAGGAGCTGCGCGAGTTCAACTCCAAGCGCGCCCAGTACAGCAATCAGCTGGGGCTGTTGCGCCAGGAGATCGGCATGTCCGAACCGCTGGTGGCCAAGGGCGCCATCTCCCAGGTGGAAATCCTGCGCCTGCGCCGCGCCGAGGTGGAAATGCGCGGCGAGCTGGACGCCACCGGCCTGGCCATCCCCCGGGCCGAGGCTGCGGTAAAGGAGGTGCAGAGCAAGATCGAAGAGACCCGCGGCAAGTTCCGCAGCGACGCCCTCACCCAGCTCAACGAGGCCCGCGCCGACCTCAACAAGACCACCGCCACCAGCAAGGCCCTCGACGACCGGGTCAACCGCACCCTGGTCACCTCGCCAGTGCGCGGCATCGTCAAGCAGCTGCTGGTCAACACCATCGGCGGGGTGATCCAGCCCGGCAGCGACATCGTCGAAGTGGTGCCGCTGGACGACTCGCTGGTCATCGAGGCGAAGATCCTGCCCAAGGATATCGCCTTCCTGCACCCCGGCCAGGAAGCCATGGTCAAGTTCACCGCCTACGACTACACCATCTACGGCGGGCTTGAAGCCAAGCTCGAGCAGATCGGCGCCGACACCGTCACCGACGAAGACAAGAAGACCACCTACTACCCGATCCGCCTGCGCACCGAAAAAAGCCACCTGGGCACCGACGACAAGCCGCTGCTGATCATCCCCGGCATGGTCGCCACGGTGGATATCAAGACCGGCAAGAAGACCATCATGAGCTACCTGCTCAAGCCGATCATCAAGGCCAAGGCCGAGGCATTGCGTGAACGTTGAGCGGGCGAGCGGGCCCTGCGGGTTTTCGGTTAACCTTGGCCCTACTGCGCCTCTACAAGGACCGCCATCATCGCTCCCGCTCTCTCGCGCCGCCAGCTGCTGGGCCTGCTGGCCATGGCACCGATAATCGCCAACCTGCCAGGTTGCACCCGCTCTTCAGGGTTGCAGGGCAGCTTCCTGCAGCTGTGGAAGAGCCACGCCGACCTCACCCCCGAACAGTGGCGCCAGCGCCTGGCAGCCACCGCCGCCATGGGCTGCCGGACCATCACCGTACAGTGGGTCGGCCTGGTGGGCGGCGATTCGCCGTGGATGATCCCCGATGCCAGCTTGCGCACGGTATTCGACATCGCCCGCGACGAAGGCATGCAGGTGCAGTTGGGCCTGCCGTTCGACAACGCCTGGTGGCCGGCGCTGTCGGCCGATGCCCAGGGCCAGGCGCGTTTCTTCGCCCAGGCCTTGGCCGGGGCGCAGGGCTACATGGCCAGCGCCCCTTGGCCTGAGCACCGCGCCTTCGCCGGCTGGTACATCCCCTACGAGCTGGAGCAGTACCACTGGGCCACTGCCGACAGCCAGCAGCGCCTGGCGCAGTGGCTGGCGGACATGGCCAGCAGCACCCGCCAGCACAGCGACAGCGTGCCGGCCATTTCCACCTACTACAGCGTGCTGCCCACCGAGGGCTCGCTGGTGCAGCTGTGGCGCACGCTGCTCGACAGCACCGCGCTGCGGCCGGTGGTGCAGGACGGCGTCGGGGTGGCCGGCTGGGCCAACCTGCAAGGCATCGAGCCGCTGCTGCTGGAGCTGCGCAAGCGCAAGGTGGCGTTCGATGTGGTGGTGGAGCTGTTCGAGCAGTTGCCGTCGCAGAACAACGACGGCAGCGACTTCCAGGCCCGTTCTGCCGACTACGCCCGGGTCAACCGCCAGCTGGAGTGGGCCCGCACCACCGGCGCCGAGCAAGTGGTGGCCTTCGCCCTCGACCCCTGGGCCCTGGGCGACGACCCCCGCGCCAAGCGCCTGCTGCACGACTGGCAGCAACGCCGCGGTTGAGGCCTGCCCAGGCAGCCCAGGCCTGAAGTCTGCGCGCCCTCTGTAGGAGCGGCCTTGTGTCGCGATCGGGCTGCGCAGCAGCCCCGGCGATTTTGCATGATGCCGAGGTCCTGGGGCTGCTGCGCAGCCCGATCGCGACACGAGGCCGCTCCTACAGGGACTGCGCTAAAGGCTACGCCCGATAATCTCGAGCATGATCTCGCTGGTACCGCCAAAAATGCGCAACGCCCGTGCATCGGCCCAGGCCCGGCCAATGCCGTACTCGCTGCTGTAGCCATAACCACCATGCAACTGCAGCAACTGGTCGAGCACCTGCCCCTGCATCTGCGTGGCATTGAGCTTGGCCATGGCCGCCACCACCGGGTCCAGCGTGCCCTGCATCAGCTGGCGCGCGCAGTCGTCGAGGAACACCCGCAGCATGGTCAGGCGCGCACGCGCATCGGCCAGGATGAAGCGGTTGTGCTGGTGGTCACTGACCCGCTTGCCGAACACCTTGCGCTCGCGGGTGTAGGCCAGGGTTTCTTCCAGCATGCCCTCGGCATGCGCCGCGGCGCGCAGGGCAATGGCCAGGCGCTCGCGGGAAAGCTCCAGGCCCAGGTACTCAAAGCCTGCGTTCTCTTCACCCAGCAGGCAGTCGGCCGGCACGCGCATGTCATCGAAGAACAGCTCGCAGGTGTCCTGGGCATGCTGGCCGATCTTGGCCATGGCCGGGCCCTTGCTCAGGCCCGCCAGCCCCGCCTCGACGCAGAACAGCGACAGCCCCCGGGCGCCGAGATCCGGCTCGGTGCTGGCGACGACGATGATCAGCCCGGCGTTGACGCCGTTGGTGATGAAGGTCTTCTGGCCATTGAGCACATAGTGCTCGCCCTCGCGCCGGGCGCGGCAGCGCACGGCCTTCAGATCACTGCCGGCGCCTGGCTCGGTCATGGCGATGGCGCCGATCAGCTCGCCTGCGGCCATGGCCGGCAGCCAGCGGTCTTTCTGCGCCTGGCTGCCGAGGTTGTACAGGTAGGGCGCAACCATGTCGGAGTGGATCGAAAAACCAATGCCCAGGCAGTTGGCCCGGGCCAGTTCCTCGATCACCACCATGGCGTGGCCAAAGTCGCCATCGGCGCCATAGGGCGCCGGCAGTGCCGGGCACAGCAGGCCCTGGGCGCCGGCTTCGCGCCACAGCGCCGCCGGGGTCAGGCCGTCGCGCTCCCAGTCGGCATAGAAGGGCAGGATGCGCGCCTGGATAAACCGCTGCACCTGTTCGCGAAACAGCAGGTGGTCATCACGAAAGAGTGTGCGCATGGCCGCTTACCGGGCCAACGCCGCGGTGCCGGCCAGCTCGCCGCGCAGCACGGGCTGGCTGGCACTGCCAGTGAGGAACAGCGCGTAGTGGTCACCCGGCTGCAACTGCGGCAAGGCCAGGGCCTTGGCCTGGGTTGCGCCGCACCCGGCGCTCAGGTTGGCGCTGACCGGGTTGATGGCGCGGGCCTGGCTGCTGGCGGGTTTTACCTCGCTGAACAGGGTAGGGCCGCCTTGCACCTGCAACTGCCCGGCCGGGCAGTCGCTGGCCAGGTTGTAAAAGCGCAGCTCGGCCTTCAGCGCGTCATCGCTGGCGGCGCTGTCGTCCAGCACCAGCAGCTTGCCGCCCTGCAGCAGCAGGCTCTGGTAGCTGTCGGCGGCCACCGTCAGCTCACCCACCACTTTGCCGGCGATGCTCACGCTGAACGGCTCGCCGCCCTTGACTACGTTGTAGCTGCTGGCCAGCTGGTCGGCGCCCAGCGCCTGCGGGGTGTTCTTGCCGACTTGCACCTGTACGGCGGGGCCATCCGGGTGCAGCACGCGGACGAACGCCGAGCCTGCCGGCGGGCGCGGCGCGTACAGCTGGGCCAGCTTGCCTTCGGCCTGGGTGACGGCGGGCAGGGCCGCGCCCAGCAGCAGCGCGGCGGCGAACAGGTTCAGGGCTTTCATGCGGTCTCCTTGGGGCGTTTCATGCGGGCTTCTTGATACAGCGCCGCCAGGCGCTTGCGGTCGACCTTGTCCGACAGGGTCGCCGGGAACTGCCCGCAGGCCAGCAGTTCGGACGGGATCATATACGAAGGCAGGCTGCCGGCCAGGCGCTGTTTCCAGTCGGCCAGCGCTTCAGGCAACGGGCCCAGGGTGCCGGCAGGCAGCTGCTCGGGGGTTTCGATGAAGCCGATCATGCGCACCAGGGCGCCGTCCGGGCGGCGCAGGGCCACGGTGGCCGCAGCGCTGACCCCGGGCAGGCTGGCCAGGCCCGCGTCCACCTCGCCCAGCTCGATGCGGTAGCCGTGCAGCTTGATCTGGTCATCGCGCCGGCCATGGAAGAACACCCGGCCCTGCTCGTCGATTTCGGCCAAATCGCCGCTGCGGTAAGCGCGCTTGCCGTTGTGCTCGAACAGCACCGCAGCGCTGAGGTCGGGGCGGTTGAGGTAGCCGCGCATCACATGGTCGCCGGCAATGCACAGCTCGCCGGCTTCGAGGAACAACTCGGCATAGGGCTTGGCCCGGCCAATGGACAGCGGCTGGGCACCCGGCGCAAGCGGCGGCTGGATTTCGATCCAGGTGGTCGAGCAGGTCGCCTCGGTGGGGCCGTAGGAGTTGATGATGCGCGCCTTGGGGAAGCGCTGCCAAAGCTGCACGGCCAGGGCCGGGGTCAGCGACTCGGCGCCGAACACGAACACCTGCAAGGCCGGCAGGTGCTCGGCGTCGAAGGCATCGTTGAGCAGTTGCTGGCGCACGAACGAAGGCGTCGAAGCCCACACCTGCACCTGGCCCTCGGCCAGGTAACCGACGAACGCCTCGGGGTCGGCGATCACCTCGCGCGGGCACAGCACGCACTGCCCGCCCAGGGCCAGGGCGCCGCACAGGTCGAACAGCGAGAAGTCGAAGCTGAACAGCATCTGGTTCATGAACGCAGGCGCCGGGCCCAGGGCCAGGCAGTCGCGAATCCAGCCGGCGAACAGCGCCAGGCTGTCGCGGCCGATCTGCACGCCCTTGGGGTCGCCGGTGCTGCCGGAGGTGAACATGATGTAGGCCAGATTCGCCTCGGCCAGGGTTGCGGCCTCGGCCATACCAGCGGTGAAGCTGTCGCTGGCGGCGTCATAGCAGTGCCCCGCGCCCACCAGCTCGATGATGCGTTGCAGGCGCTGCGGCGGGTTGATGCTGTCCAGCGGCACGTAGGTCACGCCCAGGCGCAGGCAGCCAAGCATCGCCACCACCAGCTCGATCTGCTTGTGGCCGCTGAGCACCACGGCGGTGCCCGGCACGATGCCGGCGCCGGTGGCGCGCAGCATCCACGCCTCGACCTCGGCCTTCAGGCCTGCCCAGTCCAGCACCCGGCGCGCATCGCGCAAGGCCGGGGCAGCGGCGCCCTGCGTGCAGTCGGCGAAGTCACAGCGCTCGAAATCGAAGTGCATCCGGCAGCCTCCCTGGTGCGCGCCCGTGCGGGCTCAGCGGTTGTTCTGGACGAAATCGGCCAGGGCGTCGACCGACTCCAGGTGCTCGTCGATCTCGGTGGGCGGCACTTTGCAGCCGTACTTGTTCTTCACCGCCATGACGATGTCCACGGCGGTCATCGAGTCCACCAGGCCCGACTCGATCAGCAGGTCGTCGTGGGCAACTGCGGTGCCGATCACATTCTCGATGATCTCGGCGAGTTCTTGCTTGAGGTCGCTCATGTCGTTCTCTCTTGAAGGTCAGAATTGGAAGTACAGGAAGCGTGCTTCCTTGTGCAGGTTCATCAGGCACAGCAGCAACAGCGCCGCCATGATCGCCAGCCACTTGAGGTTCGGTGCCCAGCGCAGGGCGGCCGGGCCGTCCAGCTGGGCGCGCGCCAGCGACGGCGAGAAACCGCCCATGATCTGGTGCGAGTTGGGCAGGAACCAGGCCACCGCCAGCACCGCCAGCACGTGCACGGCCTCGAGGTGGCGGCCGACCAGCATGCGCCAGGCATCGCCCCAGGCCACACCGGCCGGGTAGAGGACGTCCGGCAGGCTGCCCAGGCCACGCAGGCCGAACATGCCCTCGACCAGCAGCACGGCATCGTGGGTGGACTCGGCGCGGAAGAACGCCTGGGCGACGATCACCGCAGCGAAGGTCAGCAGCACGTAGCCTGCCACCTTGAGCGGGTGTTGCGGGCCCTTCTTGTGATTGCGCCCGACCACGAAGATGCGCCAGGCATGGTTGATCGACAGGTAGCCGGCGTGCAGCAGGCCGAAAATCAGGAACTGCAGCCCGGCACCGTGCCAGATGCCGGCCAGGCCCATGGTGAAGGTGGTCGGCAGGATGATCGCCGCAGCAAAGCCGCCGGCGGTGGCCGCACCCTGGGTGCCCACCGGCAGCCCGCGCTTGCCGCGCCACTCCGACACCGCCATGGCCACCGGGTAGTACAGGTAGGCGGTGAGGTAACGGGTCAGGGTGATGTGCCAGCGCGCCCAGAAGTCGATGATGTTGCTGGCCTTGTAGGGCGAGTTGAAGTTCAGCGGGAAGCGGATGCCGAACATCTTCGCCAGGCCCAGGGCCATGTCCGAATAACCGGAGAAGTCGAAATACAGCTGCAGCGCGTAGGCGATGCCGGTACCCCAGGCAGCCCAGAAGCCCAGGCTGCCCGGGTCGGCGAAACCTGCGTCGGCATAGGGCGCGATGGGGTCGGCCAGCAGCACCTTCTTGGCCAGGCCAATCACGAACAGCATGCCGCCGATGCTCAGGTTCTCGGCGCGGAAGCGGTAGTTATCCGGCTTGGCGAACTGCGGCATCATCTCTTTGTGGTGCAGGATCGGGCCGGCGATCAGGTGCGGGAAGAAGGTCACGAACAGCACGTAGCTGAGCAGGCTACGTTCCTTGACAATACCGGCGCGGCAGTCGAGCAGGTAGCCGATCTGGGTGAAGGTGAAGAACGAGATGCCCAGCGGCAGGATGATGTCGTCCAGGCGGGTGCCGGCCAGGCCCCAGTCCTGGGCGAAGTTCACCAGGGTGACGAAGTACTTGTAGTGGAACAACAGGGCCAGGTCCGCGCCCACGCCTGCGGTGGTCACCAGCAGTTGCAGCCTGGGCCGCCCGGCGCTGTTCAGGATCAGCAGGCTGACCAGGTAGTTGAAGGCGATCGAGCCGATCAGCAGCAGCACGAACTGCGGGTTCCACCAGCCGTAGAACACGATCGAGGTCACGCACAGCCACAGCGCCGCGCCGCGCAGGCTGCGGGCGGCGATCAGGTAGTGCGCGGCCAGGGTCAGCGGCAGGAACAGCAGCAGGAACAGGTAGGAGTTAAAGAGCATGGTCGGCCTGCTTTTCAGGTAGCGATGCCAGCACGGCGCGCTCGTCGGCGGTCAAAGGCAGCGACAGGGCGCTTTCGGAGAACTCCCAGATCACCAGTTTCAAGGTGCTGGGCCAGCGTTCGCGCTTGCCCAGCGCCGCCACTAGAGCGCCGCTGAACTGGCCGCCGTCCAGGCTCTGGTTCCACACCTGTTGGCCAAGGTTGCGCCCCAGGCGCTCGGCGAAGGCGCTGCGCCGGCCGTTGGAACTGCCGGCCAGCAGCACTTCGACCGCTGGCGTGTCGTCCAGCAGGCCGCCGCCGCGTTGCGCCTGGATCTGCTCGGGGTATTCGTCTTCGAGCGAAGGGCGCCAGGCTGTCGAGGCGTGCTCGAGGCCCGCCAGCACGATCAGGTCGCCCATGCGCGGCTGGGCGTTGCCGGCCTGGCTCTGGTTGAACTGCTGCGCGCCCTTGCCGGCCAGCAGCGGCAGGGCGGCGGCGGCCACGGCATCGGCGGCGCGCTGGGCGCCGCTGGCATTAAGGTGCACGTCGGTGCGGAAGAACCGCGGCGCTTGCTGCGAGTCTTCGGCCAGGGCGCTGCCCAGGTCGGCGTAGGGCACGCCCAGGCTGGCCAGCCCGGCCTGCCACTGGCCCAGCCGCGCCTGCAACTGCGCCGACTGGCGCAGGCCGCACAGGGCCTGGGTTTCGATGCGTGATTTGTCCGGCACGGCCACCAGCAGCACCTGCAGGCCCTGATCGCGCAGTTGCGCCACCCAGTGCTGCATCAGCCGCTGGCGCGCCTCGAAGGCGCCCTTCACGCCGGGCTGCGCGCGCAGGCCGTCGCGGTAGAACAGCCAGCCCGGGCAACCCTGCACCACCTGGTCGCCCAGGTCGCCCAGCAGGCGGTAGCGCACGGCGGCGCTGACGGTGTCGGCATCTTTTTGCAGCGCCGGCTGCAGGGCATCGCCCAGCGCCTTGCCCGCCTCACCGTCGAGCCAGGCCGCCGGCTTGAGCTGCGCGGCATCCAGCTGGCCGTTGTGCAGCAGCCACAGGCCGCAGGCCTGGGCCAGCAGCAGCAAGGCGATCACCGCGGCGCTGTAGCCGCGGTGCGAAGGGGTGCCCTGGTCAGCCATGGGTCACTTACCGGCAGCGGCGCGCAGGCGCTGGCGCCAGGCGTCGGCGGACATGATCGAGGCGTTGTCCCACAGGCCGCTGGCCTGCGGGCCCTGGGCGTAGGTGGGCTCGAACATCTGCCACACCAGCACCTGCGGCGGGTTGCGCTTGAAGTCCGGCGACTCCAGGTACTCCAGCAGCATGATCCACTGGCCGACGTTGCCGGGCTTCCAGTTCACCGACACCGGGCGGTCGATGCTGTTGGACAGCTTCTGCGGGAAACCGAAGTACGGCTGCACCATGCTGTGGCCGGTCACGTGCAGCGGCGCCGGGGCATCGTCCAGCAGGCCGTTGGCGGCGGCCTGGCGGCGCACGGTGAAGGTTTCGCGGCCGGTCTGCTTGCGCTGCTCGGGGGTGAGGAAGCGCTCGGCCAGGTCGCCGAAGCGGCGCTCCTTGAACTCGCTGCCCAGCACCATGCCGCTGCCGGCGCTGCCCTTGAGGGCCGGCACGTCACGCTTGGCCTGCTCGGCGGTGGCCACGGCGGTGGCGTCGGCGGCGGCCTGGGTCCAGTGCTGGTCGGTGCGGTAGAACACCTCCTGGCCGCTGCCCTTGACCTGGCGCAGCACCGCCTCGTCGTCGATGGCGCTGACGCCGGCCTTGTGCAGGCTGGCGAGGATGGTCTGGTAGCGCTGCTGCACCTGCGTGCTCAGGGTTTTGCCGGCGGGCAGCTTGTCCTGGTAGAAGCGGGTCTTGTCCGGCAGCACCAGCACTTGCAGCTGCACGCCACGGGCGGCCAGGGCTTGCTGGGCGTCCTTGATCAGCGCGGTGGAGGCCTCGATACCGCGGCTGTCCACCTCGGTCAGGCTGCCCCAGCCCGGGAACAGCCAGCCTTGCTGGCCTTGCAGCACGATCGAGGAGTCATCGGCACGGGCGGCGGGCACGGCCAGCGCCACGGCGGCGGCCAGCAGGCCGGCGAACAGGCCGGTGCGGGAAAGGTTGAGCAGAGAAGACGGCAACATCAAAGAGGTCCTCAATACGACAGAGTCAGGTTCATGAACAGCCCCTCGGCCCGCTCGCTGGCACCGCCGCCGACGGCGAAGCGGTACTGGGCGGTCCAGTCCAGGTAGGAACGGGGGGTGTGATAGTGGTCTTCGCGGAAGTAGTAGCGTACTGCCACTCCTGGGCCGGCGCCCATTGACCATGTGCCTTGATCTCGAGTCAAGGAGTAGTTCCCGCCGTCGATATCGTCGGCAAAAATACCGCTCTTGCCCTTGAGATCGCGGGCTTCATCTTTTTGCCAGATCAAATCGGCTGCACCCACCACATGCGGGAACACGACGAGATTGGGGGAGATACCAGCAAGTCGGAAACTGCGGCCCAAGCGGATTTCGTTGCTCAGGAAAAGCTGCTGCCGCTTGAGGCGCCCGGAAGCCGTAGCCAGCTCATCAGTTGGAGAGCCTTGGGCATCTACGTCGTTGATGGTGAATTTGGCGGAGTTGTCCTCAAGGGAATAGCCAAGCTGGGAATAGGCGTCGACCGTCCACCAGCTGTTATCCATTCGCAGTTCGGTTCCCCTGTAGAAACCGTAAGTGGCGTAAGCCAGCCAGCCGCCAGTACCAGCGTTATCCTTGAGCTTGTAGCTCATCAACGCGCCATTGATTCGGTCGGCGGGGGCGCGAGTAGCGTTTTCCTCGGCGATTGCGGTCTGAATTTCGCATCGAACGCTGTTCTTGGCAGGGTTCGCAGTACCTTCGCGGGTCGCGGTGCCCAGCAAGAAACGTCGCTCCAGACCAAACGTGAAACCGGTATCGGACAGCACGTAGCGAACGCCCAACGAGCCAATGGTGCTAGGGAAACCACTCACGGATTTCGAGTCACTCGAGCCGCTGTTATTCAGCGATTCTTTGGTGCACGGGTCGATGGCGCCTGCCGAATCGAACTTGCCACCCTCATCCCACAGCGTATTGCTCAACCGCCCATACAGCTCCAGCACGCCGTTCTGGTCGTTGAACTGGCTGGGCCGCCAGTACAGCTCGGCGGTGCTGAACACCGAGTCACCCGCCGAGCTTTGCCCGGCGTTGGCGATGGTGGTGGTGGGGCGTGCGCCGCGGTAGCTCATGGTCACCGTGGCGCCCCACTCGCGGTCGAAGCCGGTGATGGCGCTGCGGGTGTTGTGGCGTTGCTGGGCGTCCAGGTCGAGCTTGCCGGCATCGTCCATGTCGATGGCCTGCTTGAGCTTCTCGACCGCCGCCGGTTTTTCACCCATGGCCGACAGCGCGTAGGCCTCGTCGAGGATGATGGTCTTCGGCGCCTTGCCGGTGTCGGCGGCGGCGCGGAAGTCTTCACGGGCGCGCTCGGGCTGTTTGGTGCGCATGCGCAGGTAGCCGCGTTGCATCAGCAGTTCGGCATCGCTTGGGGTGCGGGCGATGGCATCGCTCAGGCGCTGCTCGGCCTCGGCGGCCTGGCTGGCGTCGCCGGCAGCCAGGGCGGTGGTCAGCAGGCGCTGGAATTCGAGGTTGTCCGGGTCTTGTTCGCTGGCCTTGCGCGCCTGGCGGATGGCTTCCTGGTAATCCTGGCGGGCATAGGCGGCGTAGGCCTCGGTGGCCGGGCCGGCGGCGCCGCCGGCATCGGCGGGCAGCAGTTCGCACTGGGTGCCGTAGGGCGTGTCCACGCACGACTGGCGCGGCGCCGGGTAGTTGGTCAGGTTCAGCGTGGCCGCAGGGCTGCGCAGGTCGGCGATGGCTTGCTGGCGGCGGGCGACGGCTTCGTCTGCGCCATCCAGCGGGGCCAGCAAGGCACTGGCGCGGGCCTTGTCGCCGGCGGCCAGGGCGGCATCGATGGCGATCAGGCGCACGTTGCGCAGTTGGTCTTCGTCCAGCCAGTCCTGGGCCAAGGCGCTGTCGAAGTCGGCGTTGGCGGCCTGGGCGTTGCCCTGGTACTGGCGCAGGTAGCCGCGCATCACGATCAGCACGGTGCTTTCGTCGTCGTCCTGCAGCGCTTCGTTGGCTGCCTGTTCAGCGGCGGCGGGCTGGTTGTCGAGCAGCAGCACGGTGACCAGCAGCAGGCGGTGGCTGGCGATGTCCGGGGCCAGGCGCACCGCTTCGCGGGCCAGCGGCACAGAATCGCCCGGGCGGTTGGCGATCAGCGCCTGGTAAGCCTGCTCGGCCGGGCGCACGGCCATGCGCCGGTTCAGCGTTTGCTTGCGGGCTTGCAGGTCGCTGGTGTTGGGTGCGCCCAGCTTGACTGCGGTGTCTGCCGCTGCGGCGGCATCGGGCCAGCGCTGCTGGGCCTCGAGGCTGTCGAGCCAGAGCAACGCCCAGGCGCCCTGGGTCGGGTCGGTACGGAAGGCCCGCTCGGCATCGCGCTCGGCGGCCGGCATGTCACCGGCGTTGTAGGCGGCGTAAGCCTTGGTGGCCAGCGGGAAGCCCAGCTGATAGGCCCGCGATGGCGCCGGGCCGCCGCTGCTGGCCGCCGGGGCGCTTTGCAGGTTGGTCACCGCCGCTTGCAGGCCCGGGTCGCGCACCCCGCGCTTGAGCGCGCTTTGCGCGGCCTGGCGGGCCTCGTTACGGCGGCCAAGCTTCTGCAGGGTGTAGACCTTCAGCAGGTTCAGCCGCGCCACTTCCGGGCGCAATTTAAGCGCACCGTCGACCTGGCGCAGGGCATCGCTGTAGCGCCCCAGCTGGTAGCTGCGGTAGGCCTGGTCGGCCTGCTCCCAGGCCACGCCCTCCAGCGGCGCCTCGGCGGCGTAGGCGGCGGGCAGGCTGGCGCAGCTGAGCAACGCACCGAACAACACAACGGCAGGACGAGCGGAAATCATGTCAGTGCGGCACTCTGCTTCTTCTGCGCCGCAGCTGCGGCTGGGGGAGCTGTGACGGGGGCCGGCGCTTCGGGCTCGCCGTTTTCCTGCTGGAACAGGATCGCTTCCTGGAGGGTGTCGGCGTCCAGGTAGCCGTGCTCGAGCAAGATCTGCCCCAGCGGCTTGTGCTCTTCGGCCTGGGCCTTGAGCGCCTGGCCAAGGACCTCCTCGTCGATGGCGCGCCACGAAACCAGCAGCTCGCCCAGGCGCAGGCGTTGCTGCTGCAACTGGTCGGACGACGGGAAGTCGTGCATGGTCTTGTCCCACACCAGCTTCTTGCCCAGAAACAGATAACCCAGGTACAGCCGCCAGGCCCGTGCTGCGGCCATGGCGTTGATGAAGTTGCCGATGATCATCCGCGGCCCCGACAGCAGGGCATGTTCCCAGCCATACAGACGGCCGACGAAGTAGGCCCGCTGCAGGATGCGCAGGCTCAGCGCCAGGGTGTTGGCCCACATCAGGTCGATCAGGGCGCTGTTGGGCCCGAACGCCGAGGGGAAGAACACATCCCAGTGGCCGCTGGCGCTGATGCCCAGAAACACCAGGTGCTGGGCCAGCAGCAGGTAGGCGAGGATGGCGATGAACGAGGTAATCAGGCCCTTGCGGTCGCGGAACAGCAGGTACTTGGTCGCCAGCGACCCCTCCCAACCCACCTGGCTCCAGCCTTGCAGGCCGATGCCCAGGGTCCAGCGGGCCTTTTGCCGGTAGGCGGTGCGGAAGGTGTCGGGGAAGTACTCACGCACACCCAGGGGCATGTGTACCGCGACCATTTTTTCTTTGCCGTGGCCAAACCAGGTGGTGCGCTTGGCCACGTAGTCCACCGGGAACTTGCCGAAGATCTGCTTCATGCCGCGCCGGGCCAGGCGCGCACCGATGTCGTAGTCCTCGGTGAGGGTGTCGGTGTTGAACGGCTGGTTGTTGGTTTCGGCCGACAGCTCCAGCAGCGCCTTGCGCGAGAAGCAGGTACCGACGCCTGCCGACGGCACCATGCGCGACATGCTTTCGCGCACCACCAGGTCTTTGGTGTGCCATTCGGCGAACTCGTCCATGTAGGTGCCGGCCACCAGTTCGTACCAGTCACGTTCCAGCGAGGTCACCGGCAGCTGGACGAAGTCGATGCGCGGCAGCAGGTAGTTGAAGTAGTGCAGCTCCAGGCGGTGCAGCACGTCCTCGCTGTCGTGCAGGATGGCCCCGGCGAACGGCTCGGGCATGCGCGCATCCTGGGCGAAGATCGCCTGGATGATCCAGTTCAGGCAGTCGGCCTTGCAGGTCGGGCCGTCGTGGGGCACCTCGACGCGCACCAGCTGTTTGTAGCGCCGGCGCATGCGTTCGACTTCGTCGATGGTGCGCTGGTCGTTGCAGTAGGTGCCGACGAAGATGTAGTAGTTCTTGTAGTCCAGCGAGCCGACCATGTTCTCCAGCATCGGCGCGATCACGTCGTATTCCAGCCACGCCGGGATCATGATCGCCAGCGGCTGCTCAGGCTTGCTGCGTAGCTGCTCCACCGTCAACGCCTGGTAGCGTTTACGGCGGATCAGCAGCTTGCGGTACACCTGGCGCACCCAGTACCAGACATCGATGAACAGGTCATCGAGGCTCGACAGCAGGATCAGCACCCCGACGAACGCGGTGACGAGTTCGAGGATGCGGTAGTAATCCGCCAGCAGGTACGGCCAGTAGAGTGAGGACATGGTCGGTTACCTGGCCTTACTTGCCTTTGTTCTTCAGGCGCAGACGGCGCGCGATCACACCGAGCACCAGCAGCACCAGGACGATGCCCGACAACGTCGGCAGTGCCCACACCAGCTGCTTGCGCCACTGGTGGAACGGCGTGCCGCTGAGGTTCAGCTCAGGGTCGGTGGTGTCGATCCAGGTCAGCGGGCCTTCCTCGCCCACCACCACGGCATTGCCGCGGGTCAGCAGGAACGGCTGTTGCGGGACCATGCTTGGGTTGCCCAGGCTGTTCCACAGCACGCCGTCCTGGCCGTTGGAGGCGACCACCGACAGCGTGCCCAGGCCTTGCGGGCCTTGCAGGTCGAGGGCCAGCTGCTGGTTGCCCTGGGCTTGCAGGCGCTCAAGCTCAGCCACGCCCAGCACCGGCTTGGCGCCTGGCAGCTGCACGTCCAGCGCCAGGAACGGGCGGCCCGGGGTCACGTCACCCTTGGCATCGCTGAGCAGCAGCTCGGCGTTGACTGGCGACAGCGACGCGGCGCTGGCCAGGCGGATCAGCTTGCCCAGGCTGGCAACCGGGGTTTGCAGCGCCGACGGGTTGACCAGCACCTGCGGCTTGCCGGCCAGCAGCGGCAGCAAACCGACGAAGGTGCCGTCGGGCTCGGCGTCGGCCTGGGTCAGGTAGCTGCTGGGCAGCACGTTGACCGGGTAGGCCTGCGGGATCTCGGCGCAATGCGGCGAGCTGGGCTGGCGCTGGAAGCGCACCTGCACGGTGTTGGTCACGCCCAGGGCGTAGCCCGGGATACGCGCCTTGAGCCGCTCTGCGCTGCCGTCGGCGGTCATTTGCGCGGCGTTGAGCAGCACGTTGTTCCAGATCACCGAGGCCACCGGCGCGGTGCTCGAAGCGCCTGGCGCGGCGGCCAGGTCGAGGTTCAGCTCGCCCGGCATGCGGCCGTTGACCGACACCGCACTGAGCGGGAAGGTGGCGGTCCATTCGCCGCGGCTGACCACGTCGAAGGTGTTGAAATTGCCGCCCAGGGCGCTCAGGCGCACATGGCCGCTGTCGTTGCGAAGGGCCTCGCCGACCTGGCGGACCTGGGCTTGCGGTGCCACCAGCACGTCGCGCCAGTAAGCGTCGAACACCCCGGCGGCCTTGGCCCCGGCGTCGGCGGCCACGGCCACCACGGCCTGGCGGCCCAGGCTCAGCAGTTGCATCTGCTGGCTCGGCAGGGCGCTGCCGGCCAGGGCTGCGCGGCGCTTGCGCCACTGGCTGAGGGCGTCCTGCGCTTCGCGGTCATCCTGCAGCTGCTGGCCCAGGGCATCCAGGGCGCTGTTGATCTGGCCCACCAGGGCGGTGTCGGCCACGGCAAGGTCGGCGCGAATGGCCGGGGCGTCGAGCAGCAGCAGGGCGCCCAGCTCGGCCGGGTCGGCCAGCTTGTGCGCCTGCTGGCCGGCCAGCGCGGCGAAGGCCGGCAGCTTGGCCAGGGCAGGCGGTACATCCACGCCGGCCAGTTGCACGGTGTCGCCGACCTGCGGCAGGGCACGCACCTGGGCGCGGCGGGCGCTGCGCTCCAGGGCTACGCCCAGGCGCCAGGCGCTGTCGAAGCTGGTGCGCTCCAGCGCGCCGCCGGCCACCAGAATCACCGGCTCGCCCGGCAGGCTGCTCCAGGCTTCGGCCAGGCTGCCTAGGGCCGACATCGAGTAGCGGTAGTTAAGGCGCGTCTCCGGCGACAGGGTCAGCACGTTGGCGGTGGCCCGGGGCGGCGAACAGAAGTCTTCGGAAACCGGCGAGCTCCAGTCCAGGGTGAAGTTGACGAAGCCGCTGGCGTGCCGGCCGCTGTCCACCGCCAGATTGCGACCCAGGTCGCCTTCAGCGCGGCTGACGCGCTCGGCCACACGCGGCTGGCCATCGACGCTCAGGCGCAGGGTGGCGGGCATTTCTTCGCCCTTGATGAAGCGGCCCTTGAGCTCGATTTGCGCATCGCTGATCGCCACGCCCTTGGGCACCGGCAGGAAGAACGCCTGGCGGTTGTCGGCCTGGTCGAGCACTACCGGGTTGGTGATGCCCAGGTCCTTGAGCGACACACTGCGCGACACCAGGTCCTGCGCGGTCAGCGCCTGCAAGGCATCGCTGGCAGGGGTGGCATGGGCCAGCAGGGGGGAGGTCAGGGCAGCGCTCAGTGCGGCGAACTGCAGGCGACGATTCGGGTGGCTCAACGATCTGGTCCTTGCAAAGGTTCAGGGGCGTCGACAGCCCTCGAGCGGGCGTGCAAACGTGTGCGCAAACAGGCGCGGACAAGCGCACGGCGTTGCGTGGTCATCGGGAAAATTCGGGTATCGGGGAAGTGATAAACATGCGTTCTTCTAGTGGAGCGCGACGCAACTTCCTGATCACATCGGGTGCGTAATCTCTAGTATCAAAATGCCAATGTCAATATTTTGTTAGACAATCTGATAAAAGACGTGATACGGAAATTCGCCGCCGTTATTTTGACGGCGAATCGCCCTTTTTGCGGTTTTCTCAATGACCCTGGAACGGTTCGAACGGCCGGCCCAGCAAGGCGTTAACGATGCGCTCGCTGGCCTTGCCGTCGCCGTACGGGTTCACGCTGCGGGCCACCTGGGCATACAGCGCGGTGTCGTCGAGGAAGGTCTCGACCGCCTGCTTGATGCGTGTGCTGTCGGTGCCGACCAGCTTAACCGTGCCGGCGGCCACCGCCTCCGGACGCTCGGTGGTGTTGCGCATCACCAGCACCGGCTTGCCCAGGTGCGGGGCTTCTTCCTGCACGCCGCCCGAGTCGGTCAGCACCAGGTAGGCGCGGCGCATGTACCAGACGAATTCCAGGTAATCCAGCGGCTCGATCAGGTGCACGTTGGGGTTGTCGCCCAGCACGCTCATCACCACGTCACGCACCTGCGGGTTGAGGTGCACCGGGTAGACGATCTGCACGTCGTCGCGGCGCGACAGCTCGGCCAGTGCCTGGCAGATCTGGCGGAAGCCATCGCCGAAGTTCTCGCGGCGGTGGCCGGTCACCAGCACCAGGCGGCGCTTGGCATCCAGCCACGGGTAGCGGCGGGCGAAGCCTTCGCCGACCTGGGGTTCGTTGTCCAGCTTCTGCACGGCAAGGTCCAGGGCGTCGATCACCGTGTTGCCGGTGATGTGGATCTGCCCTTGCAGGTTCTCTTGCAGCAGGTTGTCGCGCGAAGTCACGGTGGGGGCGAACAGCCAGCGGCCCATCACGTCCACTACCCGGCGGTTCATTTCTTCGGGGAACGGCTGGGTCAGGTCGCCGGTACGCAGGCCCGCCTCGACGTGGCCGATGGCGATGCCGCGGTGGAAGGCAGCCAGGCAGCAGGCGGCCGCGGTGCTGGTGTCGCCGTGCACCAGCACGCAGTCCGGGCGGATATCCTCGAGCAGCGCGTCGATGCGGGTCAGCAGGCGGGCGAACAGGCCGTTGAGGGTCTGCCCGGGCACCATCACGTCCAGGTCGTAGTCCACCGGGATGGAGAACAGCTGCAGCACCTGGTCGAGCATCTGGCGGTGCTGGCCAGTGCTGCAGACGATGCTTTCGACGCCCTCGGTCTTCGCCAAGGTCTTGACCAGGGGCGCCATTTTAATGGCCTCTGGGCGGGTGCCGAACAGCGTCAGAACTTTCATCTAGCGCAACTCCACGAATGAACGGATGGTTTGAAAAGCCGGCGATGATACCGGATTGCCATATCGGTTAAGTGACATAACGTCGGCTGGTGGCTGCTTTCCGCTGGCCGGCGAAGCGCCTGCGGCAATCCGCCGCAGACATATTCATATGCTCTAAAGGTATTTAAATTATTTTTCTTATGCCCTTATAGTCGCTCTCACTGCGTACCCGCCGACCAATCGGCGCGCCGCACGACTCGAACCCACACGGGTAAACCCCGTGCGTTTCTGAATCGTTGCGCGCCCTGAACGTCGCGCACTGCGTGGGAGTGAACAATGCCAGCCGCCTCGAACGCCTTGTCGATCAACGACAGCGCCCTGCCGCAACATTTCGAAATCCGCCCTTTCAGCGGCGCCGTCGGTGCCGAGATCGTCGGCCTGGACCTGGCCAAGCCGGTCAATGCCGAGGATTTCAGCCGTATCCACCGCGCCCACCTGGACCACCACGTGCTGGTGTTCCGCGACCAGCGCATCACCCCCGAACAGCAGATCGCCTTCAGCCGCCGTTTCGGCGAGCTGCAGATCCACGTGCTCAAGCAGTTCCTGCTGGCCGGCCACCCCGAGATCCTGATCGTTTCCAACATCATCGAGGACGGTCGCAACCTTGGCCTGGGCGATGCCGGCAAGTTCTGGCATTCGGACCTTTCGTATAAAGAGCTGCCGAGCCTGGGTTCGATGCTGCACGCCCAGGAGTTGCCCAGCGAGGGCGGCGACACCCTGTTCGCCGACATGCACAAGGCCTGGGACGCGGTGCCCGATGCGCTGCGCAAGGTGGTGGAGGGCCGCGACGCCGCCCACTCGTATACGGCCCGCTACGCCGAAACCAAGTTCGAAGGCAGCTGGCGCCCGACCCTCACCGCCGAGCAACTGGCCCAGGTGCAGGAAGTCATCCACCCGGTGGTGCGCACCCACCCCGAAAACGGCCGCAAGGCGCTGTTCGTCAGCGAAGGCTTCACCACCCGCATCGTCGGCCTGCCCGAAGATGAAAGCCGCGACGTGCTCCAGCAGCTGTACGCCCTGAGCGTGCTGGAGCAGAACATCTACCGCCACCGGTGGCAGCCCCATGACCTGGTGTTCTGGGACAACCGCTCGCTGATTCACCTGGCCACCGGCTGCCCCGCGCACCTGCGGCGCAAGCTGTACCGCACCACCATCCAGGGCGATGCCCCGTTCTGACGACTGAGGAAACAATCATGCGTAAATCCATCAGCCGCCTGGCGGCAAGCATCGGCCTGGGCGCAAGCCTGGTGGTCGGTAGCCTCGCGGCGCCCACCCTGGCCCACGCCGAAGGCAAGATCCGCATCGCCGAGCAGTTCGGCATCGTCTACCTGCTGCTCAACGTGGTGCGCGACCAGCAACTGATCGAAAAACACGGTAAAGAGCAGGGCATCGACATCCAGGTGGACTGGGCGCAGTTGTCCGGTGGCGCGGCGATCAACGACGCGCTGCTGTCGGGCTCGGTGGACATCGCCGGCGCCGGCGTCGGCCCGCTGCTCACCGTGTGGGACCGCACGAAGGGCCGGCAGAACGTCAAGGCCGTGGCGTCGCTGGGCAACTTCCCGTACTACCTGGTCAGCAGCAACCCCAATGTGAAGACCATCGCCGACATCAGCGACAAGGACCGCATCGCCCTGCCGGCAGTGGGTGTGTCGGTGCAGTCGCGCTTCTTGCAGTACGCCGCCGCCCAGCAGTGGGGCGACAAGGAGTACAACCGCCTCGACAAGTACACCCTGGCCGTGCCCCACCCGGACGCCACCGCGGCCCTGCTGGCCGGCGGCACCGAGCTGAACGGGCACTTCTCCAACCCGCCGTTCCAGGACCAGGCGCTGGCCAACAAGAACGTGCACATCGTGCTCAACAGCTATGACCTGCTCGGCCCCAACTCGCCGACCCTGCTGTTCGCCACCGAGAAATTCCGCAAGGACAACCCGAAGACTTACAAAGCCTTCGTCGATGCCCTCGCCGAGGCCGCCGACTTTGCCCAGCACGACAAGGCCGCAGCCGCCGATACCTACATCCGCGTGACCAAGGCCAAGATCGACCGCAACGAGTTGATCAAGCTGATCGACAACCCGCAGTACGAATTCACCGTCACCCCGAAGAACACCTACAAGCTGGCCGACTTCCTGTACCGGGTCGGCGCCATCAAGCACAAGCCGGAATCGTGGAAGGACTACTTCTTCCAGGATGAACGCCCGTTGCAGGGGAGCTGATCGCCCATGACCGCCCCATTGCCAGGCCACACGGCCAGCAACCTGAGCCGTGTCGCCACCCCACCGCTGCTGGCGGTGGACAACCTGAGCCTTGAATACCGCACCGCCCAGCGCGTGGTGCGGGCCACCCACCAGGTCAGCTTCGAGGTCGACCGCGCCGACCGGTTCGTGCTGCTGGGGCCTTCGGGCTGCGGCAAGTCGACCCTGCTCAAGGCGGTGGCCGGCTTCATCGAACCGCGCGAAGGGCAGATTCTGCTGCAAGGCCAGCCGGTGCGCGGCCCGGGGCCGGACCGCATTGTGGTGTTTCAGGAGTTCGACCAGCTGCCGCCGTGGAAGACGGTGAAGCACAACGTGATGTTCCCGCTGCTGGTATCCGGCCAGCTCAAGCGCGCCGAGGCCGAGGAACGGGCCCTGCATTACCTCGACAAGGTTGGTTTGGCGGGGTTTGCCGATGCCTACCCGCACACCCTGTCGGGCGGCATGAAGGCCCGCGTGGCCATTGCCCGCGCCCTGGCCACCCAGCCTAAGATCCTGCTGATGGACGAGCCCTTCGCCGCCCTCGACGCCCTTACCCGGCGCAAGATGCAGGAGGAGTTGCTGCTGTTGTGGGAGGAGGTGCGCTTCACCTTGCTGTTCGTCACCCACTCCATCGAAGAGGCGCTGGTGGTGGGCAACCGCATCCTGTTGCTGTCGCCGCACCCAGGCCGGGTGCGCGCCGAGGTGCACAGCCACCAGTACGACCTGGGCAGCCTGGGCGCCAGCGACTTCCAGGCCAGTGCGCGGCGCATCCACCGCTTGTTGTTCGATGAAGCCGAGGCGCCTGAACAGGCCGCCGAGCTTGGCTTCAACGACATCCGCATCGCCTACTGACAGGAGCACGCACATGAGTACGACACCTGCTCGCCAGGAATACGAAGTGCAGCTGCAGCCCCTGCCCGGGGTGCCGCTGGAACGCCAGCTGCCGGTGCCGCAACGCTTGTGGCAGCTGGGCTGGCTGCGCAAGGGGCTGATTTTGGCGCTGCTGGCGATCGTGTGGGAGGCGGTGGCCCGTTACACCGACAACGACCTGCTGCTGCCGAGCTTCTTGCAGACGGCTGCGGCGTTCGGCGAAGGCATGCTCAGTGGTGAACTGCCGGCCAAGGTCGGCGTGTCGCTGGTGGTGCTGCTCAAGGGCTACGTGCTGGGCATCGTGCTGGCGTTCGGGCTGACCAGCCTTGCGGTATCGACCCAGTTTGGCCGCGACCTGCTCAGTACCCTGACCTCGATGTTCAACCCGCTGCCGGCCATCGCCCTGCTGCCCTTGGCGCTGCTGTGGTTTGGCCTGGGCGACAACAGCCTGATCTTCGTGCTGGTGCATTCGGTGCTGTGGGCCTTGGCGCTGAACACCTACCAGGGCTTCCAGGGCGTGTCCGAGACCTTGCGCATGGCCGGGCGCAACTATGGCCTGCGCGGCCTGCGCCTGGTGCTTTACGTGCTGGTGCCGGCGGCGCTGCCGTCGATTCTGTCGGGGCTGAAAATCGGCTGGGCCTTTGCCTGGCGCACGTTGATCGCCGCAGAGCTGGTGTTCGGCGCCAGCAGCGGCAAGGGCGGGCTGGGCTGGTACATCTTCCAGAACCGCAACGAGCTGTACACCGACAAGGTGTTCGCTGGGCTTGCGGTGGTGATTCTGATCGGCTTGCTGGTGGAGGGGCTGGTGTTCAATACCCTGGAGCGGCTGACGGTGAAGCGTTGGGGGATGCAGCGCTAGGTGCGCTGACCCAAAACCTGTAGGAGCCGGCTTGCCGGCGATGAGGCCGGGCCTGCCAACCACCCATCCTGTGTGCGGGCTGATGGCCCTATCGCCGGCAAGCCGGCTCTCATAGAACAAACTACAACTCATTGATTTAACACAGTCCCCGTGGGAAGCGGCCTTGTGTCGCGATGGGC
>NZ_JBJDNC010000050.1:0-42693 GCF_044900265.1 Pseudomonas sp. NPDC089406 | reverse complement strand
GGAGCGCACGGTTTTTGGTTACTTTTTTCCACGAAAAAAAGTAACCCGCCGTAAGGGCGGAAAGGTGAATAAGCGTCACTACAAATAATGAATGCACCTACAACTTTCAAAACCAACCAACAACCAATCTTAGTTCACAAAAACCAACCACCCCCAAGCCAAAAAACCAAACACCTCAAGCCGTACTCCGCGACCCATCCACCAACTGCAGGCTATTACGCCCACTCCGCTTGGACGCATAAAGCAGCACATCCCCCTGCTCCAACAGCGCCGCCAGGCTAGCCGGCGGCCGGTCAAACAGGTTGCCGCCAATGCTCAAGGTCACCGCCTGGGGCGTAGCGCAGGTTTGCGCCGCCGCATGCTGAAACTGCTGACGCAAGGCCGCAGCCAACGCCTCGATCTGCCCCCGCGAAGCACCGCCCAACAGAATCACGAACTCATCGCCCCCCAGGCGCGCAGCAATCGCCCGCTCCGGCAGCAGCGCACGGATCATCTCGCTCAGGGCAACCAGCAGCCGGTCGCCCGCAGCATGGCCGTGGTAATCGTTGACCAGCTTGAAATGGTCGATGTCGATCAGCAGCAAAGCTCCCGGGTTACCCGTTGCCACCGTGGCAAACACGTGCGGCGCCCGCACCTCCAGGGCCCGGCGGTTATACAACGCCGTCAGCGGGTCACGGGCCGCCAGGCGCTCGATGCGTTCCTCGCGGCGGTTGCGCACCGTGCCGGTCATCGACAGGGCGATCAACATGATCGCCATGGCCCCCTCCACCAGCGACACCTGGATGATCAGGCCGCGGAACGCAGTCAGGTCGATCAGCGTGCCAGAAACCAGCGCCGGCAAGGTCTTGCACAGGTAAAACAGCCCATGCAGCAGCAAGATGACACGCAGCTGCGCAGCCCCGACACCCAGCGACTTGCCATGGGGCCGCAACAGCCAACTGGCCTGCAGGGTGAACAGCGCGATCAACAATGATTGCACCACCAGCAGGGTTTTCGACCACAACGGCCAGCCCGGCAACAGCAGCATGCCGAGCCATATCGGGACCGCCAGCAACCAGGCCCGTGACAAACGCGTTTCGGTAAAGCGCGCCACACCCAGCAGGAACAGCCAGTGGGCGGTGATCAAGCCGCCGTTGGCGAACCAGATACCAATGAACAGGTAGCCGCTGCTGCGCAGCAGCGCCAGCGAAGAGCCGATGCTGATAATGGCGAAACCGAGGCTCCAGCACAGCAGCGAAGACTCGCGCACGCTGCGCCATTCGACGGCCAGGTACAGGGCGGAAGCGGCCGCCAGGGCGATGGTGAGGGTAAGGAGGGTGGACGCGTCGAACGCCATGGAAAAAGCTGCCTGTATCTTTTGGTGCGAACAGTGAGTGTAAGCGCTGGAGGGGAATTTGCGCCGGGCACAATGATATCCATATGATGGCATTTTAAGTGCCAGACACCCCACACGAATAGCCCGAGGCGACAGTCTACCGGGGAATGCCGGCAAATCCACCGGCCCGCCTCACTGCCCGGACAGGAAGCCCACCAGTTGCCGGCCGTGGGAACTCAACGCCTCCCAGCCGCGAAAACAGATGCGCAGCTCCAGCGTGGCCCAGCGCTCATCCAGCGCGACCCGGCGTACCGGCAGTTCCTGCTCGGCACGCAGCGCGGCGGTTTCCGGCAGCATGGCGATGCCGGCGCGCTGCCCCACCAACTGCGCGATGGCTTCGAAGCTCGGCGCCCGCACCCGTACCTTCAGCGGCATGGCCAGGTTCATCGCCAGCTCCTCGACGAAACGCTGCATGGCCCGCTCGTAGGGCAGGCAGACGAAGGCATGGCCCAAGGCATCGGCCAGGCGCATTTGCCCGCGCCCGGCCAGGGCATGGTCGCCCGGCACCAGCAACACCAGGCGCTCGGTGCGAAACGGTAACGACACCAGGCCGTTGTCGATCAGGTTGCCGTCGTACACGCCGATCTCACAGTCGCCGGCCAGCACCACCCGCAGCACATCGACGCTTTTGTGCTCCACCAGTTGCAGGTCGACTTCGGGGTAGTCCGCCAAAAATGGCCCGAGCACCGCTGGCAGCAGGGTACTGTTGGTCACCGTGGACGCCGCCAGGTGCAGGGTAATGCGGCGCTGGCCGGCCAGTTCCTTGAGCGTGTCCTGCAGTTTCTGCGACTCGCTCAGTACCCCGCGCGCCGACTCCAGCACCAGCCGCCCGGCCGGGGTCAGTTGCATGCCATCGGCCCTGCGGGTGAACAGGGTCAGGCCACTGCGCTGCTCGAACAGACGCAGCCGGGTGCTGGCCGCCGAGACCGCCACCGGAAAGGTGGCGGCGGCCTTGCTCAGGCTGCCGGTAGCGGCGATGGCGGCCAGCAGGCGCAGGTCGGGCAGGTCGAAATGCATTACAGGGCTTCTCCAAATCAGAACGCCATATTCGATAAAAAGCGATTCTAGCGCCTTGGCGTTCTGCGCAGAATAAGCCACGACTCATCTTGTTACGGATCGACCATGACCACCCTGCCCGCCCCGCTCCACCGCGCCCTCGCCAATGGCAGCTTGTATGCCGTGCTGGCGGCACTGGGTTTCAGCTTCAAGGCCATCTTCGTCAAGCTCGCCTATGCCGCAGGCCCGGTGGACGCCATCAGCCTGCTGGCGCTGCGCATGGCGTTGTCGCTGCCGCTGTTCCTGTGGCTGGTCTGGGCCAGCCGCCGCCAGGGTGACGCGCCACTGACCCTGGGCGATGGCCTACGGGTGGCGGTGCTGGGTTTGTTCGGCTACTACCTGGCCAGCCTGTTCGACTTTTATGGCTTGCAGTACATCAGTGCCGGGCTCGAGCGGCTGATCCTGTTCACCTACCCGACCCTGGTGCTGCTCATCCAGGCCGTGGTGCAGCGCGAGCGCCCCACCCTGCGTACGCTGGCGGCCATGGGCCTGTGCTACCTGGGGCTGGGCATCGCTTTTGTGCATGACATCAGCGTGGCCAGCGCGGGCAGCCAGGTGCTGGCAGGCTCGTTGTGGGTGTTCGCCAGTGCGGTCACCTACGCGCTGTACTACTCGGGCACCGGCATGATGCTCAAGCGCATGGGCTCGATGCGCCTGGCCGGGCTGTGCGGCACGGCGTCTTCATTGATGGTGCTGGCCCATTACCTGCTGGTGGCGGATGTAGCACCCCTGCTGCAACTGCCCAGCGCAGTGTGGTGGAACGCCGGGCTGATGGCCCTGTTCTCGACGGTACTGCCGATTTACTGGGTGGCGCTGGCGATCCAGCGCATGGGGCCGACCCATACGGCGGCGGTGGGTAACCTGGGGCCGGTACTGACGGTGCTGGCATCGTGGGCGATTCTCAGCGAGGAGATTTCGCTGTACCAGGTGGTCGGGCTGGTGCTGGTGCTGGTTGCCGTGTCGCGCTTGAAGCCGGCTAAAAAGGCCGAGGTGCAGCTCGAAGGCGAGCGGACAACGGCGTAAGCCTGAGCCTGGCAGCGTGGGAGCATCGGCTTTGTGCCGGCTGTACCGGCCTCATCGCCGGCACAGCCAGCACAAGACAACTGCCCCCCCCCCACCGATCACTGACATGGCCGGGTACCGACGATAATCCCCTGCCTGCGCAAATCCTCCAGCAGCGCCAGCCCCTGGCGCTGCACTTCATCCTTGCCCAGCGCCCGCAAGCGCTCGCGCCCGGTACCGGGCAGGCCCACCAGCAACTGCCAGGCCAGCGGCGCGATGCGCGCAAAACGCACCTGCAAGTCCGCATCGCGGTAGACCATCAGCAAGGTCGGTGCCTCGGGCGGCTCTTCAGGTTGATAGTCCGGCCCGATACGCTCCACCGGCCAACGGTAGGCCAGCACCCTGGCCACGCACGACAGCAACGGCTCGCCATCCAGCAGCTCGCCCGTCGGGTCGTGGGCCGGGTCTTGGGCATCGCTCAGGTACAGCTGCGCTTCTATCCATTCGTAATGCGCCAGTTCCAGTTGCCACGGCGCGTCTGGCTCGATGCCTTGCAGGTAGTCGATGAACGCCTCGGCCAACTCGGTAAACAGCGGGGTCTGGCTGCGATAGCTGGCGTAAAAATCCTGTACCCGCGCGTGCCAGCGTTGTTCCCCCAGGGTGCGGCGCAGCACCGGAAAACTGCCGGCCAGCAGTCCTTCGATGGCGCCGTAGAACAGCTCGCGGTACACCTTCAGGCGCCGCGCCTCGATGCCGGGGGGCGGTGGGTTGGCGGCCGGGTCGCGCAAATGCCGGGCAAAGGTGAACTGCTGATCGCGCAGGGTCTCAGGCATGGCAAGGCACTCCATGGTGTGCTTGCAGGGCGCGGATATGCGCGGTCTCTGCCAGCAGTTCGGCCAGCGGCGGGTAGTTGAAATCACGTTCGAGCACCGTGGGCTGCACGCCGAAACGCTGGCATGCCTGGGCATACAGCGCCCATACGGCGTCCTTGACCGGGGCGCCATGGGTGTCGACTTTCAGGTCTGGCGCTTCGTCGTAGTGCCCGGCCACATGCATGCCCGCCACACGCGCTTGCGGCAGCGCCTGCAGGAAGGCGTCGGCGTCGTAGCCGTGGTTGCAGGCGTTGACGAACACATTGTTGACGTCCAGCAGCAGGTCGCAATCGGCCTCGTCGAGTACCGCGCGAATGAACGCCAACTCACTCATGGCCTGGTAAGGCGCGGCGTAGTAGCTGATGTTCTCCACCGCGATGCGCCGGCCAAGCAGATCCTGGGCCTGGCGAATGCGCGCTGCCACCTGTAGAACGGCTTCATCGGTGAAGGGGATCGGCATCAGGTCGTAGAGGTGGCCATCGTCGCTGCAGTAGCTCAGGTGCTCGCTGTACAGGCGCACCTGGTAACGGTCGAGAAACTGCCGGGTGCGGACCAACAGTGTCTGATCCAGTGGTGCGGTACCGCCAAGGGACAGCGACAGGCCATGGCAACTGATGGCGAAGCGCTCGGCCAGTTGCCCAAGCGCCTGGCCGTAGGCACCACCGACGCCGATCCAGTTTTCCGGGGCGCATTCGAGAAAGTCCAGGGTGCCCGGCTCCAGGGCCAGCAGTTCGGGCAACAGGCCGCGGCGCAGGCCGAGCCCGGTATTAAGGGGGGATGGGGTCATGGGGAATGCTCCGTCAGGGCACAGGCCGCATCGCCGGGCAAGCTCGCGCCCACGGTAAAGTGGTTGCGAGCGTGCCCGGCGACCGGGCTCAGTTGCTCAGGTGGCTGAACAGCCCGGCAGGCATTGGCTTGCCATTGGCCTTGTAGACCGCCGCCAGGTGGTCATGGGCCTCCTGCTCGGAAATGAAGCCGTCGTGGTTGCTGTCGATCTTGTCGAATTCGCCAGCGCGGTCCTTGGCCACGGCCAGGAACTCCGCCCGCGAGACCTTGCCGTCGTGGTTGGTGTCGGTACGCGAGAACGAGGCATCGCCACACTTGCCCTCACCGCACTTGCCTTCGCCGCCGGCCTTGCCGCTGGCGCCACATTTACCCTCGCCACACTTGCCTTCGGCCTGGGTGGCCTTGCCACTGGCACCACACTTGCCCTCGCCGCACTTGCCCTCGCCGGTGGTCTTGGCAGCTGCCAACTGGTAGCCCTGGCTCAAAGGTTCGACCGCAAAAGCACTGTTGCCCAGCAGCATGCCGCCGAACAGGGTGGCGCCGAGCAGGCCGAGGGTCTTGTTGGAAGTTTTCATGGTGTCGCTCCACTTGGTTTGAAAGTGGAGCCATTGAGCCGTGGCGGTGTGTCGTGGGTGTATCGCGGCGGGTGGGGTTTTGTATGCAAGCTGGTCGTTGCGACGGGCAGATACAGTGGGATACACGAAGCGGCCTGTTACCCGAGGCAAAAGGCCGCAACAGGCAGGCTCAGTCGTCCAGCGGCTTGGGCGGTGCGGCAGGTTTTGCGGGCTTGGCCGGCTTGCTGTCCTTGGCCTTGGGTTCGGCAGGCGCCGCAGCCACCGGTTCAGGCGCACTGACCGCCTGCTCGCTGGCCGGCAGTTCATCCACCGCCTTGAAGATCACCTGCGGGTCGAGCTTGCTGCCGCTGTCGTCATCCTTGAGCACGTGGCGTTCGCCATCCTTGCCCACCAGGATCACCTTGGTGCCCTTGCTGGCGCCCAGCTTGAGTTCGCGGATCAGGGCCATGGTGGTCTGCTGCTCGAGGTTCTTGTCTTCACGCTTGCCCATCATCTGCGCCACGCTGTACAGCACCAGCCCGCGCTGCTTGAAGCCGGCCTGGGTGGCCGGGTCCTTGAAGGCGTCTTCCAGGCCGCGCAGGGTCGGGTCGGCACTGCTGGGCGCGATCACCACCAGCGGCCGTGCCTTGCCCAGCTCCTTGGCCAGGGGCGCATCGCTGTCGGCGGCAAGCAAGGGGCCGGCGAAGGCGAACAGGGTGGCGAGGGTCAGTGACCTGACGAGCATGGGCATCTCCTTGTCGATTCTCAAGACTACGGACTTTTGCGAAAAGTCCGGCACGCGAGCCTAAACCAATGGGCCAGGCCGATACTGCGCGCAAAGGTAACTTGCGGTGTCCAGACCAAGGCCGGGCGTGGCTGGTTTGAGCATAGCCCAAGCCTTTGCTGGCAATGGCCTGCGGCACATTGCCACTTTTGGCTGTTGTCACATCCAGTAAGGATTTGCGCGGTTGGGGGGTGAGATCATCACAATGCCGGGGCGGTTCCTGGGGTGAGGGGGATTTTTCCCTTGGGGGGGGACGCGTCAGGGCATACAGGTGCTCGCCGATAGTATTGCAGCGCCTATGAGATCGAGCGCCGCCCGCGCGGCGCTCGATTTTGTAGGCGCTGCAAAGGTTGTGGCGAACACCTGGCAGCCCTGACGCGAACATTTTGAAAGCGCTATCCCCTATCCACCCCCTCCCCCAACACCCGCAAGGTCATCTCCAGCATCAAACCGCGCCGCGCCGCCTCGCGCTCATCGCGCACGGCGTTCATTTGCGCCACAGCCTCCCCCTCGCCGCCCGGCCCGTCCTGTGCCTGTTCCAGCAAACTGGCCAGGCGCTGCTGATACGGCTCGTCGAGGCCGGCCAAGCGCTCGGCCTGGCTGCGCTCCAGCCAGGTCTGCCAAAAATCCCGGTCGACCAGCGACTCAGCCAGCCGCTCAGGCGTTTGCGCAGCCAGTACCTGGGCCCTGGCCTGCTCGAGCTGCTCTGCGCCCACATTGGCGACCTCGGCAAAGGTCATGTCACCCGGTTGTGCCGGCAGGTCCAGTGACTCACGCAGCCCGATGCGATAGGCCAGCACCACTTCGATCTGGTCGGCATCACGCCCCTGGGCCTGGCGCGCCGCAATATCCTCGAGGGCGATCGCCTGCACCTGGTCCAGCCGCCACAACTGCCGGCCCAGGTGCAGCAGTGCCGCTTGCTCGCCGCCCGTACCCGCATCGGTCTGCGCCTGCCACACCAGCATGCGCAGCTCCAGGTTGCTGAAACTCAAGGCCACGCTGTCCTGGCAGGTCAGCACCTGGCGGGCCTGCTCGAAAAGCGCCTCGCGCAGCGAGGTGTGGGCGCGCATGGCGTCGAGCATGCAGAACACCCGTTCCGCCAGCGCCGCCGGCCGCCGGCGAAAGTCGCTGGTGTCCTGCAACCTGCCAAGCAGGCCGATGAAATCGCCAGAACCTTCCTCAGCCTCCAGCGCATCCCAATCACCGCCCTGCTCGGCCCGGGCGGCATCCCCCATCGCCTGCAGCCAGCCCTGGCGGACCGAGGCCGGCGCGGCCCCTGCACCGAGGTCGCCACTCCAGTGGGTGCGCATGTGCATCTCGAAACGCAGCATGGTTTCGCCATCCAGCGGGTTTTGCTCCAGCAGGATCGAGCTGCTGATCCACAACGGGGTCTGGAAAAAGCGCTCGGGCAAGGTGGTGATGTGGTTGTTGCGCAGGTCGGCGATGGCAAGCTCCAGCCGCCCCAGCAAGTCCGGCGGCACGCTCGGCAACTGCGCCGCCCGCAGGTTGAGGTTGCGCAACCGGTTCAAGCGGCGCACCGAGAACGTGCGCCCCAGCGGGTTGAACGAGAGGTTCAGATAGCGCAGGCTCACGCACCCTTCCAGTATGCGCACCTGGGCCGAGTCGAGGACGATCTGGTTGTCATACAGGTCCAGCTCGGTCAACTCGACCAGCCGCTCGAGCCCCTCGGGCAGGGTTACCAGCCGGTTGCCGCTGAGCTCCAGTACGCGCACGCCGGGGAACGCCCGCAGAAAGCCCCGCGATACCCGGCGCAGGCCCATGCCGCGGAATGACAGCTCACGTACATGGGCGAAGCTGATCACCTCGGGCAGGTCCGGCAGCGACTCCAGGCTGATGCCCAGCAAGCTCATCCGGTAGCCCGCCACTTCCACACCACCCCCAATGATCCGCGGCCCCATGCGTTGCCAGCCGCGCACCAGTGCTTCACCAAAATGCCGCCGCTCATTGCGTTCGCTGCCGCTGGTGGCAACACCGGCCCAGTCACGCAGGGTGCTGTGCAAGGCCGACAGTTCACCGGCCAGGCGCCCCAACTGCACCTCCACATGCTGGCCCGCCTCTCGGGCACGGCGCGCCCAGTGTTCGATCTCCAGGTCTTCATACAGCGGGTACAGCGCGCGAACCATGGCGTAAAGCGCCCGTGGCCGGCCGCGACCGGCGCCGCGCCCGCTCAATGGGTAGCCCAGGCGCCCGTCCGCCAGGCGCTGGGGCGGCCTGAACCAGCCCTGCGGGGCGCCCATGCCGAGCACGCCTTCAAGCCGGCTTCGGTTGCTGGCCGCCAACCGCCCCAGCAATACCCGCAGGTTGTGTGCGAACGGCTCGCCGACACCCAAAGCATTGCGATCCTCATCGCAGAACGCCGCCGCGAGGGTTTCGAACAGCTCTGCAGCCTGGGCACTCAACGCCTGCCCCTGATCATCGAACAATCGAAAGCCATCGGTCCCGTATACCAGTTCGAACTGCCGCGCAGCGCTCGATGCACTCTGCAACAACGGTGCTTCTGCCTGCAGGCCGTCATACAGCTGTATCCCAAGGTCGCTCGGCACACCGGGCAAATGCGCCAGCAAACCCAGCGCAGCCCGGGCATGGTCCAGGGTTTGCGGGGTATCGAAATACAAGCCCTCGTACACCCTTGCCAGCCGAACCCGTCGCAATGCCTGGGCCGCGGCCTCGGCCAGGGCCAAGGGCACCCGCCCAGTGTCGGCCAGCCGCTGACGCTGTAGCGCGCTTACCTGCCCGAGCAGTTCTTGGGCGACATCGTCGGGTAACCCCGGGAATGCGCGCAGCAGCGCCGCCACCAGTGGCGTCTGGCTGTCCTGGCTGGCGTGGTAGAGGCGCTCGAACAAGGCCCGCCGTTGCTGCCACGCCAGCTCCGCCAATTGCTGGTCGTTCAGGTCATGCCCGCCCGGCAAATGCTCGGCATGGGTGCGCACGGTGCTGTCCCCGGCCTGCTGGCCGCTACGCAAACGCGCGACCATGCGCCGGATGCGGCCGTCCAGCGCAGCACGGCGGGTGCAGTCGCGCAATAGTGCATCCGGCACTTCGCCGCGCAGGTGCATCGCTCGCAGGTGCTCCTCGCGGGTATCGGTGGCCAGCAGTACCTGCTCGATGTCTTCATCCTCCAGCGGGTATTGGGTCAACCCCAGGCGCCGGAACAACTGCAACCGGCTCCATCGGCCAGGCTCCTCCGACCACAGGCGCCAGGCGCCCGCACCATTACCCAGCAGAAGCGGTGCGCGCCCGTTCCGGGCTTGCAGTTGCCAACGCCCATCCACCGGGCGCTGCCTGACGGCATAGGCGCGCGCCTCCATCTGCACCCAGGCCTGCTCCCCCAGAACACTGATACCTGCCTGATCGCGCCGTGCCTGAGCGGGAATCTGCGTCTCGGTAAAAGCCGATAACTCGCCTCGGGCAAGGCGTACATCGCCACTGGCAAGGCGTGCCGGAACCAGCTCATCCACCAGCGCGGCGCGGCTCCACGCCGAACGCACCACCGCCACACCGGCAGCGGTGGCCGCCAGCACCGCCACGTCGGTCGCCACATGGCACAGGTGGTCCAGGGCCGCGCTGCGATCACCTTCATCCCAGGCTTCAAAACCGTGATAGACCTCGCCCAGCACCTGCCAGGCTGCCACCCCCAGCAACACCAGGCCCAACCCGGGCACGAACAGGCCGGCCAGGTTGAGCAGCGTCCAACCTTCGGCCGCCAGGCGCTGGTCATGTGCCTGCTGCACTTCTCGGTCGAGCATGGCCACCGGCGTGGCGATTTGCGCGGCGTCGTCCTTGATCTGGGCAATGCGCGCGGTCGCCAAGGTGTCGAACAGTGGCGAACCCCAATCGACCATGTGTTCCTCCAGGTCGATGTTGGCAAGCTCCGATACTCCGGCATAACCACCAATGACCTGGGCAAAGAACGCCTGGCTGTCACGCCGGCGCACAAAGCGGCTGAAGAAGCGCTGGTAGCTGGCAGTGCGCAGGCGCTTGCCCAGGTCGTTGGCGAACTGGCGCAGGGTGTCGTAGCTGCGCAGCGGCGTAACCGGGTCACCGGGAATGTGCACGATGACCTTGCGCGACGCGGTGTACAGCGGGCTCCAGCTCTCGTCACGCACATCCAGCACGACGATCTGCTCCAGGCTACAACCCAGCAGCTTCAAACGCCTGGCACGCACCGGGTCGCCACGCAGCTTGAGCGGGTTTTGCAGATCACACAGCCCGGTAATCAAGCGCTGCTCGTCGGCGTCCAGCGCCCCTGTAATCCAGCCTATGTGCGCGTCCACCCTCAGCGCGCTGCGCTGCAGTTCGGCCAGCAGGTTGCGCGCCCGCTGCGGTTGCAGAACCTCTTCCAGGTGACGTTGGTACTGGCCACCCAGGTCCAGGGTTCGGCAGAACGCTGCAAATCGCGCAGCGCTGGGCAGCTGGCCCGACTGGCCCTGCAAATGCACCAGCTGATTGCCGGCCAGTTGCTGGCCCTGGGCTTGATCGGCCGTGAAGTTGCGAAGCGCTGCCTCCAATGGCGTGATCACTGAGTACACGGCCTGGGTGACTGGCCAGCCAATCGGTTGGGAGGTAATCACCGGCTCCTTGTGGCCCTGGCGAACGCCCACCAACGCCTCGTCCAGCCCCAGCTGTGCCTGCATGGCCTGCTGCAGCAATGGCCGGGTGAAGGCCTGCACGCCTTGCAAACCAACCAGCAGTTCGGCGCAACGCTCGCGCGCCTGCAGGCTGGCCAGCATGGCCTGGTGCAGCTGCTGCATCTGGGTGACCGATGCCCTGGCGGCCCAGGCTGGCAGCCGGTCGGCGATCATCTGGTCCTGGTATCGCTGTGCTTCACTGCGTTGCACGGACATCACACACCCTCCGGGTTTCAATCAAAGCCGGCAGGCTAGTGGTGGGCGGTAGACCGCATGCGGTGCTTATGTATCGTTAGAAAAGCGGTATCTGCCGGTCGATCAGGGCGGCGAAGTCATCGCCTACGAACGGCAATATCGCGTCGGCCACAGGTTGCAGTTGGCGTGTCAGGTAGTGCTGGTGGTCGATGGGGGCCTGATGGTTTTCAAGCGGCTCGGGGCCGGCCGTGGTGATCACGTAGCTGATCCAGCCGCCATTCTGGTACTGCCTGGGGCGGCCCACGCGCAGGTTGTAGTCGTCGGCCAGGCGTGCAGCACGCACATGGGGTGGCACGTTGCGCAGGTATTCGGCCAGCGGCCGGCGCAGGCGCTTGCGGTACACCAGCAACGCGTCATGCTCGCCGGCCAGCAGGGCCTGCACGGTCGCGCGCAGGTAGTCGCGGTAGGGCTGGCCACGGAACACCCGCCCGTACAGCTCCTGCTGGAACTGCCGCGCCAACGGCGACCAGTCGGTACGCACCGACTCCAGGCCTTTGTAGACCATCTCCTCACTGCCATCGGCGCGCTGCACCAGGCCGGCGTAGCGTTTCTTGCTGCCTTCGTCGGTGCCGCGGATGGTCGGCATCAGAAAGCGCCGGTAGTGGGTTTCGAACTGCAGCTCCAGGGCACTGGCAAGCCCCAGACTTTGTTGCAGGTGGCGCGCCCACCACTGGTTGACCTCGGCCACCAGTTCACGGCCGATGCGCGCTGCCGCCTCCTCGTCGTGGGCGCCCTTGAGCCAGACGAAGGTGGAATCGGTGTCGCCATAGATCACGTCATAGCCACGGGCTTCGATCAACTCGCGGGTCTGGCGCATGATCTGGTGGCCGCGCATGGTGATGGACGAGGCCAGGCGCGGGTCGAAGAAGCGGCAGCCGCTGGAGCCAAGCACCCCGTAGAAGGCGTTCATGATGATCTTCAGCGCCTGGGACAACGGCGCATTGCCGGTGCGCTTGGCCGCCTCGCGGCCCTGCCACACGCGCTCGACGATAGCCGGCAGGCAGTGCTGGCTGCGCGAGAAACGCCCGCCGCGAAAGCCTTCCACCGAATGCGTATCGTCGGGTTGGCGCAGGCCTTCGACTAGGCCCACCGGGTCGATCAGGAAGGTGCGGATGATCGACGGGTACAGGCTCTTGTAGTCGAGCACCAGCACCGAGTCGTACAGGCCTGGGCGCGAATCCATGACGAAGCCGCCCGGGCTGGCCTCGTCCGGGCGGCTGCCCAGGTTGGGGGCCACGAAACCCAGGCGATGCATGGGCGGAATGTACAAATGGCAGAACGCGGCCACCGAGCCGCCGCTGCGGTCCACCGGCAGGCCGGTGACGCTGGCGCGCTCGAGCAAGAACTCCAGCAGGCGGGTATGGGCGAAGATCCGCGTCACCAGCTCGCAGTCCTTGAGGTTGTAGCGGGCCAGGGCCGGCTTGTCCTCGGCGAACATGCGGTTGATTTCGTCCATGCGCTGGTACGGGGTGTCAATCGCCTTGCCCTCCCCCAGCAACTGCTGGGCGACGCTCTCCAGGCTGAACGAGGGGAAGCTCCAGGTGGCCGAGCGCAGCGCCTCGATGCCGTCGATCAGCAGGCGGCCTGGTGCCTCGGCAAAGAAGTGGCTGCGGCTGCCGTGTTCGCGCAGGTGCAGCGGCGCGCCATCGCGGCCCAGGGCCAGGGGTACGTTCAGCTGTTTGGCGTGTTCGTGCAGCAGGCGCAGGTCGAACTGCACCAGGTTCCAGCCGATGATCGCGTCCGGGTCGTGCCGGGCCAGCCACTGGTTGAGGCACTGCAGCAGCTCGCTGCGGCTCTGGCAGAAGTGCAGTTCGAAATCCACGTCCGCAGCCAGGCCGTCATCTGCACCGAGCATGTACACGGTGCGCTGGCCGCAGCCTTCCAGGGCGATGCTGTACAGCTCGCCGCGCTCGCTGGTCTCGATATCCAACGACACCAGGCGCAGTGCCGGCCGGTAGTCCGGGTCGGGCTTGAGTTGGGCGCCGCACAGCACGCCCTGGGCATCGGGCTGGCCATCGAACAGCACCGGCGCGGTGATGAAGCGCTCCATCAGGTAGCGCTCGGGCGGGCGGATATCGGCCTCGTAAACCTCTACGCCAACGGCGCGCAAACGCTTGTCGAGGGCGATCATCTGGCGGTGCTGGTTGCAGTACAGGCCCATGACCGGGCGTTGCTCGAAGTCACGCAGTTGCAAAGGCCTGAGCTCGACGCCCTGCTCACCGGCGAGCAGCAGCCGGGCGTGCTCGGCCTGGGCGGCAGGGATGAACGCCACCGAAGGTTGCGGCGCAAGGCGCAGGCGGCGCGGGCCTTGGTCGGTGGCCAGCCAGAACTCCACGCAGGTACCTTCGGGGGTGTCGTGCCAATGGCGGGTCAGGACGAAGCCCTTTTGGAGCTGCACTGCGAAGGACCTCGGGGGGAGCGGGCGATTGCGAGGCGGCCAGTGTACCGCAATCGCCGGGCAAGCCTGCGGTGCACGCACCTGCCGCTTTCCCTGTAGGAGCCGGCTTGCCGGCGATCACCGGCGCAGCCGGTGCCCTATCACGCCCCGCTTGTGCCTGCCCCGGCCTCATCGCCGGCAAGCCGGCTCCTACAGGTACAGCGCAGGGCTGAGGTTCATGTAATGCGCCCTTACCGCGCGCCCGCCGTGAACCCGGCCTTGCGCCCGCCGTAGGTCAGCAGCCACGCCAAGGCAATCAGCCCCAGCGCCACCGGCCCGAAAGCCCCGACACCCGCGCCGCTCAGCAGCAGCCCGCCGACAATCCCGCCCAGCGCAATGGCGCTGTTCCACACCGTCACCAGCATCGACTGCGCCACATCGCCACCCTCGCCCGCCGCATCGGCGCAGGCGGTTTGCAGCAGGGTCGGCGCGCCACCATAGGTCAGCCCCCACAGCGCCACACTGGCGTGCATCAGCCAGGCCGAACCCTGTACCTGGCCCAGCGCCAGGGTGGCCAGGGCAAAGCCGGCCAGGCACAGCAGCACCAGAGTGCGCAGGTGGCGGTCGACGCACAGCCCCACCAGGGCGATGCCGGCCAGCGACGCCAGGCCAAAGGTCATCAGCACCAGGCCAGTGTCGGCGGCCATGCCTGCTGCTGCGAGCAGCGGCACGATGTAGGTATAAAGAATGTTGTGGCCCAGGATCCAGGCCAGGATCACCAGCAGCACCCGCGCCACCCCCGGGGTACGCAGCACCGCCAGCGCTGCCGGGCGCCGACCGGCCTGCTGGCCGGGGAAGTCCGGCACCGCGCGCAGCACCCAGACGGCCAGCAACAAGGCGGCCAGGGTCACCACCGCGAAGGTCGCACGCCACCCAAGCCACGCCCCCAGCCAAGTGGCAATCGGCAAACCCAACGACAACGCAATGGGCTGGCCGAGCATGGCCACTGCCATGGCCTTGCCCTGCTGCGCCGGGGCCACCATGCGCCGCGCATGCCCGGCAATCAGGCCCCAGGCCAGCCCGCTGGCCGCGCCGGTGCAAAAGCGCAGCAGCAGGGTCAGGTGATTGTCGCTGGACAGCACCGTCAGGCCGTTGAACAGCACGAAACTGCCGATCGCCAGCAACAAGGCCCGGCGCCGGCGCCAGCCCTGGGTGAAGGTCACCAGCGGGATCGCCGTCAACAGCGCGCCAAGGGCATAAGCGGTGACCCACTGCCCGGCCATGGCCTGGCTGATGTGCATGCCACCGGCAATCTGGTCGAGCAAGCCGGCAGGCAGGGTTTCGCTGAGGATGGCGATGAAACCGGTCAAGGCCAGGGCCAGCAGGCCACTTAGCGGTAGCCGTGTACTCTGGGCAGGTGCCTGGGCGGCGGTGATCGAGGTGGACATGGGGGTTCCTTTGAATGCTGATTCAGGCCGGCATCCTGCTACGGGCAGGCATTACGGAAAAAGACGGGTAGAATTCCGATCACCTCGGACACCAATGTCCGCAATCGGAGGGCAACATGGACAGCCTCAGCGGTTTCGTGGTTTTCAACCGGGTGGCCGAAACCCGCAGTTTCGTCGCCGCCGGGCAATCGCTGGGCCTGAGCGCCTCGGCGGTGGGCAAGCGGGTCTCGCGCCTGGAGGGCCGGCTGGGCGTGCGGCTGTTCCACCGCAGCACGCGCAGCATCACCCTCACCGCCGAGGGCGAACTGTTCCTGGAACGCAGCCGGCGCATCCTGGCCGAGATCGAGGCCACCGAGCAGGCGCTGCTGGAGGCCAGCAGCACCCCGCGCGGGCGCCTGCGGGTGAGCCTGCCGCAGGTGACCGGGCTGGTGATGCCGGCCCTGGCGGAGTTCATGGCGCGCTACCCGGATGTGGAACTGGACCTGGACTTCAGCGACCGCATGGTCGATATCGTCGGCGAGGGCTTCGATGTGGTGCTGCGCGGCGGGCACCCGGTGGATTCGCGGCTCAACGCGAAGTTTCTCGGCCACTTCCAGCACTGCCTGGTGGCGTCCCCCGAGTACCTGCGCGAGCGCGGCACGCCGCTGCACCCGCGCGAACTAGCCGGGCACAGTTGCCTGCACTACCGCTTCCCCAGCAGCGGCAAGCTGGAAACCTGGCCGCTGCGCCGCGAACACCCCGAGCAGGACTACGACATCCCCATCTCGATGGTCTGCAACCATGTCGAGACCCGCGTGTGCTTTGCCCTCAACCACCGCGGCATCACCTGCCTGCCGGACTTCAACGTGCGCAAGGAGCTGACCAGCGGCAACCTGGTGAGTGTGCTCGACGACTTCATCGAGCGGCGCGGCAGCTTCTACCTGCTCTGGCCGTCAGGCCGGCACATGCCGCCCAAGCTGCGGGTGTTCATCGACTTCATGCTCGAGCGGGTGTTCCCCAACGCCTCGCTCAGCCGTACAGGTAGCTGATGTCGCGCCGGGTCAGTGCCGGGACCTGGGCCAACAGATAGTCGCGCAGGCGCTCCATCTGCCGGGCCTTGGGGCTGGACTTGAGCCAGATCATGTAATAGCCGTCGCCGGTGGACACGGCCTGGGGGAACGGCGTGACCAGGTTGCCTGCGGCCAGGTCGGCGGTGGCCAGCACCAGGTCGACCACCGAGATGCCCAGCCCTTGCTGGGCCGCTGAAATACCCTGGTCGAGGGTGTCGAACACCTGGCCCTGGTCAATGTTGATGTCCAGGCCATCCACCCGTGCCAACCAGCGCCGCCAGTCGCGGCGGTCCGCCGAGGGGTGGAGGAACTCGCAATCGCGCAGCACTGCCAAGTCAGGCGCAGGCTCGGCCAGATAGTCAGGGTGGCACACCGGGATCAGCCATTCATCGAACAGCTTCAGGCTCTCCACATCGGCTGCAAAGTGCCCGTTGCCCAGCAGGATGGCGCAGTCGTATGGCTCGGAGTACAAGTCCACCGAGTCGATGTCCATCCACACGCTCGACAGTTGCACCGGGCAGTTGCTGTCGAGCTTCTTGAAGCCGTCAAGGGCCCGCAGCAACCAGCGCACGGTAAGCGTGGACGGGGCTTTCAGACGCAGGCCGTAGCGGTCCTGGCGCAGCAGCGCGCAGGCGTTCTCGATGATCTTGAAACCGACCTTGAGCTCCTGGGCCAGCAGGCTGCCGTGCTCGGTCAGACGCAACTTGGGGCCGCGGCGCTCGAACAGGTCGCAACCGAAAAGCGCCTCGAGGGTCTTGATGTGGTGGCTGACCGCCCCCTGGGTCAACGCCAGCTCTTGGGCCGCGCGGGTGAAGGAGCCATAGCGCGAGGCAACTTCGAAGGCGCGCAGGGCATGCAAGGCTTGAATCCGTTCCGACATCAGGGGCATTCCAGAGCATGAGCAGGACTAATAGTAAGTCATAGATCCAGTCGTTTTACAATGCAGGGAACGCATCGGAAAATGCTGCAAAAACAATAATTACAGAGTGTAAACCGCATGAAAAAGCCGGAAACCCTCTCAAATTTCAGATGCGAACACCCCTGGGGAAATCATGTTTACGGGTTATGGAAACTGCTACCGCCTGGATGCGCTCGAGCTCGCCGATGAACATGTGCAAAACAGGCACCACTGGACACACAAAGCCTTGCAACACTTCAAGGAAACCCTCGCCAACCCCGACTTCCCCTGCCTGTTCGGGCGCAAGGCGGTGAATGCACGCACCTGCCACATCATCTTCGCCCGCGCCGGCAACCTGGCCGCCGATATCGCCCGCGGCCTTGCCGACTACATCAGCACCATCGCGCCGATACCCCTCAAGCAGCGGGTCGGCAACCCGCTGCTGGTGTTTCTTGAAACCGCCCCCGACACCACACTTGCGCAGCAACAGGCGCTGGCCTGGGACGTGCTGGGCCAGGTACACGCCCGCGACCCGCAACCCTGGCCCGCCGGCATGCCACGCGACCCGCACGACGCACAATGGGCGTTCTGCTTCGCCGGCATGCCGCTGTTCATCAACATGAACTTCCCCGCCCACCAGTTGATGAAAAGCCGCAACCTGGGCAAGCACATCGCCTGGGTGGTCAACCCGCGCGAGAGCTTCGACGAAGTGGCCAGCGCCGCAACCGACAGCGGCCAGCGCATCCGCGCCCGTATTCGCGAGCGGGTGGGCCACTACAACGACGGCGTGATGCCCGACACCCTGGGTTTTTTCGGCCATCACGACAACTACGAATGGCAGCAGTACCAGCTGCAGGAACCCGGCTCGCTGAACCCGGCGCGTTGCCCGTTCCACGCCGCTGCAACAACCGACTCACTGATCGAGAACTGAACGTGAATACCGCACTTACCGCCACCTATGCCCTCACCGTCCTGCTGCTGATCGCCACGCCAGGCCCGGTGGTAGCGCTGATCGTCAATACCGCCGCCGCCTCCGGCTCGCGCAAGGCGCTGTTCACCGCCATCGGCACCAACTGGGCATCGCTGGTGCTGATTGGCGCCGCAGCCTGGATCATCATGACCAGCGCCGCCATCGACAAGGCCTGGCTGAACGGCATGAGCCTTGTGGGCTGTCTGTTCATCGGCTACATCGCCCTGGGCACCCTGCGCGAGGCCCTGCAGGCGCCAGTTGCCCCCGTCGCCGAGCAGGCCGCCGTGCCCCCCGGCCGTGGCGGTTTGCTGCAAGGGTTCATGGTGGGCATCTCCAATCCGAAGGACATCATCTTCTTCATCTCGTTCTTCCCGCAGTTCATCCAGATCACCGAGTCGTTCGGCAAGAGCATGGTGGTGCTGTCACTGCTGTGGATCGCCATCGACTTCGCCGTGCTCAGCCTCTACATCTTCGCCATCGGCCGCATCGCCTCGCAGCGCAGCAGCCGCATCATCAGCCTGGCATCGGGGGTCGCGCTGCTGCTGATCGCCGCCGTGGGCCTGGCTTACAACCTGCGTGAACTGGCGGCCTGAAAACCGGCTTCGACAACCACAATAACGAAGGAGCGCCCATGCGCAGCCGCGATACCTCGATGCACAGCGTGGGCACCGCCTTCCCCCTGCAACTGGACTACCAGCGTTTTCTGCAACTGGGCAGCCGCCGTGCGCCACAAACGCTGTATGTGCATGAGCGTGGTTACCGCTCGGGCACCATCAATACCGACGCATTGGGCATGCGCTACAGCTACCTCGCCGGCAAGCGCCATTCGCTGGCCGAGCGTGGCGGTTCGGCGCGGGTCAACTTGCTGGTAGGCGGCTCGTGCGCCCTTGGCATCGGTGCCAGCTGCGACGAATACACGGTGGCCTCCTGCCTTTCGGCGCTGACCGGCGAGGTGTGGCTGACCCTGGCGGGCTGCGGGCTCAGCGCCACACAAGAGCTGCTGATGTTCCTGACCCACCAGCACCGCCTCGGCCAGGTAGGCCACGTGGTGGTCCTGAGCGGCCTCAACACCCTCGCCCAGGACACCCTGGCCGACCTGCTGGCCGGCAGCCAGGACCCCCACCGCGCCCAGGCCTACCAGGCTTTTCTCAACCGTTTCAACGAAGGGGTTCAGGCCGCCGCCGAACCCCGTCAGGACTCGCTGTGGCGGCGCCTGGCCGACGCCATGGCGCCACGCCAGCCGCAAGCCTGGCCAACCCTGGACACACTCCCTGCGCCCGACAAACGCCTGGCCGCCGCCGCCGACTGCATCGGCCGCACCCTGTGCCAATGGGAACGCCTGCTGGCCAACAGCCACACCAGCCTCACCTTCATCCTCCAACCGCTGCTGCCATGGTGCCGGGACGTTGTGCCTGCCGGTGAACAGCAAATGCTGCAGGGTTTGCAGCAACAACCGAGCAATTTCGACCGGCTGCTGGACGCCACGTTCGAGCGCCAGTTGCACCCGGCATTCTTCCGTCGCCTGAAAAGCCAGGCCGACCCGGTCCCCTGCTACGACATGAACGGCATGCTCAGCAGCTCGCCGGTATTTGCCGAGCACCTGTTCGTCGACCGCCTGCACTTCAATGACCTGGGCAACAACGCCCTGGCCAAGGTGATCACCGCCAAGCTGGGCCTGGCACAGGACAAATACGCAGCGGCCAGGGGCACCCCTGCAAGGCTGGCATGACGGGCTTCGTCCGATAGTCACGACAGCGGGGTTTCGGCAAATGCCGATGGCTGGCTAGAATACGCCGTCGTCGCCCTGACCCGCCTGAGGCCCTCGCGTAATCGCCATGACCTTCAAAGCTGCTTTTCCACGCTCGCGCCTGCTGCGCATCGCAGCCCTGCCGCTGCTGTTGAACGCATTCGCCGCGCAGGCCCTGGAGGTAAGCATCGACCCCCATGCCGACCTGCTGTACCGCCAGGCCCTGCCGCTGCTGGAGCAGGCCGATGCAGTGGACGACAGCCCCAGCCCGTTGCGCACCGCCAGCACAGACCCTGAACTGAGCCGCCAGGGCCAGGCCATGGCGCGCACCCTGCCCACCGCCGTGGCGCTGCTGGAAAAATCCGTGGCTTTAGGGCACCCGGTGGCGCAGTACCGCCTGGCGCTGTACTACACCACCTACCTGCCCGCCGCGCAGATCGCCGACGCCGCCTGCCCGCTGCTGGAGGCCAGCCTCAAGCAGGGCTTCGCCCCGCCGGCACTGGCCATCGCCCACTGGTGCCAACCCTACAACGCAAGCCCCGCGTACCGTGAAGCGCTGGAGACGGTGCCAAGCATGGCCACCCTGTATGCCCCTTACTACCCGCAGCCAGCCGCCCGCCTGGCGTGCAGCCGCGCCCGCCCGCAGGGGCTGGAGATGCAGTGGGGCCGCCAGCGCGATTACCAGGCCGAGGTGTACCGCCTGCTCGGCGACCTCGACCCGTCGCGGCGCCAGGCACTGCTGCAAAAGGCCGTGGACATCAATGGCTGCGCCACCGCCGCTCAGCGCCTGACCAGCAGCCGCTGAGCAAGATCGTTCAAGCCAGCGGTAACGGCCGTCTGGCATGCTGGCCTGCCCTGTCGAATCGTTGTAGTACCCATGCCCAGCCCCGCCGTTGCTCGCCATGCCTTTACCAAGGGTGCCATCGCCATCCTGCCACTGTCCCTGGCCGTCGCCCCCTGGGGGCTGCTGGCAGGCTCAATGGCCATCGAGGCCAACCTCAGCCCCTGGCAAGGCCAGGGCCTGTCGGCCATCGTCTTTGCCGGTGCCGCGCAACTGGTGGCCATCGGCATGCTCAAGGGCGGCGCCAATCTGTTCTCGATCCTGCTGACCACCCTGCTGCTGACCTCGCAGCACTTGCTCTACGGGTTGTCGATGCGCCCGGTGCTGTCGGGGCTGCCAACCCGCTGGCGGCTGGGCCTGGGGTTTCTGCTCACCGATGAGTTCTTCGCCCTGACCAGCCACCACGACCAGCAGCAGTTCAACCGCTGGTATGCCCTGGGCGTGGGCCTGACCTTCTACGTGGCGTGGAACCTGTTCACCCTGGCCGGCATCGTCCTCGGCCAGAACATCCCGCACTTGGACCAGTTGGGCCTGGACTTTTCCATCGTCGCCACCTTCGTCGCGTTGATCGCGCCGCTGGTGCGCAACCTGCCAACCGTGGTGTGCGTAGCCGTGTCGCTGTTCTGCTCGGTGCTGTTCAGCTACTGGCACTGGGAAACCGCGCTGGTGGCAGCCGGCCTGCTGGGCATGGCCGCCGGTTTCATCTGCCAGAAATTCTCCGGAGGCCGCCCATGATCTGGCTGCTGATCTTCGCCATGGGCGCGGTGGTGTTCCTCAACCGCTACGCCTTCCTCGAACCACGCCTGCCGCTGCGGCTGAGCTCCAATGCCCGGCAATTCCTCGGCTTTGCCGTGCCCGGCATGCTTACTGCCATCTGCGGGCCGATCATCTTCCTGCCCGAGCATCAGTTGCAGTTGAGCCTGCTCAACCCCTACCTGCTCGGCGCGCTGGTGGCCATCGCCCTGGTGCTGTTGACCCGCAGCGTGTTGCTGAGCATGCTGGTGAGCATGCTGATCTTCTTCCTCCTGCGCAGCTGGCTGGCATGACCACGCCCCTGCGCGAACAGACCCACCTGTGGCAGGCGCCGGCGCTCGGCGACGTCGAGATGCTGCACGCGCGCTACCTGCAGCAGCGCTTCGCCCCGCATGTGCATGAAGGTTACGTGTTCACCGTGATCGAGTCGGGCGCGCAGCGTTTCTGGCACCGTGGCAGCGAGCACCTGGCGCCGGTCGGCAGCATGGTGCTGATCAACCCGGACGAGCTGCACACCGGCGCCACCGCCCACGAGGCCGGCTGGCGCTACCGGGGCTTCTACCCCGAGCACGCCCGGGTCACCGGAGTGCTCGACGAGCTGGAGCTGAGCCGCCATGGCATGCCGTATTTCAAGGACAGCGTGATCCACGACCCAGCCCTGGCCGCCGCCTTCAGCCAACTGAACCAACGCTGCGAGGCCGGCGCCAGTGCGCTGGAGCAACAAACCGCCTGGCGCCAGGCAGTGTTGGCGCTGGTGCAGCGCCACGGCCACTACGGCGAGCCCGCCGCCCCCGGCAAGGAGCCGCTGGCAGTGGCCCGTGCGCGCGAGCTGCTGGAGAGCCGCCTGGCCGAGCCGCCCTCGCTGGAGGACCTGGCCGCCGCCGTGAACCTCTCGCCGTTCCACTTCGCCCGGGTATTCCGTCAGGCCACCGGCCTGCCGCCCCACGCCTGGCTAAAGCAGCGCCGCCTGGCACGCGCGCGGGAGCTGCTGCGCAGCGGGCTGCCGGCCCTGGAGGTTGCGCTGGCCCTGGGTTTTGCCGACCAGAGCCACCTGAGCCGGCAGTTCAAGCAGGCCTATGGCGTGACGCCTGGGGCCTACCGGCAGGCGTGCCTGCTCACCACGGCAGCTCCAGCTGCAATTGATCCACATCCTTTCGCCTGATCTTTACGCCAACACCCACCAAGCGTACCGCCCGCCCCTCTCGCTTGCTTTCCCACAGCCGACGGCACAAGCCATGCACCACCTCCGGCTGCAGGCCCGAAGCGGCGGCCTCGGTGCTGGCAATGGAAAAGTCACCGAACTTCAACTTAACCTGATTGCGCACAATGTGCGGCGGCTCATCGAGCGCCGCCAACCGCGTAAGCAGCTCGGCCATTAGCAGTTCCAATTGTTCAGTACAGGACTGCAGGTCGTAACAATCGACCGGCAGCGTGTATTCGACCCCCACCGACCGCAACTCACCGATTTTTTCTTCATGCTCCTCCTTGCCTTGGCAACGCTCCCAAACATAGAACCCATGTACTCCCAGGTGGCGCAGCAGTGTAGGAATCTTCTCGTGGGTAACATCTCCACACAGGCGACAGCCCAGACTCTCCAACCCCCCCCAGGTCTTGGGCCCAACACCGGGGATCTTGCGAATGTCCAGGGTTGCCAGAAACGCTTGAACTTGTTCAGGGGCGATTACGAACTGGCCGTTGGGCTTGTTAACTTCCGAGGCGATCTTGGCCAGGTAGCGCAATGGTGCCACGCCCGCCGACGCGGTCAGTTGAAGCTCGTCGGCAATGGCCGCGCGAATCTGCGTCGCCATATAGGTGGCCGACCCGTTGCAATGCAACTGCCCGGTAACATCCAGGGTCGCTTCATCCAGCGACAGGAATTCCACCTTGGCGGTGTAACGCCGAAAAATGCACTCGAGCTGACGGGTAATGTCTTCATAGCGCTCGAAACGCACCGGCAGCAAAACTAGCTCCGGGCATAATCGCTGCGCGGTGGCGGTGGCCATGCCACTCTTGACGCCAAATTGCCTGGCCAGATAGCTGGCTGTACTGATCACACCCCGCTGCGCTGCGCTGCCGCCCACAGCCACCGGCCGTTCACGCAGCCAGGGCGCGTGCAGCAGCTCCACCGACACAAAGAACGAGTCCATGTCGACATGGATGAACTTGCGCTCCTCGCCCAACACACCTGTTCCCCGGTCAATCAAGCAGGTACACACCGAACACCCCTGGGGCGCCGGGCAGCTCATGCACTCCCTGTACATGCGGCGCAAACGCCGGATGCAGCCTGGTAATGGCCTCGATGGCCCGCACATAGCCAACCAGCGCAGCCGACCAGCGCTCGCCGGGGGTGATGCACATGACCCCCGGCGGATAGGGGATCACGCCTTCGGCGGCGACCTTGTCCAAGGCTTGCTCCACTGGTGCAAGCCAGGCCTGACCGCGTACGAACTGTTGGTTGGCTGCATGGGGAGAACGGTCACTGATCGCCAGGTTGATCGCACTAAAAATATCGCTCTGGCGCTGATCAACCTGATGTTCGACATACAGTGCATTGAGCTGCTCGCACAGCTCGATCAGCGTCATACCCGCATAGGCACCTGGCTCGGCGCGTAGTGACGGTAATGCCCCCAGCACCGGCGCCTGCTCCAGCAAAAGGCGCTCGAAATCTCCCAGGCAAGCGACCAAGCGGCGTAGGCCGGCCAGGTCACTGGATGGCGTCAGCAGCAGCGTGAAATTGTAAAAATCGGTCTTTTCCGGGGTGAAGCCACGGTCACGCAAGAAGGTCGTAACGATACAGGCCGGAATCGCCAGTTCGCCGCGGGTCATGAAGACGGCTTTGCACGGGTCGCCATAATGCAAACCAGCCTCGATACCCGGCCCACCTTGTGGCTGATAGGGCGTGGCACTCTCCTGCTGCATTGGCGCGTTCAGTGGCGAAATGAACCGGCACTGGCGACGAACCTCGTCATCCAACAGCCTGGCCGCATCAGTGGCGTGTTGCCAATGCCGTTGCCCTTCGCCTTCGGCTAGCATCGCGGCGTTTATCTCCAGCGACATGAACAGTGCATAAGAAGGACTGGTCGAGGCATGCTGCATGAACGCGCCATTGAACACGGCTGTTGAGCAATGCCGGGCTTGCTGCTGGATATGCCGGTCTTTCTTGTGAATTTGCGAAGTCTGCGATAGCCCCGACATCTGCTTATGTACCGATTGGGTCACCAAAACCCCGGGGGACTCCGCGGTCAATGGCGCAGCCAGAGGCGACAGGGACGCCAATGCCGGCACGAAAGGCTCATACCCAGCCCAGGCACCGTCGAACAGAACGTAATCGCACAGGTGCCCTATACGCGCCAGCAATGCCGACGCATCCACCAGCACACCATCGCAGGTAGCCTGTTGCACCACCGCCAGACGAAACGGTCTGGGTTGCCTGGCCCGCTGCGGGCAAAGCCGTGCGGCCCTCTCGCGCAGACGCCCCTCATCGAGCGCACCCGATCGATAGCCTCCCAGGATACCGCGCCCGTCACGTACGCTCTCGAGGTACACCGCAAGCGCACCGCACTGTACCAACGCGCCCAGAAACACCGACTTGTGGTTGTTACGATCCATCAGCACCAGGTCACCGGCCGCCAGCAAGGCACTGGCGACGACCTTGTTGGCGGTTGAGGTGCCATTGAGCACGAACCAGGTGTCATCCGCACCGAACACCTTGGCTGCCAGTTGCTCGGCTTCGCGCACAGGGCCCTCATGACTGAGTACATCCCCCAGTTCCGGCGCGGCATGGGGCACGTCCACCTTAAAAACTCCCGGTCCCAACAACTGCCGAAAGCGCCAGCCTGCCGGGTGTCGCTCAAGGCACCCTCCCCCTTGGTGCCCCGGGCAGGCATAAGTCGGCCGCTGCTGTGCCACGAAGGCGCTGACAGCGCGGGTAAAAGGCGGCAGAACACGGCGCTCATAAGCCACTGCAGCGGCAATCACCGCAGCCTTGCTTGGGGTGTTCTTGCCGCTTATGAACAGTGGCAGCCCCCAACGCGCAACTGCCAGTTGCACACTCGGGTCTTGTGCGTCATCTGGAGCCAGCAGCAAGGCCGAGGCCTGCGCGAAATTGTCGAGAGAGCTGAATTCAAGCGTTTCCACACCATCCCAGTCATCCTTGGCCAGGTCGGCACTAAGCACGATCGTCGGCATCATCCGTATTTCCTTTGATGTTCCAGCGCAAAGGCGCGATAAACAGCAGCAATGTCATCCAGATGAAAGTTGCGGGCCCGGCCAGCACGAATACCATGCTGGCGATCAGGCCAGAAACCGCATCGCCGATGACCGCCGTGAAGTAGTAGAGGGAAAAGTTCCTGCCGACCTGTCGCTCATCGGATAGGCATTGGATGTTGGTGACGATGGCAATATCAACGAAGGCGCCGACGAAGCCGACCACGAACAACAGCACCAGAAAAGCCGGGTTACTGAACTGCAGCACCACCGCGGCGGCGAGGAACAGCGCGCCGTACAGCGCCCAATAGCGCAACACCAGGCGTGCGCTGGTTCGCGGGTTGAAGCGGGTGTACAACAGCCCACCAAGTACAGTCCCGCAGGCCAGGAGCGAGAACACGTAGCCCACCGCCGCCTCCGAACCGAAGTGCTCGAGCACCGATGCCGGCAGGATGAAGCGAATCACCGAAGTTGCGAACATCGCGCACAGCGTGGTGCAACAGATCACCGCGAACAGTGGTGCGTTGCTCACCCGCAACTGCCTCACGCTGCTAGCCGCATCGCGGATCACTGCTCGCCCGTCGAATGCCGTCGAAGCACCAGCCCCCAACGCAGGCAGCAGACTGACGCTGGCCGCTGACAACACCAGGCATGCGGAAAAAAACAGGAAGGTCAGGTTGCCCCCCAGGGACAGCGCGAACGCCGAGAACACCAGCGGGCCGAGTATCGATGCAAGGTCCTCAAGCACCTGCACGCCACTGTTTACCGACGGCAGCTGTTCCTGTGTCACGATGCCTGGGAAGTACGCCCGAAATGTCGGCACGTAAAGGCAATCCAGTGCGGTCATCAGCATGGCCAGCAGAGTTACCTGCCACAGCGCCGGGGTTGCCATGCCAAACAGAGCGAAGAACGCCAGCGCCAGCAGCCCCTTGCCTAACTCGACCGCCAACAGCGTACGGCGTTTCTGGCAGTTGTCCGCCAGCCAGCCACCGATCGGGGAAAACACCGCGCTGGGCAGATAGCGCAAAAAGTACACCAGCCCGATCAGCAGCAGGTTGGCCTCGGTCATCGACACGATGGCCACCGCAAATGCCGTTTCGAAAGCGAACTCGCCGCACTTGGAAAAGCTGTAGCCCACTGAAAGCGCCCGGGTACTGCGGTTGATGGTCAATGCTTGCATGTCTGCCCGTCACCCTCAGCCGGCCGCATAGATCAGTTCATCCTCGGTGATGTCCCGCCCCGGCGTGTCGAGCCGTTCGAAGACCAGTTGCCTCAGGATGTTCTGCTCACTTTCGGGTATCAGGTAAAACATGATGTTGCTGTACCACAGCCAGCCGAGCCGGGTTAGCCGGTAGTGGTGCCCCTGCTCTATCACAAGGTCAGCGTCGATCAGTGCCTGAACCCGCGCCATCAGGCCCTTGGGCATGCTTTGCATGTCGATCAGACGCTTGTCGACACTGCCGTGGTAGGCCAAGCGCAACACCAGCGGCTTGACCGCATCTAACACCGGGTCGTGCTGGCTCACCTGACACAGGCACTGGCCGGCGCCCATCGTCTTGATGTACTTCTCGCGTAATGGCGTATTGGTGATCACATGGCCGGCCACCGACGAAATCGCCCCGACGCCAAAGCCCAGCAGGTCATGGTCGGCGTAGCCATAGACATGCTCATGGTAGATGAACGAATAGTCGTCGGTAATCAAGGCCGCCGATGCCCCGTGCCGGCGCACATAGCCATGACCGTTGTAAGGCACGTAACCCTGCTGGCGCAGGTGCGCATTGATCATGAATTTCATATTCAGTTTGCGCATGGCCGGCATGACCTCTGCAAAACGCGCCCTGATCTGCTTGTGCAACTTGACCGAGGTGGCGGCATTGTTGATCGGGTAGATATCGATGTTGCTCAGCCCCAGTTCAACGGCTTTGTCGATATCGGCCAGCGTTTGCCGTTCACTGCTACCGTTCATGCCGTACATGATGTCGCACAGCACATGGTCGAAATGCTCGCGCAACAACGCGGCAGCCCGCTCGATCCTACCGATGTCGGGGTCGAGGTTGAACAGTTCACGCCATTGCGGATCGACAGTCTGCAGGCCGAAACGCGCGTGCGTCACGCCGATTTCGGCCAGCGCCTTGACCCGGTCCTCGGTGACGCTGGTGATGTTGAACTCGAAAGAAAACTCCTCGACCGTGGCCATATCGAAGTACCGGTGCAGCGTTTTGCCGATGTCACGGATGTTTTGCGCCGACAACAACGAGGGGGTCCCCCCACCGAAGAACACCGCGCGCACGGGCACGGCCTTGAGGTCCACCAGGCGTGCCTTGTACTCGATCTCACCGATCAGCGCCTGGGTATAGCGGTCGATGTCCTGTTCGTCCTTGTACAAGCCACGCGTGAACGGGCAGAACGTACAGATGGCTTCACAGAACGGCACATGGAAGTACAAGGCCCGCGAGCGCGCCTGGGCATTGGCGCCAGCGAGAATCTGCGAAAGCTCCGTTTCATTGGGTACGAAGGTATTGAACGACTGCGACGGAAAGAAGAAGTTATAGAGCGGGAATTGATAGTCAAACTTGACGACACCCTTATTGACAAGCTGCATATTCCACCCCACGCATGGTGTTCAGGGCGCTGCCGCGCAACAGAGTCCGGCGATTGATTTCGACATCATCACCAAAGAACGCAGCAATACCATCGTTTATCGAGCTATTATGTTTTCCGCACGTATAGACATCGATGCTTATATAGCCGCTTTCCGGGTAGGTATGATAAGAAAGATGCGACTCAGACAGCAGAAACAATCCTGTCACACCTTCGCCGCCAGCCGAAAATTTATGCACCATATCGCTGATCACAGTGAAGCCTGCGCCGCGCAAGGTCGTCAAAAAGAAACGGTGCAAAGCATTGTCGTTGCGTAGCAACTGGGCACTGGCACCGGTAATGTCCCAAATCGTGTGATATCCCCGATCATCCATGGGCAAGGCTCCCTCTTCCAGGAGAAAAGAAAAGGGGTAGCCTTACTGGCTACCCCCAGGCATCACCACATGCAGACGCCCTGTGTGTTGATACCGGTAACGTCGGTTTTAAACAGCTCAATTGCAGACCTCATAGTAAATCCCCTTATTGACTTTAAGTTGTAGCCCCTTTCTTTCCGGGACGAACGAATCCTAGTCAACCTCACAAAGTGAGCCAACGCACGAACTGTAAACAAGTATTTCCCTGAATAAATACAAACCTAGCAACAACTTCACAAATACTTTAACTCAAGGAGCTCCACCACCATAGAAACTTTCTAAATAAATTTAAATTTTTCGAGTATTTACAATTATTTTTTGCACCCAAATGAATGGATTAGCTGTTTTATAAAAAAACGCGCAACCGTGGCCAATGGCCCTTGCCAGGCACTGCTACACTGATGTGGTCGAACGGAGGACCCCATCATGTCCGAACGAGAAATCACCACCCTCCTGTCGCTGATGAACCAGCGCCAGGCCTGCCTGGGCAGCGCCTGCAAGGAGATCGCCGACTGGATCGACCGTCAGGGCGACATACCCGCCGCCGGCAAGATCCGCGAAAGCCTCAAGGCGCTGGAAGCGGATGAAGCCAAGGTGCGCAGGACCCTCACCTCGCTGACCATCGACCGGCCACTGCCGCGGTTTCGCTGAAACTGGCATCTGCACCCAGAGTACCTTGCAGCGCCTTTAACATCGTGCGCAGTGCGCGTAGCCAACGCTCCTATGGAACAGATCACCTTCGTTGATTTAACGAAGATTCTGTGGGAGCGGCTTTAGCCGCGAACACCGGCGAAGCCGGTGCCATCAAGCGCGGCGCCTGCTTCGCGGCTAAAGCCGCTCCCACAGGGACTGCATAGGCTTCAGGCCAGTGCCGTACCTGTAGGAGATTCTATGGTTTCAGGGAAGCCCATTAGCTGACTTTGGGTTGATATTCGTCCTGCCCCTTCAGCAGGGCGAATACTACGCGGGCAAGCTTACGAGCGATTATGACCAGCACCTGGGTAGTACGTAGCCCTTTGTCTATGTAGCCCTCGTAGACATCCTTCCAGATTGCGGTACGGCGAGCAGACATCGCTGCGTTGTGCAGTAAACGTCGTGCTTCGGGGTCCCCTCGTTTGGACAAACTGCGGCGGTTATCTTTCTGGCCTGATTTCGATACCCAAAGATCCAAACCCAGAAACGCGATGAAGGCATCCGAGTTTCGGAAGTCCCCTCGTTGAAAAGCAGTAATCAGGCGAGCGCCAGTCAACAGTCCGATGCCCTCCACCTGCATGCATCGCTTCAGCTGATCTTTTAGCCCGGCTGCTTGTAACTGGTCACAAATGGTCTTTTCGACAAGTGCTTCCAATCGCGCCATGGCCTTCAGATGCTTGGTTATTGCTGACTTGAGCAGCGGCTCGTTAGCCCAGCTCTGCTTCAAACTCACTCGGGCTTGAACCACAGCAGCACGGCGGCGAAAAAGGCTGATAAGACGGCGGTAGAGACCGCTTGGAGGACTCCAGGGGCGTAACTCTTGGCCCTCGTTCTTGAGGTATCGAGCGAGCAACTTGGCATCTAGCGCGTCGGTCTTGGCTCGGATTTTGACGCCCTTGCGGTAGTGGCTAAGTTCGTAGCCACCCACCATGTAGATGATGCAGTCGAACTCGTAGGCGAGGTCTGCAAACACCAAGTGATAGATATTCGTGGCTTCGATGGCGACAGCTACTTTTCCCGGCAACGCTCTGAGCCATTTCTTGATGGCTGTTTTGTTGTTGGGGATGGTCTCCAGCTGATCGGAATCAGCGTGATAGATCACCAGCTCATCCTTGGCGACATCCACGCCGATGATCGGTAGCGAGACAGTAACTGGCATTGCCATTGGGCTTCCTCCCCGTATAAGGTTTCAGGACTTGAAGGGCCACCCAGAGGCGCAGGCTTGTTTCTATCGTCGGTTGCGAGCCAGAAGCATTCTTTATCGGCGCTTGGGTGAAAGGAGGAGGGGTGAAATCTCCTACGGTCTGTACTGCTGCTAACAGTCAGAAGCCGACTTTGTCCCTCCTCCTCCCTTCAAGTCCTACCATACAAGCCGGCTTGCCGGCGATGAGGCCGGTACAGGCAGCACAAGACAGTTGCTCCCACAGGGGACGTGAGCGTCCGCAAAAAAAATTAGTTCTCTGCACGACAGCTCAGCCACGGGGCTGAGCAGGCTCTCATGGCTGCAGCAAGGCTGCCGGCGAACACCTGGCCGCCCTGCCACGTTTACCGTGCATTGCCTTCGGCACCATTACAGCCATTGTTACAAAACGCAATTCATCTGATAATGGCATTGCGCCATCATTTTGTATCCCCCCGCCATCAGCCCTCAAGCAACACACGGCAGCCTGCAACAGGTGATTGCAACGACGGGCGGGCAAAGTAGAAACCCTGCATCCACACAGCACCGCTCGCCAAGGCGCGCTCGTGGTCCTGCTCGTCCTCGACCCCCTCCACCACCACCTGCGGAGCCAATCCCTGACACAGCCTGACCAGATGATGGAACACCTGGCCCTCGGACCGCGATTCACGCGCCCTGTGCAGGTAGCCACGATCCACCTTGAGAATGTCCGGGCGCGCCTGGCGCACGAACGCCAGGCTGGCAAAGCCTGCGCCAAAGTCATCGATCGCCAGGCGGCAACCCAGTGCCTGGGCCTGGGCGATGAAAGCCAGCGTCCGCGCCGGGTCCGCCGGTGCTGCGCTCTCGGTGATTTCCAGCACCAGCCGCGCGGCCAGCTCCGGGCGCTGGCGCAAGCGCGCCCACAGCGGCTGCCAGGCGGGGCCGTCGCTGGCACTTTGTGCCGACAGGTTGCAACCCAAGTGCAGGTGCGGGTGCTGCTCAAGGGTGGTGATGACACTCGTCAGCACGCTGCGGTCCAGCAGGCCCATGGCATTGCGCCGCTCCAGTGCGGCGATGGGGTTGAACCCCAGGTCCGGCCCATCGTGGCGCAGCAGGCTTTCGTGGTACAGCACGCGGCTTGGTTGATGCCCGTCGATGACAGGCTGGAAGGCCAGCAGGAAGTGGCGCTGGGCAAGTTGTCGGTATACCAGGCGGGCATGGCGCAGGTCTTCCCGGTCTTGTGCGGGGCCTGCCTCCAGGGGGTCGTTCATCAATCGGTTCGCTCCAACGATCAGCCAGCGTCCTGCCGGCGAACACGCCCTCCATGGCGGCGCGCATGGTCCCACCCGTGCAGGGCTGCGAACAGTGTTCCCAGGCCCCCTTCGGTTGTCCCCTCGCCCAGGCGCCTGACCCTCTGCGCCAGGCCGGCGTCTGAACCGGCACTCACACTTCATCGCCCTCCCGCGTTTCAGGACAGCGTCATGCATACCGTTTCCCGCAGCTATTTCACCGCCCTCGCCCAGGCCCTGATTCGGGCTGGCGCGCAGGTCGACCCGCATGACCCGATCCTGGCCGAGAGCGGCCGGCATATCCGCCTGGTGCGGGTGTACGACTGGCTGGAGGGGGTGGTTGAACGCACGGGCGATGTGGATATCGGTGTACGGGTGCACGCCCATGCGCACCCGGCAATGCTCGGCCAGCTGGGCTACGCGGTCATGTCCTGCGCCACCTTGGGTGACGCCTTGCAGCGTTTGGCAGCCTTTCACCCGCTCACCACCAATGGCTCGATCCTGCGCCTGGAGCAGCACGAGGGTGACATGCGCCTGATCGGCTTCGAAGTGGGGCCGCCCGCGCCACGCTCGTTCATCGATGCCGGCGCCGCCATGACCCTGGGGCTGTTGCGCTGGCTGACCCCAGCCTGCCAGTTCATGCCGCTGGAGGTCGAGCTGGCCTATCCGCAGCCACAGGACACCACGGCACTGCGCGGCCTGTTCGGTGAGCGGTTGGTGTTTGGCAGGCCTTACAACAGCGTGCGCTTGTCGGCAGAGGTGTGCCGCCTGCCGCTGCCCACCGCCTCCCCCACCCTCGACCGCCTGCACGGCGAGTACGCCGCGGCCCGGCTGGAAGAACGGATCGAAGGCTCGGCGGCTGCACGGGTACGGCGCGCCCTCACCGAGTTGCTGACCATGGGCCAGCCCATTGCCCTGGAAAACCTGGCCGGGCATCTGCGCCTGAGCCGGCGCAGCCTGCAGAACGCGCTGGAGCGTGAGGGGGTGAGTTTCAGTGCGCTGCTGGATGAAGCCCGGCTGACCCAGGCCCACAGCTTGCTGTGCGATTCGGTGCGCAGCATCAAGTACATCGGCGCCACGCTGGGCTTTCGCGACCCCAGCAGCTTTCACAAGGCGTGTTTGCGCTGGTTCGGAATGCCGCCGGGGGAGTACCGCAGGTTGCCGCGGTTGTAGGGGCCGCTGTGCGGCCCTTCGCGGGCAAGCCCGCTCCTACAGGACCGCGCAAAGCCTCAAGCTGGCGCTGTACCTGTGGGAGCGGGCTTGCCCGCGAAGAGCTGCACAGCAGCCCCATTGGAAACGGCCCTATCGCCGGCAAGCCGGCTCCTGCAGAGGTGTATCAGTGGGCGTGATCGTGGCCAACTGCTTCGGTCAGCGGTCGGACCTGAGCCTGCACTTCAAGGGTTTCTTTGCCGCCCTTGGCGTCTTCGATGGTCAGGCTCAGCGGCACCTGCTCGCCTTCCTTCACCTGCTGGTGCAGGCCCATCAGCATCACGTGGTAGCCGTTCGGGTCGAGCTTGACCGGCTTGCCGGCCGGCAGTTCGACGGCCTTCACCTCACGCATGCCCATCACGTCGCCATTCATGGTCATCTCGTGTACCTGCACGGTCTTGGCCACCGGCGAAGCTACGCCCACCAGCTTGCTGTCGCTGCTGGAGGTAATGGTCATGAAGGCGCCGGTGGACTGCTGGTGCGGCACGCTGGCACGCACCCAGGCGTCACTCACGACGGTCTGGGCGAAGGCTGGCAGGGCCAGGCCGAGCAGGCCCAGGGCGGCCAGGGTGCGTTTGATCGGTTGCATCGACATTCAGCAGATCTCCATCAGGGTGAGCAGGTCCTCGGTGCATTCCTTGGCGTTCAGGGAATGGCCCAGGCTCAGGCGCAGGGTGCCACGGGTATCGTAGACGTAGCTGGTGGACGAGTGCGAGATGGTGTAGGTGTCGCCGGCCGGAACCTTTTCGTAGAACACCTTGAACTCGCGGGCCACCTCGGCGATTTCTTCCGGGGTACCGGTCAGCGCGACGAAGCTTGGGTCGAAGGCCTTGACGTAGGCATCCAGCACTTCAGGGGTGTCGCGCTCCGGGTCCAGGGTGATGAACACCACCTGGAACAGGTCGCGGTCGCGGCCCCTGAGCATGCCGCGGATCTGCGCCGCACGCGCCAGGGTGGTCGGGCACACCGCCGGGCATTGGGTGAAGCCGAAGAAGATCATCGGCATGCTGCCGTAGAAGCTCGACAGGCTGCGTTCATTGCCTTGGGTGTCCTTGAGCTTGAACTTGCGCCCGAGGATCTCGTTGCTCATGTTCTTGCCGTACTTGAAGTCCAGGCCACGCGCCGGGTTGCAACCGGCCAGCAGGCCCAGCCCCAGAACGCCCATCCCGGCGACTACCGCGCGCCGGGTCAACAGATCAGTCATGGAACCATCCTTTACAGGGAAGGTGCCGGCCCTTGGGGTGGGCCGGCCAGAAAACGCGCGCATTCTGGCATGACACCCCGGTACCAGCTACCCGACTGAGGTCGGATCGGGCTGCAACCCTTTGAATACGGGGCGCGACCGGTTGTCGCAGGGGTTGAATCCGTAACAGTTTGTTGCTAGGGATCAATGCAGGCATCGTCCAAAAGCATCGCGGGGCAAGCCCGCTCCCACATCACGGCGTGGGAGATTGCTTGCCCCGCGATTGGAGAAACACCGTACTTAGTAGTAGGCGTTCTCTTTCTGGCTGTGGTCAGTCACGTCACGCACGCCCTTGAGCTCGGGAATGCGCTCGAGCAGGGTGCGCTCGATGCCTTCCTTCAGCGTAACGTCTGCCTGGCCGCAGCCCTGGCAGCCGCCACCGAACTGCAGCACCGCGATACCGTCATCGACCACGTCCACCAGGCTCACGGCGCCGCCGTGGCTGGCAAGGCCGGGGTTGATCTCGGTCTGCAGGTAGTAGTTGATCCGCTCGTTGATCGGGCTGTCTTCGTTGACCATCGGCACCTTCGCGTTGGGTGCCTTGATGGTCAACTGGCCGCCCATACGGTCGGTGGCGTAGTCAACCAGTGCGTCCTCGAGGAACGGCACGCTGACGGCGTCCAGGTAGGCGGTGAAGCTCTTCAGGCCCACCGGCTCGTCGTCGGGTTTCTCTTCGCCGGGCTTGCAGTAGGCGATGCAGGTCTCGGCGTACTGGGTGCCCGGCTGGGTGATGAAAATACGGATGCCGATGCCAGGCGTGTTCTGCTTGGAGAGCAGATCGGCCAGGTAATCATGGGCGGCGTCGGTAATGGTTATAGCGCTCATGGAAGTTCCTCACAGACTTGCCGGCAGTGTACGCCAACCCGTGCCACGAACAAAGTCCTAGTATTTGACTCGGGATAGCGCCAGCGCGGGTTCGCCGGGCGCGCGGGCCGCGAAAACCGCCTTGAGCCGCCAGTACAGGCCACGCTCCAGCCAGTGGTAGCTGAGCCACGACATTAGTCCGATTGACGGCACGCACAGGGCGAACACCAGGTAGGGGTTCAGGCGCAGGCGCTCGCTGACGAACAACCCGCCGTACAGCACCAGCACGTGCACCAGGTACACCGAATACGAGCAATCGCCCAGCGCCTTGAGCACGCGGTTGCCCTTGAAGTACGGCTCCAGGGCGACGAACGCCAGCACCACCAGCGCGCTGGGCAGGCCCCAGTGCAGCAGGCGCAGCGAGGCGTCCAGGTGGTACAGGGCAAAGCCCGCCAGCCCCAGCAGGCCCAGCGGCAACCACAGCCCCTCGCGGATCAGCCCGCGGCGGTACAGCACGCCCAGGCCAATACCCAGCAAAAACTCATAGACGATGTCGTTGTTGTAGAAGCGGCTGAGCACGCCCAGGCGCCCCAGCACTTCGCTCACCAGCAGCAACGCCGCCGTCACCAGCAGCAGGTGGTGGCGCTGGCGCACCAGGAAGGCCAGGCCGAACAACAGGTAGAAGAACATCTCGAAGTTCAGCGTCCAGCCCACGTTAAGCGTTGGGTACAGCCCGTAGCCGCCGGGGTTTTCCGCCGGAATGAACAACAGCGACAACAGCAGGTGCTGCCATTCGAACACCTGGTGCGGCATCCAGCGGCTGGCGATCAGCATCAGCACCGCCATCAGCAAGGTGTAGAACCAGTAGGCAGGGACGATGCGCAATGCCCGGTTGAGCAGGAAGGCGCCGGGGGCAATGGCCTTGTCGCGGGTGGACAGGTAAATCACCATCCCGCTGATCACGAAGAAGATGTCCACCCCTACCGCACCGCGGTCGGCGAGCAGTTGGCCGATGGGGCCGCTGGCTTTGAAGTCGAAGAAGATCTGCATGAAGTGGTGGCAGACCACCACCCAGGCGGCGAATGCCCGAAGAGCCTGGAGCGAATACAGCATGAAATACCCTGCGATTGCCGGTGCATTGAGGCCCAGGCGAGCGCTTCGCACTCGTTCGCAGGTACCGCGATCCCTGTAGGAGCGGGCTTGCCCGCGATGGGCTGCAAAGCAGCCCCAAAGGCCCATTCACCGATTCCGACCGCAGCTCGCCGGCAAAGATCAGTCCAACCGATCAGAGGTTCTCGTAGCGGTTCATGTCCAGCACCCCGGCCTCCACCGGATCGGTCTCCTGAATGTACCGGTTCAGGTCATGGAAATAGCGCCAGAACTCAGGGTGGCTGCGGCGCACACCCCAGCGCATGACAATGCGCTCGAACTTGCCGGCATCGTCCCGAGCCGCCTCCATGTCCTCGACGAACTCCGGCACATCGGCCGCCGGGATGTTGAAGATGAAGTTGGGGTAGCTGCTGAGCACGCCCGGGTACAGGGTCAGGGTGTCCAGCCCCGGCTGGTAGCGGTACGCCTCGCCCAGCAAAAACGCCACATTACTGTGGGCGCGGTTGCGCAGCAGGCTGTACACCTGGCGCTGGCCGCCCGTGCCCTCGATGCGCAGCATGGTCGCCTCGGGCAACTGGCCGATCACCTTCAGCCCTGCGGCCGGGCGCGATACCAGGCGGCTGAGGGACTGCTCGACATCGCGGAACTCCTCGCTCATCTGCGGCCGTGAGCAGTACGCACCCTGGCAGCGGTTGATCGGGTCGGGGGCTGCATTCAGGCTGCCGGTGCGCTGTATCAGCTTCAGGCCAAAGTCACGCTTGGGGTCGCGCGGGTCCAGCTTCAGCGCGCTGGGGGTGTCGGTGTCGATGTCCTCGTAGTCCATCCACATCTTCACCTTGCCGCTGTTCTGGTACCAGTCGCTAAGAATGTGCCCGCGCTGCCCGGCCGGCATCAGGCGCAGGAAGTTGACCTCGGCGCCGTTGCGGATCAGGTCGAAGTACAAGCGCGTCTGCAACTGGTGCGACACGTTGCCGAACACGTCGAAGTTCACTGCCAGTTGGTAGTAGGTGCGCTCGAACAGCGGGTAGTCGAACAGCCACATAGTCAGCGGCACGTCACCGATCAGGCCCTTGGTCACCGAGGCGCTGTCAAAGTGGCGGAAGATGCTCAGCAGCGCGTTGTCGTTGCCCGCCCACAGGGTCGACCAGCTGGGAGCGGGTTGCTCGGCGTAGGCGTCGCGGCGCAGCTTCTCGTACTCGTTGCGCTTGTCGCGGTAGGCATGCCACAGGCTCAGCACGCTGCCCACATCGTCGATCTGCCCGGGCATGGCCAGCAGCGGCGTGGCTTCGCCCCGGTACTGGGCATCGGTGATGTAGAGGTCGTGGGCCGGCTCCTGGAACAGCGCCCAGAAGTTGTCGCGGATCACGTCGGTGGCGATCTGCCCACGGCACACCGGGCCGCGAATGAAGGTGCGCACGAAGTACTCGGCGTTATCCAGCATGAACTGGTAGCGGGCCACCGCCGGGATTGCCTCGAAGGTTTCGAAGGGGTTGGCGCGGTGGCGCGGGCCGTAGCCGGGCAAGGCGCTGGCGTGCCAGTCGCCGCTGTAGAACAGCTGCTTGACCCGCTTGAGCTTCTGCGGGCCCATCGGGTAGGTGATGTGGGTCTTGTGCACGATCACACCCTGCACCGGGATCAACCGGTAGTAAAAATCGGTACCGGGCGGGTCGTTGGGGCGACGGGTGGCGATCAGGTCGGCCGGCTGCCCGCTGGGCGTGCGTGAGCGCACCCACTGGAAGAAGTGGCCCTGCTCGCCGCCGACAAAATGGATGTGCGCCAGGAACAGGTGCTCGTACAACCAACGGGCTACCAACGCCTCGGTGGAGCCAGGGCGGTTGAGCAGCTCTTCCCATTCGGCGATCTGCTGCGCCTCGCTGGCGCTGGGCTTGATCGGGCTCTTCTCAACCGGCGCCCCGGCTGCCAGCCAGCGCTGCAGGGTCTGGTATTCCTGGTCGGTCAGGCCGGTGACCGCCAGCGGCATGCCCTCTTTCGGGTGCGCGCCGGCGTAGGCGTCGAACTCATGGGGCAAGGGGCACATGTTGTTGCGGTTCAGGCCCAGCACGATTTCGTCTGGCAACTTGGCGTTGGGCGTCAACGGCGCGCTGTGGCCCAGCTCGAGCATGCGCGCCATCAGCGCCGCCTGGCTGCCCTGCTTGTCGAGCACCGAATAGAAGCCCTGCTTGCGCCAGCCCGCTTCGTCACGGGCGTCGTAGAACAGCCGCGTGGTGGGCACCGCCTGGCTGCGCTCGCCCTGGTACACCGGCACCTTGGAAGCACCGCGCTCGGCGCCTTCGGCGCTGCCCAGGTTGAGCTGGCAGGCCGCGTCGTTGCAGGCGTGGCAGGCCACGCACTTCTCGGTGAAGATCGGTTGGATATCCCGGGTGTAAGAAACCGCCGGGCTGGCTTGGGGGGCCTGCGCGAGCGCCGCGCCACTGATCAACAGTGCGAGGGCGCTGGCAAGTATGCGAAGCAGCATGTGCCGAATGTCCTGGTTCTTGAAAGCCATCACGATGCCTGGCCGGGTAATGGGTGCTGTGCAGTACGCGCGCCGCCAACATGAAGGAAATTCATGCAAACCGGCGATGCGTCGAAAAACCGTGCAGGTTTGTTATTATTTGGCACCTTCTGATATTCGCCCGACCAGGTAGTCCTATGTCCGACCGCAGCGCTCGTTTAAAAGCACTCCAGAAAGCACTCAAAGAGCGCATCCTGATCCTCGACGGCGGCATGGGTACTATGATCCAGAGCTACCGCCTCGAGGAACACGACTATCGTGGCACGCGCTTTGCCGATTGGCCAAGCGATGTGAAGGGCAACAACGACCTGCTGCTGCTCAGCCGCCCCGATGTGATCGCCGCCATCGAGAAGGCCTACCTCGATGCGGGCGCCGATATTCTTGAAACCAACACCTTCAACGCCACGCAGATTTCCCAGGCCGACTACGGCATGGAAGCGCTGGTGTACGAGCTCAACGTCGAGGGCGCGCGGGTTGCCCGCCAGGTGGCCGACGCCAAGACCCTGGAAACCCCGGACCGCCCACGCTTCGTCGCCGGCGTGCTCGGCCCGACCAGCCGCACCTGCTCGATTTCCCCCGACGTCAATGACCCCGGCTACCGCAACGTCACCTTCGACGAGCTGGTGGAAAACTACGTCGAGGCCACCCGCGGGTTGATCGAGGGCGGCGCCGACCTGCTGCTGATCGAAACCATCTTCGACACCCTCAACGCCAAGGCGGCGATCTTCGCCGTGCAGCAGGTGTTCGAGGAAGACGCGGTCGAGCTGCCGATCATGATCTCCGGCACCATCACCGACGCCTCCGGGCGCACCTTGTCCGGGCAAACCACCGAGGCGTTCTGGAACTCGGTGCGCCACGCCAAGCCGATCTCCATCGGCCTGAACTGCGCCTTGGGCGCCAAGGACCTGCGCCCGTACCTCGAGGAGCTGTCCGGCAAGGCCGACACCCATGTGTCCGCCCACCCCAACGCCGGCCTGCCCAACGCCTTCGGCGAGTATGACGAGACCCCGGCCGAAATGGCTGCGGTGGTCGAAGAATTCGCCGCCAGCGGCTTTCTCAACATCATCGGCGGCTGCTGCGGTACCACCCCGGGCCACATCCAGGCCATCGCCGAGGCCGTGGCCAAGTACCAGCCGCGGGCGATCCCGGACATCCCCAAGGCCTGCCGCCTGTCGGGCCTGGAGCCGTTCACCATCGATCGCCAGTCGCTGTTCGTCAACGTCGGCGAGCGCACCAACATCACAGGTTCCGCCAAGTTCGCCCGGCTGATCCGTGAAGAGAACTACACCGAGGCCCTGGAAGTCGCCCTGCAGCAGGTCGAGGCCGGTGCCCAGGTGATCGACATCAACATGGACGAAGGGATGCTCGACTCCCAGGCGGCCATGGTGCGCTTCCTCAACCTGATCGCCGGCGAGCCGGACATCTCCCGTGTGCCGATCATGATCGACTCCTCCAAGTGGGAGGTGATCGAGGCGGGCCTCAAGTGCATCCAGGGCAAGGGCATCGTCAACTCGATCTCGATGAAAGAGGGCGTCGAGCAGTTCAAGCACCACGCCCGCCTGTGCAAGCGCTATGGCGCCGCCGTGGTGGTGATGGCCTTCGACGAGGTCGGCCAGGCCGACACCGCCGCGCGTAAAAAAGAAATCTGCCAGCGCAGCTACGACATTCTGGTCAACGAAGTGGGCTTCCCGCCGGAAGACATCATCTTCGACCCGAACATCTTCGCCGTGGCCACCGGTATCGAGGAGCACAACAACTACGCCGTCGACTTCATCGAGGCCTGTGCCTTCATCCGCGACCACCTGCCCCACGCCCTGAGCTCGGGCGGCGTGTCCAACGTGTCGTTCTCGTTCCGTGGCAACAACCCGGTGCGCGAGGCGATCCACTCGGTGTTCCTCTACCACGCCATCCGCAATGGCCTGACCATGGGTATCGTCAACGCCGGCCAGCTGGAGATCTACGACGAGATCCCGGCCGCGCTGCGCGAGAAGGTCGAGGACGTAGTGCTCAACCGCACCCCGCACGGCACCGACGCCCTGCTGGCCATCGCCGACGACTACAAGGGCGGCGGCGCCACCAAGGAAGTCGAGAACGAAGAGTGGCGCTCGCTGCCGGTGGAAAAACGCCTTGAGCACGCCCTGGTCAAGGGCATCACCGCGTTCATCGTCGAAGACACCGAGGAGTGCCGGCAACAGTGCGCGCGCCCGATCGAGGTCATCGAAGGCCCGCTGATGAACGGCATGAACGTGGTCGGCGACCTGTTCGGTGCCGGCAAGATGTTCCTGCCGCAAGTGGTCAAGTCGGCGCGGGTGATGAAGCAGGCGGTGGCCCACCTGATCCCGTTCATCGAGCTGGAAAAAGGCGACAAGCCCGAGGCCAAGGGCAAGATCCTCATGGCCACGGTCAAGGGCGACGTGCACGACATCGGCAAGAACATCGTCGGCGTAGTGCTGGGCTGCAACGGCTACGACATCGTCGACCTGGGCGTGATGGTGCCGGCCGAGAAGATCTTGCAGACCGCCCGCGAGCAGAAGTGCGACATCATCGGCTTGTCCGGCCTGATCACCCCGTCGCTGGACGAAATGGTCCACGTGGCCCGCGAGATGCAGCGCCAGGGCTTCAACCTGCCGCTGATGATCGGTGGCGCCACCACCTCCAAGGCCCACACGGCGGTGAAGATCGAGCCCAAGTACTCCAACGATGCCGTGGTCTACGTCACCGACGCCTCGCGCGCGGTGGGTGTGGCCACGCAGTTGCTGTCCAAGGAGCTCAAAGCAGGCTTTGTCGAGCGCACCCGCAGCGAATACGTCGAGGTGCGCGAGCGCACCGCCAACCGCAGCGCCCGTACCGAGCGCCTGAGCTACAGCCAGGCCATCGCCGCCAAGCCCAAGTACGATTGGGCCGGTTACCAGCCGGCAGTGCCCTCCTTCACTGGCGTGAAGGTGCTGGACAACATCGACCTGCGCGAACTGGCCGAGTACATCGACTGGACGCCGTTCTTCATCTCCTGGGACCTGGCCGGCAAGTTCCCGCGCATCCTCACCGACGAAGTGGTCGGCGAGGCAGCCACGGCGCTGTACAAGGACGCCCGCGAGATGCTCGACAAGCTGATCGACGAGAAGCTGATCAGCGCCCGTGCGGTGTTCGGCTTCTGGCCGGCCAACCAGGTCAAGCATGACGACATCGAAGTCTACGCCAGCAGCGGTGACACCCTGGCCACCCTGCACCACCTGCGCCAACAGACCATCAAGCCGGACGGCAAACCGAACTGGTCGCTGGCCGACTTCGTGGCGCCCAAGGACAGCGGCGTGACCGACTACGTGGGTGGTTTCATCACCACCGCCGGTATCGGCGCCGAGGAAGTGGCCAAGGCTTACCAGGACAAGGGCGACGACTACAGCTCGATCATGGTCAAGGCCCTGGCCGACCGCCTGGCCGAGGCCTGCGCCGAGTGGCTGCACGAGCGGGTGCGCAAGGAGCACTGGGGTTATGCCAAGGACGAGCACCTGGACAACGAGGCGCTGATCAAGGAGCAGTACAGCGGTATCCGCCCTGCCCCGGGCTACCCGGCCTGCCCGGACCACACCGAGAAGGAAACGCTGTTCCGCCTGCTCGATGGCAGTGCCATCGGCGAGACGGGACCTAGCGGGGTGTTCTTGACCGAGCACTTTGCCATGTTCCCGGCGGCGGCGGTCAGTGGGTGGTACTTTGCGCACCCGCAGGCGCAGTACTTTGCGGTGGGCAAGGTGGACAAGGACCAGATCGAGCAGTACAGCTTGCGCAAGGGGCAGGAGGTTGGGGTTAGCGAGCGATGGTTGGCGCCTAATCTTGGGTATGAGAGCTGATTGGTTTGCTTTGCGGGCTCGGGCTCGGGCTCGGGCTCGGGCTCGGGCTCGGGCTCGGGCTCGGGCTCGGGCTCGGGGCTTATGGTGACTGCGCGTGGAGATGTATGCGCATTCATTGACGATAAGCGCTTTTCGTCACCTTTCCGCCCTTACGGCGGGTTACTTTGGTCGCGGCCAAAGTAACCAAAGC
>NZ_JBJDNC010000049.1:0-42807 GCF_044900265.1 Pseudomonas sp. NPDC089406 | reverse complement strand
GGTATTAGCGTTCCTTTCGAAACGTTGTCCCCCACTACCAGGCAGATTCCTAGGCATTACTCACCCGTCCGCCGCTGAATCAAGGAGCAAGCTCCCGTCATCCGCTCGACTTGCATGTGTTAGGCCTGCCGCCAGCGTTCAATCTGAGCCATGATCAAACTCTTCAGTTCAATACTGCTTGGGTTTTTAAGAAACCCTAAACTTGGCTCAGCAATCTCAAATGACTATGTGATTTCTCGCATGGCCACTTGTGATGCTGATAATCTTGGCGACTATCAAACCGTACTCACAAGCACCCACACGAATTGCTTGATTCAATTTGTTAAAGAGCGTTTGGTTAAGAGCTTTTCGTCTCAACCGAGGCGCGCATTCTACGCTTTCCTCATTTCGTGTCAAGCGTTTATTTTGAAGTTTTTTTCGAAGCTGTTTTTGAAAACACCTTCAACCTCAACAACTTACCGCTTGCCTCGTTGCGTTCAACGCTGCGAGGAGGCGAATAATACGCGCTTTGAAATCAGAGTCAACACCCTGCCCTAAAAAAGTTTCAAACACACTCAAGCAACTATTCAGCCCCTCCCCCGCTCTGTAGAGAAACACCCAAGCGGAGCGCAATGGCCATGAGCGACACGCAAAACGAAAAGACCCCGGGGCTGTCGCCGGACGAAGAGCAGGAGGTCAGCCACAACCAACCGCCACGGGCGGCGGTACTGCACGAGATCATCCGCCTGCAGGGCGACCAGGAACTGGAGCGCACTCTCGCCGCCCTGTGGTGGTCGGCGCTGGCCGCCGGCCTGACCATGGGCCTGTCGCTGATGGCGATGGGGCTGTTCTATGCCCGCCTGCCCGAGGGCGAAAGCGCACAGGTGATTGCCAGCCTCGGCTACAGCGCAGGGTTTCTCGGGGTGATACTCGCACGCCAGCAGCTGTTCACCGAAAACACCCTCACCGCCGTGCTGCCGGTCATGACCACCCCGACCCTGGCCAACCTCGGCCGCCTGCTGCGCCTGTGGGGCATCGTGCTGCTGGGTAACCTGGCCGGCACCTTGCTGGTGGCCTGGGTGATGCTCGAGCTACCGATCTTCGACAGCAAGACCGACATCGCCTTCCTTGAAGTCGGCCGCAAGGTGATGGAGAACGACATCAGCCAGATGTTCGCCAAGGGCATCGTCTCGGGCTGGATGATCGCCACCATGGTCTGGATGATCCCGTCGATGGAGCACGCCAAGATCTGGATCATCCTGCTGATCACCTACCTGATGGCCCTGGGCGATTTCACCCATATAGTAGTGGGCTCACTGGAGGTGTCGTACCTGGTGTGGGCCGGCGACGAGACTTGGGGAGCTTTCTGGCTCGACTTCGCCCTGCCGACCCTGGCTGGCAACATCATTGGTGGCAGCTTCATCTTTGCCCTGATCAGCCACGCCCAGGTACGCAGCGACAGCGGCAAGCCGCCCTCACAGCTATTGAAGGACGACTAACGCGCCGCCACCGCCCGCTCGGCTGCCCGGCCATGACGCGGCGCAGCCTTGGGCCGCCACCAGTTCTGCCCGGCGTGCGGCGAGTCGAGGCTGACACGCTCGCCCATCTGTGGCGTGCACAGTTGCACCTGCGCGGCCTCGGCCAACGCAAGAATGCGCTCGAACGGCTCCTGCCAGCTGTGCATGGACAGGTCGAAGGTACCATTGTGGATCGGCAGCATCCAGCGCCCGCGTAAATCCAGGTGAGCCTGCAGGCTCTGCTCGGGTTGCATGTGCACGTTGGGCCAGGCCAGGTTGTAGGCGCCGGTTTCCATCAGAGTCAGATCGAACGGCCCATAACGCTCGCCAATTTCGCGAAAGCCCTCGAAGTACCCGGTATCACCACTGAAGAACACCCGCAGGCCTTCATCGATCACCACCCAGGACGCCCACAACCGGCGGTTGCTGTCGAATAGCCCGCGGCCAGAAAAGTGCTGCGCCGGCGTGGCAACAAAGCGCACGCCAGCCACCTCGGCCTCCTGCCACCAGTCCAGTTGCTGCACCTTCGCCGCCGGCACCCCCCATTCCACCAGCAGGTCCCCTACCCCGAGCGGCGCCAGAAAATGCTCGGTACGCGGCACCAGGCGGCGGATGGCCTGCTCGTCGAGGTGGTCGAAATGGTCGTGGGAAAGAATTACCGCAGTCAGCGGCGGCAAGTCATCCAGCGACAACGGCGGTGCATGGAAGCGCAACGGCCCGGCCCACTGCACAGGTGATGCCCGCTCGGCGAACACCGGGTCGGTAATGAAGAAGCGCCCACGCAGTTTCAGCAACACGGTGGAATGCCCCAGCCGCCACAAGCTGTGGTCGGGCGCATCGAGCACCTGCTGGCGGGTCATCGGCTGCAGCGCCAATGCCGCACCCGGCCGCGTTTCAGGTGGTTTGCGCAGCAAAAGGTACTTGAGGCCGATGCGCAGCTTTTTAAGCACCCCATCCTTGGGCAACTCGACCTGATTGTGAAAACGCCCGTCGCGGTGGGGCGCCGGCTCGCCGGCAGGGGTAGCCATGGGGACCATGAGCAAGAGCACTCCGAGCAGGAAGAAAGGCTTCATGTTACTCCAGAGGTACTGCATCAACCGTGAATTGGCTTGTAAGGCCATTTTTCGCCGATGAATGAATGTTCAACAATATTCATGCGACTTATGCGATAAACGGCGCCTCACAAAAGAATGGACAACCATGACGGACACCAGCAGCGGCAAGGGACTCTCGTTTGTCCGCCGTATCTACCGCCCCCGCATCATCGGCAAGGCTATCGGCCTGATCGCCGCCGCTGCGGCGGTGGCCCCCCTGCAACAGCCCCACTGGGTTTGGCTGCTGATGCTGTTCAACGGCCTGGCCTGGCCGCACGTGGCCTACCACTGGGCGCGCCGCTCGGCAAAGCCGTACCAGGCCGAGCTGCGTAACCTGCAGCTGGACTCGGTAGCCGCAGGCTTCTGGGCGGCGACCATGCATTTCAACCCACTGCCAAGCCTGACCATTCTGTCGATGGTGACCATGAACAACGTCGCCGCGGGCGGCAAGCCCATGGTCGTCCGCGGCGTGCTCGCGCAACTGGCCGGCATGCTGCTGTCCATGGCCCTGCTCGGCCCTGGCTTGCAACTGCATACCAGCATGGCGCAAGTCTATGCCAGCCTGCCGATGCTCACCCTCTACCCGCTGGCCCTGGGCTGGGTGTGCTACCAGTTGGCGATCCAGCTGGCCGACCACAAGCGCCAGCTCAGCACACTGAGCCGTACCGACAGCCTCACCGGCCTGCTCAACCACGGCTCGTGGAAAGACCTGCTGCAGCACAAGTTCCAGCTCAGCCAGCAGCAACAGCTGCCGGCGGTCATCGCCCTGATCGACATCGACCACTTCAAGGCCATCAACGACACCTACGGCCACGTGGTCGGCGACTGCGTGCTGCGCCAGCTCAGCCACGAACTGCAACGCAGCCTGCGCGAGCACGACAAAGCCGGCCGCTACGGTGGCGACGAGTTCTGCCTGATTTTCCCCGACACCCACGAAGCCCAGGCCTGCCAGGCCATGGAACGCCTGCGCGAACGTGTCGCCGCCTACCGCAACCCGCAACTGCCGGGCCTGCGCATCAGCCTGAGCATCGGCCTTGCAGCCTTTCGCCCAGGCCTTGCCAGTGCCGAGGACTGGCTGCTGGTGGCCGACAAGGCCCTCTACAGCGCCAAGCACCAGGGCCGTGACCAGGTGAATCTGGCCCGCGGCGAGGCCACCGCGCTCAGGCTGGCCTATCCTGAGTAGACCTTCCCCCAGGCCCCGGGCGGGAGGCGCAGTACAAGGAGCCGCCCGCACATGCACAGGAATGCAGACCGTCCCGCCCCGCCCCACACCTCCAACCTGCAGGTACGCCGACTGATCGGCGGTTTCTGCGCTTTGTTCGGCCTGGGCTGCCTGATCGCCCTCGGCGCCCTGTTCAACATCGCTGCCACCCTCGACCAGCAAGCCCAGCAAAGCAGCAGTTTCCAGGCCAACCAGGCACTGCAGCAACGGCTGTTGGGCTCGCGCCAGTTCCTCTCCAGCTACGCGGTCTGGGACGCCGCCTACGAGCACCTTAACGGCCAAGCCGACTGGCAGTGGGCGTATGAGGAAAAAAACGTCGGCGAATCGCTGTACAGCGCAAGCGGTTACGAAGGCGTGTTCGTGGTCACCGACAGTGGCACCAGCTACGCCCTGTTCAAAGGCAAACCCAGTGAATCGCCGGCCACCGCCTTCATCGGCAGCGACCTGGCGCCGATCATCGCCGAGGCTCGCAAAGCGGCGCCGGCACGCGAGCAGGTCACCCACTTCGTGCGCTTCAACGATTGGCCTGCGGTGCTCAGCGCCGCAGCTGTGCGCCCCGACACGGATGTACTCGACGGCGAGGTGCGCAATGCCCCGGTCATGCTGTTCGTCGACCAACTGACCACCGAAAAGCTGGCCCGCCTTGGCGAAGGCGCCGGGCTCAAGGGCATGCGCCTGGAAGAGGACAGCAGCGCCAATACCCGACAACCCCATATCGAGCTGGGCGACACCGGCTTCCACCTGGCCTGGGACAGCCCGCAGCCCGGCCACCAACTACTCTGGGCGGTACTGCCGCCTTTACTTGGGGTATTGCTGCTGCTCGGCCTGGTGCTGCTGTACCTGTTCCGCCACGCGCTGCGCAGCTCCCACGCCATCGACCAGAGCCTGCTGCGCCTGCAACAGAGCAACCAGGCGCTGGAGGCCAGCGAACAGCGTTTTCGTGCCGTGGCCGAGGCCGCGTCCGACTGGATCTGGGAAACCGACCGCCATCACCGCCTCACTTACCTATCGCAACGCTTCGCCAAAGTCACCGGCTACCGGGTCGACGAATGGCTCGGCCAACCGCTTAACCAACTGCTGGCTTGCGACACCACCCCGCTACTGCCCTGGCTCGACGCCCAGGCCGACAGCGACCCGCAGCAACTGGCCAACCTGCGCTGCGCCTACCGCGACCACAACGGCGAGCACCGCTACTGCCGTATTTCCGCACGTTCCATCCTGTTCGACGGCAAGCTTGCCGGCTTTCGCGGCACCGCCAGCGACATCACCGACGAAGTCGACGCCCATGCGCGTATCCAGCACCTGTCGATGCACGACGCGCTCACCGGCCTTGCCAACCGCAACAAGCTCTCGCGCCACCTGGAGCAACTGCTGCTGCGCGGCAGCGACGCCCCGCCGCTGGCCTTGCTGCTGCTCGACCTCGACAGTTTCAAGCCGATCAACGACTCACTCGGCCACGCCGCCGGCGACGCTGTGTTGCAGGAGGTTGCCACGCGCCTGCGCGACAGCACCCGCGACGGCGACCTGGTGGCACGCCTGGGCGGCGACGAGTTCGTGCTGGTGCTGCAAGGGTTGGACAACCGCAGCGAAATCGACCGCTTCTGCGCGCGCCTGATCGACCTGCTGCAGCAACCCATCCTGTTCGAGGAGCACCAGCTGCACATCGGCGCCAGCCTCGGCATCGCCCAGAGCCGTGCCCAGGGTTTCGACGCCGGCGAGCTGATCCGCTGCGCCGACATCGCCCTGTACCAGGCCAAGGCCGACGGCAAGCACACCTGGCGCTACTTCTCCCCTGAAATGAGCCAGCAGATCCAGTACCGCCGGCAGCTGGAGAACGACCTGCGCCGGGCGGTCAAGCAGCAGGAGTTCGTGCTGCACTACCAACCCCGCTACCGCCTCGACGATTTGCACATCGTGTCGGTCGAAGCGCTGCTGCGCTGGCAACACCCGCAAGAGGGCCTGCTGGGGCCGGACACCTTCATACCGCTCGCCGAACAGAGCGACCTGATCGTCGCCCTCGGCCGCTGGGTGCTGCTGGAGGCCTGCCGCACCGCGCGGCAGTGGCCTGAGCACCTGCTGGTGTCGGTCAACCTGTCACCCGCGCAGTTCTTGCGCAGCGATGTGGTGGCCGATGTACGCGAGGTGCTGCTGGAAACCGGCTTCCCGGCCCAGCGCCTGGAGCTGGAAATCACCGAAAACGTCATGCTCAACGACATAGAAGGCGCCCTGGGCACCATGCTCGCGCTGAAGGAGCTGGGGGTACGCCTGAACATGGACGACTTCGGCACCGGCTATTCGTCATTGGGCTACCTGCGCACCTACCCGTTCGACAGCATCAAGATCGACAAACACTTCATTGCCGGGCTGACCAACCAGAGCGGCAACGACCGCGCCGTGGTGCAGGCGATCATCAACCTGGGCAAGGCCATGGGCCTGACCGTGACCGCCGAGGGCGTCGAGACCGAGCAGCAACTGCGCGCACTGGGCAAGGAGCGCTGCCACGAAGTACAAGGCTTTTACCTGAGCAGGCCGGTGGACCGCGAAGGCTTCGAGGCGCTGCTGGCCGACAGCGGGCAGCGCCACGATGCTTCTTGATGCGCCTAGCGCACGGTACGTTCAGCGACGATTTCCGGCAGATCGGTGCGTTTGAGATACAGCCGCAGGGGCTCGCCGATATTCAGCCGGTCGTCCACATGCTGGCCAAACAGCAGTGCCAGGCGCTCACGGCACAGCGCCATGCGCTGCTCGCCATCGGCGCGCCAGACGAATTCGCTGCACGGGGTGATGCTGTCGTCGGCCACATCCATGCCGAACGAGTCTTCGGAAAAGCGCACGATATGGGTGCCGCGCTTGCCGTGGTAACCGACAAAACCATTGAGCTGGTCGGCGGCGTTGCAGATGTCCTGGGACGTGATGGCCATGGCGTTACCTCGCAAAAAAATCGGAAGTGACGCACGCCGGGCGGGAAGCGGCCGCCTCTGACGGGCAACGCGCAAGGGGCAGCCTAACGCCGCGGGGCGTTGGTCGGCAAGCAGCGGTTCCAAGACTGACCTCGATTTTGTAGGAGCGGGCTTGCCCGCGATTGCGATATCAAATTCAACATCACCATCGCGGGGCAAGCCCGCTCCCACGCTGTCGGTTCCCAGCCCAAAGGCCCGACGACCTACCCGCTCATCCCATTGGCGCATCCACCTGCGACGCCAGCACCCCCGCCAACCAGTTCATGAACGCCTGCACCCGCCGTGGCACATGCCGCTGCCGGGCATACAGCAACGACACCGGCATGGCCCGGGCCTGCCAGGGTTCCAGCACCGTCACCATTTCGCCCCGCCGCAAGTGCTCATCCACCCCCACCGCCGGCACCTGGATGATGCCCAACCCCGCCAGGCATGCGGCGGAATACGCCTCGGCGTTGTTCACCGTGACCACGCCGCCCATGGCCTGAAAGCGCAGCTCGCCCTCCTGCTCGTACTCGAACCCCTGGCTGCGCGCGCCAAGGTTGCGTACGTAATGCACCAGCCGGTGCCCGGCCAAGTCCTCAAGGCAACCCGGCACACCATGACGCTCAAGGTATGCGGGGCTTGCACAGTTGCGCATGCTCAACTGCCCCACCGGTCGGGCCACCACATCCAGGTCGCTCAACGCACCGATGCGCATCACGCAGTCGAAGCCCTCGCGCAGCAGGTCGACCTGCCGATCGGTGCAACTGATCTCCACCTCCAACCGCGGGAAGCGCTCAAGAAAGGCCGGCAAAGCCGGCACGATCACCCGCCGCGCCATCATGGTCGGCAGGTCGATGCGCAAGGTGCCGGCCAGCTCGGCATCGTCGGCGCGAAACAACCCTTCGATCTCGTCCATCCCCGACAGCAGGTCCTTGCTACGCTCGTACAACAGCGCGCCATCCTGGGTGGCCTGCACCCGACGGGTGGTTCGGTTGAGCAAGCGCGTGCCCAGCAGCCCCTCAAGCGCGCGCACCTGCTCGGAAACGGTCGAGCGCGGCAATCCCAGGCTCTCGCCGGCCAGGGTGAAACTGTTCAGTTCGCTCACCCGCACGAAGGTGCGCAGCAGTTCGAGCTTGTTCATCCGCAGCCGCCAATTGTCTGGATTAAACGAACAGTATTTCCGGTTTCACGGGATTTAACAGCCCCTGACCGACCAATAACCTGTCGTCACTCTCCACCCATCGAGGTAACCGACATGACCCGCAAAATCGCCCTGATCACCGGCGCCAGCCGCGGCCTGGGCCGCAACGCCGCCGAGCACCTGGCCGCCCGTGGCATCGACATCATCGGCACCTACCACAGCAAGGCCGACGAAGCGCAAAGCGTGGTCAGCACGCTGGAACAGGCCGGCGTACGCGCCGCCATGCTGCAACTGGACGTCAGCAACAGCGCCAGCTTCGCCGCCTTTGCCGGGCAACTGGCCGACACCCTCAAACAGCGCTTCGGCACCGACAAGCTGGATTTTCTGGTAAACAACGCCGGCATCGGCCTGAACGTGCCGTTCAGCGAAACCACCGAAGCACAGTTCGACCAGTTGCTGAACATCCAGCTCAAGGGCCCGTTCTTCCTCACCCAGCACTTGCTGGCGCTGCTGAACGACGGCGGGCGCATCGTCAACATTTCCACCGGACTGACCCGCTTCGCCCTGCCCGGCTACGCCGCCTATGCAGCGATGAAAGGGGCCATGGAGGTACTGACCCGCTACCAGGCCAAGGAACTGGGGGCGCGGGGCATCCGGGTGAACATCCTGGCGCCGGGGGCGATCGAGACCGATTTCGGTGGCGGCGTGGTGCGTGACAACCAGCAAGTGAACGACTTCATCGCCGGCAATACCGCGCTCGGGCGGGTTGGCCTGCCGGATGACATCGGCGCGGCGATTGCGCTGCTGCTGGAGGATGGCAATGGCTGGATCACCGGGCAGCGCCTGGAGGTTTCGGGGGGCATGTTCCTTTGAAGGCCAAGTGAGGCCTATCGCGGGCAAGCCCGCTCCTACAGGGACCGCATAGCCTTCAAACCTGTGCAATACCTGTAGGAGCCGGCTTGCCGGCGATGAGGCCGGCGTGGAAGGCGCGGTTCGGGGCCCCGCGATGGCCTCTAAAGCTCACTGATCTTCATGCACCTGCACGCTGGCGGTCATCCCGGCGCTCAGATTCATCCCTTCAGGTATCTGCTCCAGGCGAATCCGCACCGGAATACGCTGCGCCAGCCGCACCCAGTTGAAGGTCGGCTCCACCTCGGGCAGCAACTGCCCGTCCGGGGTGGAGTTACGGTCGGTGATGCCACGGCTGATGCTCTCCACCTGCCCCTGCATCGACTCCCCCGCCCCCATCAGCCACACCTTGACCGAATCGCCCACGCGAATGCGCGGCAGCTTGGTCTCCTCGAAATAAGCCTGGATATAAAAGGTGGCGTCATCCACTAGCGCCATCACCGACTGCCCGGCATTGACGTAGTTGCCCTCGGCCAGGCGCAGGTTGGTAATATGCCCGCTACGCGGTGCACGCACTTCGCTGCGGGCCAGGTTGATCTTCGCCACCTTCAGCTGCGCCTCGGCCTCGTGCAGCTCGCCCCGGGCTACAGCGGCGTTGATCTGCGCGTTCTCGCGCAGCTCGGCGCTGATCGCCTCCGGCCCCAGAGCCGTGCGCCGCGCCGCCTCGCGCTCGCGCAGGCGCAGCTGCTGGGCGCGGGTCTCGACCACCGCAGTGGCCTGGTCAAAGGCCGCCTGGAAGCGCTCGCGGTCGATGGTCATCAGCAGGTCACCCGCCTGGACCTGCTGGTTGTCATGTACCTTCAAGCCACTCACCCAGCCGGACACATCCGGGGCGATCACCACCACGTCAGCACGCACCCGGGCATCCCGGGTCCAGGGCGTGAGCATGTAGTACTGCCAAAGCTGATAACCGGCAAACAGCGCAACCATCACCACACACAGGGTGACCAGGGCACGTACGGCTGTACGCATGGACTTACTCCTCACAAAGGTCCCAGCAGACGCACCACCAGGTACAGGACACAAACGAACAACGCCGCATCGAACAAGGCTTCGTGCCAGATCCAGCGCCCCAGGGGGGTGGCCTGCACCAGCACGCGCAACACGCCGGTGAGCACCAGCGCCATCAACACATAGATCAGAAACGGGCTGAGCAGCACGCCGCCCAGCGCCCATTCACGCAACCCCATGGGTTTCCTCCTGCCAGCGGCACCATTTACCCCAGCTCTTGCGCAACTGCAGCACCGCGCCGATGGCCAGGCGCAGCGGGTCGCTGGCCGGCTGCTGGCGCAGCGCTTCGATGAATTGCTCGCTGGCCGCATCCAGGCGCTGGCCGCGCCCCGGCGCCGGGCCACTGGCCAGCACCGCCTCCAGCTGTTGCAGGTACTGGCGCTCGGCACCGCCCAGTGGCGCCTGGGCCACCGCCAGGCACATGCGCAGGTGCACCAGTTCGTCGCCGATATCCAGGCCGTGCAGGCCATCGTCCCAACGCTGGCGCTCGGCTTCGGGTAACTCGCTGGCGTGGCGCGCCAGCTGCATCAGGCGGTCGGCCATGCGCCCGCCAAACCAGCTGTCGGCGCCGCGCAGGTCGCGACGGGTCAGGCGCACCAGGTCGCCCTGGGTCGCCGCGCGCAGGCGCCGGCCGAGCCAGGCCGGGTGGCGCAGCACCAGCAAGCGGAACGCCATCACCGCAGCCCCCACGCCGATCAGCATGGCAAGTGCACTGTTGAGCATCGTGGCAACGTTGAACTGCATGGCATTGAGCGGCGCCACCAGCACGATGAAATGCAGGCAGTAGGAGGTGGCCGTGGCCCCGGTACGCGGGTGGGCCATGCCCAGGGCGCCAAAGAACAGCGGCACGCCCATCCCTAAACAGAGCATGGCGAAGCTGCTCCACTGCGGCAGCAGAATTTGCCCGACGAAAAACGCCACCGGCACCGCCAGCAGAATGCCACGCAGGAAGCTCAGGCCAATTTGCGCGCCGTTCTCACGGCTGGCGAACAAGCTGCAGACCACGCAGGTGAGCACCAGCCCGCCCGGTGCCGACGGCCAGGCGGTGGCCAGCCAGAAGCTGCTCATGGTCAAAAAAGCCAGGGCACTGCGCGAACCGAACAGCAGCGCCAGCGACAGGTCACGGTGAGCCGCCAGGCTCTGCACCGCCTGCTTCGGCGCCCGGCCCTGCTCCACATCGTCCAGCGCCTGGGTGGCCGCCATGGCAAAGTCCAGCAGCAGGGCCATGCGCGCCAGGCAGTAGTGCTCGGCAGGGCTGATGTGCTCGTCGTGGGCCGCATCCCAGATGCGCTGGCGCAGCACCAGCAGGGTCGGCTGATCGGGCGCGGCCAGTTGCCCGCGCACCTCGTCGAGCCAAGGCGCCATCTGCGCGCTTTCGGCTTCATCGAGCTGGCGCCACTGGCGGCGTACCGAGCGCGAAATGCGCAATAGCACCATCAGCTTCTGGCTCAGGCCATTGATCGCACGGGCCCGCTGCCGGCCGCGGCTGCCTTCGAACCAGGCATGTTCACGCTGGGCGTCGATGGCGACAATGCCGCCCAAGGTCTGCAACAGCCCTTTGCGCGCATCGTCTTCACCGCCAAGCATGGCGCTGGCCGCCTGCAAGCCGTTGCTCCAGGCCTGGCGGGCCTGGCCTGCAAGCTGCTGTTCGACCCGCAGCGGCCACACCAGGGCACTGACGGCCGTGGCGCAGCAGATCCCTAAGCAAATTTCGGTGCAACGCGCCACCGCCTGGTCGAACACCTGCAGCGGCGTATTGATCGCCGGCAAGGCGATGATCGCCGCGGTGTAGCCGGCCAGCACGAAAGCATAGGCCCAGGCGCTGCGCAGTTGAGTGGAGGCTGCGGTGCACAGCGCCAGCCACAACGCCAGGGTCAGCAAGAACAGCCAGGGCGTCTGGGCGAACAGGCCGATGAACACCACCGACATGAAGGTCCCGACCACGGTACCGGCCAGCCGTGCCAGGCCCTTTTGCACCACCATGCCCGACAACGGCTGGGCAACGATGAACGCGGTCATCAACGCCCACGACGGCTGCTCCAACCCCCAGCGCATCGCCAGCCACAACGCCAGGCCGCCGCCGAGCAGGGTCTTGGCAGCAAACTTGAGGGCGAGGCTGCTGGGTGCGAACAGGGCCTGGAGGGTGATGGGCACGAATCGGACCTTGCCGGTGGTGGGTCTACAGATAGAAAGATAGACAACTGCGGCAAGAATAAGGCGCAGACGAATAATTAGCTAGCTAATCATCTTGTTTAATCAAAAGCGCGCCGTGTAGGAGCCGGCTTGCCGGCGATAGGGCCGGTGCAGGAGCAATGCGCTTGCAGGCCTGGCCTCATCGCTGGCAAGCCAGCTCCTACAGGGAAAAAGGCCAGCGCTGGTGGCGCCTGCATTAGGCCCGCAAAAATCCAGACAAAAAAATGGGCGACCGAAGTCGCCCTAAATGCCTTGCGTGCTCGTGAATCGGGAAGGATCAGCGCTGCTTGCGCTTGTTCGAATCCTTCCAGATGAAAATCCCCAGACCGGCGAAGAACGCCAACATCAACCCGACCGTTACCACACCGGCGATAACCACGTTGTCGAAGAACATGTCGGCCCCTCCTTTGGTGTGCCGTGATCCGATGGGAGCAAGGTAACCAATGGCGGGCGGTGGGGAATTGATCGGCGTCAATGCTGCCCGGGGCCGGGCACGCGAGGCGGGTGCAGGCTTGACCTGCATCAAGGTTCAGCGCTTCTTCGGCTTGCCCTTGGGCTTCTTCTTTTTGCCCGAAGCCAACGGCATGGCCTGCTCGAAGGCCTTGCGCATGTCGTCCAGGCGCTTGTCGTTGAGGTCGTGGATACGTTTGGCGCGCTCGGCGCCGAAGTCGATCAGGTTGTCTTGGCTCATGGCAGGCTCTACGGACAGCAGAAGCCCAATAATGAAGGCAGATGCCCGCGCTGACCAGTCAGACTTCGATATCCACCAACAGGCCCTGGCGGGTGCTCTCACCCAGAGGGGCTACCGGCACGGTGTTGTCGGCGTTCAGTTCATCGCCCGGCAGCGCCTCGAAGCGGTGTTCGTCATCTTCGCGCTGCTTGCGTTGCTGCTGCTTGCGCCGCTGCTCCTCGTGCAGCAGGTAAAGCTGCTCGTCAGGGTCGCGCTGGTGCTTGAGGTCGATGGTGCTTTCGCTGGAGGACGGCTGCGCCGGGGCCACCGCCGGAATGTTCGGGGTCGGCTTGACCGGGTCTTGTTGCGTCGTCACGGGGGCGGCGCTGAGGGGGATGATCGGCGGCAGCATGGGGTTCTCCTATGGCCATTCTATCGGCCGTTGCTCAGCCGCCTTGAATACCTGCGGATGAAGGTGTGCGGCGCGTCACAACCACGCCCATGCCGCTAGTGTCCTGTCTCGGAAATACGTTCTCTTTTGGCGAGTGGCTTGGGTGTTCGGCCAAGGCGCCGCGACGAGTCATAGCAGGGCTATGGCGAGGAGTGGCAACGCAGGCCGGGCGCCCAAGACGCCGCCAAAAGTGAACAGCTTATTTCCGAGACAGGACACTAGGGACAACATTTACTCGCCATCGTCGTCAGGCCCGTCGTCAGCCGGCGCCGAGCTGTCGCTCCACGGCCGCTTGTAGACCTTCTGCCAAACCGCATCCATGTGCTCGCGAATCACCTGCGGGGCGCTTTTCAGCGAAGCGCTGTCCTCGCGCTCGCCACCGAAGGGTTCCTCGCCCGCCGGGCTGATCAGCGACTGGCCGGTGACGCTGTACACCGCCTGCCCTTCACGCAGCTCGATGGCAATGTCGTGGGGGTCGATGCCGCCACCGCAGAACGCGTGGCTGGCCACGGTCACTTCGCCGATGCCATCCTTGTTCAGGTCGCTGACATCACTGACGTCGGTATAGAAGTCGACATCCAGGTCCAGGCCGGCGCAGGTGGTTTCCTGTTCGATCTGCCAACGCGGCTTGAACGCATCGGCCGACGCACTGCGCCCGTACAAGGTGGCCTTGAGCACCACCTTGTCGACTTCTTCTTCGGTGTCCGGGTCTGTCGCCTGGCCGTCGACCCGGCTCAGCACCAGCAGCCCTTCACCCTCGCGGTCGTGAAAGTGCACACTCTTGAGCGGCGTCTGCACGCCCAGTACTTCCAGTTGCTCCACCGGGATCGGCGCCAGCACCTCGAAGGTTTTCTGTTCGCAACCGGCCAGCAGCGCCAGGCTGCCCAGCCCCATGAATACGTTCAACCAGCGATGCTTGGCAAACATGTTGGTGCAGGGCCCTCGCGACGGCACGGTATTAGGCGATGAACACGCTAGACTCTTTGATTCATTGGTCTGGCGAAGCCGATCCGTTAACATAGCCGGCTTTTTCACCGCGGGAGTTTTGGCAGTATGGCGCAGCAGTATCAACCGGGGCAACGCTGGATCAGCGACAGCGAAGCCGAGCTCGGTCTTGGGACCATCCTGGCGCAGGATGGCCGCCTGTTGACCGTGCTCTACCCGGCCACAGGCGACACCCGCCAGTACTCGCTACGCAACGCGCCGCTGACCCGCGTGCGCTTCTCGCCGGGCGACCAGATCACTCACTTCGAGGGCTGGAAGCTGACCGTGCGCGAAGTCGACGACGCCGACGGCCTGCTGGTCTACCACGGCATCGACGCGCAGAACGTGCCGCGCACCCTGCCCGAGACGCAGCTGTCCAACTTCATCCAGTTCCGCCTGGCCAGCGACCGCCTGTTCGCCGGGCAGATCGACCCGCTGTCGTGGTTCTCGCTGCGCTACAACACCCTGCAACACACCAGCAAGCAGATGCTCTCCACCTTGTGGGGCCTGGGCGGCGTGCGCGCACAACCCATCGCCCACCAGTTGCACATTGCCCGTGAAGTGGCCGACCGTATCGCCCCGCGCGTACTGCTGGCCGACGAAGTGGGCCTGGGCAAGACCATCGAAGCGGGCCTTGTGATCCACCGCCAGCTGCTCTCGGGCCGCGCCAGCCGCGTACTGATCCTGGTGCCGGAGAACCTGCAGCACCAGTGGCTGGTAGAAATGCGCCGGCGCTTCAACCTGCAGGTGGCGCTGTTCGACGCCGAACGCTTCATCGAAAGCGATGCCAGCAACCCGTTCGAAGACGCCCAACTGGCCCTGGTGGCCCTGGAATGGCTGGTGGACGACGAAAAGGCCCAGGACGCGCTGTTCGCCGCCGGCTGGGACCTGCTGGTGGTCGACGAAGCCCACCACCTGGTCTGGCACGAAGAACAGGCCAGCGCCGAGTACGCGCTGGTCGAGCAACTGGCCCAGGTCATCGCCGGTGTGCTGCTGCTCACCGCCACCCCTGAACAGCTCGGCCAGGACAGCCACTTCGCCCGCCTGCGCCTGCTCGACCCCAACCGCTTCCACGACCTGGCCGCGTTCCGCGCCGAAAGCGAGAACTACCGCCCGGTGGCCGAAGCCGTGCAGGAGTTGCTCGACGAAGGCCGCCTGTCGCCCAAAGCCCACGCCACCATCCAGGGTTTCCTGGGTGCCGAAGGCGAAGCGCTGCTGGCCGCAGTCAGCGATGGCGACACCCAGGCCAGCGCGCGGCTGATCCGCGAACTGCTCGACCGCCACGGCACCGGCCGCGTGTTGTTCCGCAACACCCGCGCAGCCATCCAGGGCTTCCCCGAGCGCCAGCTGCACCCCTACCCGCTGGCCAACCCCGAGCAATATGCCGCGCTGCCGGCCGGCGAGCGCGCCGAGCTGTACCCGGAAGTGGCCTTCCAGGCCCAGGGCGAAACCAGCGATGACGAGCGCTGGTGGCGCTTTGACCCGCGGGTCGACTGGCTGATCGACACCCTGAAGATGCTCAAGCGCACCAAGGTGCTGGTGATCTGCGCCCACGCCGAAACCGCCATGGACCTCGAAGACGCCCTGCGCGTGCGCTCCGGCATCCCTGCCACGACCTTCCACGAAGGCATGAGCATCCTCGAGCGCGACCGCGCCGCCGCCTACTTCGCTGACGAAGAATTCGGCGCCCAGGTGCTGATCTGCTCGGAAATCGGCAGTGAAGGCCGCAACTTCCAGTTCGCCCACCACCTGGTGATGTTCGACCTGCCGGCCCACCCCGACCTGCTCGAACAGCGCATCGGCCGCCTCGACCGAATCGGCCAGCAGCACACCATCCAGCTGCACATCCCGTACCTGCAGAACAGCCCGCAAGAGCGCCTGTTCCAGTGGTACCACGAAGGCCTCAACGCTTTCCTCAACACCTGCCCCACCGGCAACGCCCTGCAGCATCAGTTCGGCCCACGCCTGCTGCCGCTGCTGGCCGAAGACGACGACAAGGCCTGGAGCACGCTGGTGGCTGATGCCCGCGGCGAGCGCGAGCGCCTCGAAGCCGAACTGCACAGCGGCCGTGACCGCTTGCTGGAGCTCAACTCCGGCGGTGCCGGTGAAGGCCAGGCGCTGGTCGAAGCCATCCTGGAACAGGACGACCAGTTTGCCCTGCCCATCTATATGGAAACCCTGTTCGACGCCTTCGGCATCGACAGCGAGGACCATTCCGAAAACGCCCTGGTGCTCAAGCCGAGCGAGAAGATGCTCGACGCCAGCTTCCCGCTGGGCGACGACGAAGGCGTGACCATCACCTACGACCGCGCCCAGGCGCTTTCGCGCGAGGACATGCAGTTCCTCACCTGGGAACACCCCATGGTGCAGGGCGGCATGGACCTGGTGCTGTCCGGCTCGATGGGCAACACCGCCGTGGCGCTGATCAAGAACAAGGCGCTCAAGCCCGGCACCGTGCTGCTGGAGCTGCTGTACGTCAGCGAAGTGGTCGCGCCGCGCAGCCTGCAGCTGGGCCGCTACCTGCCGCCGGCAGCGCTGCGCTGCCTGCTGGACGCCAACGGCAACGACCTGGGCCCGCGGGTCGCCTTCGAAACCCTCAACGACCAGCTCGAAAGCGTGCCCAAGGCCAGCGCCAACAAGTTCATCCAGGCCCAGCGCGACGTGCTCGCCCAGCGCATCAGCGCCGGCGAAGCGAAGATCCTGCCGGCCCACGAGGCCCGCGTGGCCGAGGCCCAGCAGCGCCTGGCCGCCGAGGCCGACGAAGAGCTGGCGCGCCTGACCGCGCTCAAGGCGGTCAACCCGAGCGTGCGTGACAGCGAAGTCGATGCGGTGCGCAAGCAGCGTGAAGATGGCTTGGCAGCACTGAACAAAGCGGCGTTGCGGCTCGAGGCAATCCGCGTGCTGGTAGCCGGCTAAACCTGGCATACCCCTGTAGGAGCGGGCTTGCCCGCGATAGCGTCGGCACGGCAATCGCAATTGCCTGCCAAGGCCCCATCGCCGGCAAGCCGGCTCCTACAGGGTGCTGCGAAGCCTGAAACAAACGCGCTGCCCGCGATGGCCTCGGCACGGCAATCGCCGGCAAGTTGACGCAAAGCCTGAAGCAAACGCGCTGCCTGTAGGAGCGGGCTTGCCCGCGATGGCGTCGGCAGAGTGATACACCCCCTCCTCGCAACACCCAGTTAGATCCCTCCGCTATCACCCTCATATCCAAACGATAGAAATCAAAGTGCCATTAATCAGGAAGGTTTAAACACCTTTTCCTATACTCGAGCAGGAACTGTCTCCAGCCGCGCTTTTCGGGGACGAGTGCAAACTCGACGATAGAGACCTGCAATGGAATGGCTGGGACTGCAATTTTTCGCCGACCTGCCGGCGAACGGGCAAATCATCCTCGACTGCCGACACAACCCCCTGCTGGTGCTGCTGGCCTATGCCGTGGCCTGCGCTGGCTGCTTCGCCACCCTCGACATGGCCGAACGCCAAAGCCACTGCGAAAACCGCCTGGCCCGCCGCCAATGGCGGATACTCGGCGCCTGCTGCCTGGCCGGTGGCATCTGGGCCATGCACTTCATCAGCATGCTGGCGTTTCAGGCTCCGCTCGAGGTGCACTACGACGCCACCCTCACCGCCCTGTCGCTGCTGATTGCCCTGCTGGCGGCGTGGCTGGCCATGAACAGCCTCAACCGCAACGAAATGCGCCTGCGCCATTACCTGCAAACGGCGCTGTTCATCGGCCTGGGCATCAGCGCCATGCACTACACCGGCATGGCCGCCCTGCAAACCGGCGCCCGCCAGTACTACCAGACCGGCCTGCTGCTGGCCTCGGTGGGCCTGGCCGTGGCCAGCAGCCTGGTGGCGCTGCTGATGGCCCGGCACTTTCGCAACGGCAGCGGCACCCTGCACCTGGCCATGAAGCACGGCGCCTGCCTGCTGATGGGCGCCGGCATCGTGCTCACCCACTTCACCGGCATGGCCGCCATGACCCTGGTGCTGCCCGAAGCCAAGCCGCTGCACCTGCCCAGCATCGACAACGCCGCGCAACTGGCGGTGACCATCGCCTTCATCACCTTGCTGATCAGCGGCAGCAGCATCAGCGCCGCCCTGGCCGATAAAAAACTGCAAAGCAAAGAACACGACCTGCGCCGGGTCAACGTGCTGCTCAGCCAGCTCGACCAGGCCCGCGCCTCGCTGCAACAGGCCGCCCACTACGACGCCCTCACCAGCCTGGTCAACCGCCGCGGCTTCAACCAGGTGTTCGCCGAGCGCCTGGCCGAGCACACCGCCAGCGAAGGCCGCCTGGCGGTGATGTTCCTCGACATCGACCATTTCAAGCGCATCAACGACAGCCTCGGGCATGCCGCCGGCGACGACCTGCTGAAGGTGATCGCCAGCCATATCAAGGCCGCCACCCGCAGCAACGACCTGGTGGCGCGCTTTGGCGGCGACGAGTTCTGCATCGTCACCCCGCTGCACAACCGCGAAGAAGCCCGCCACCTGGCCCAGCGCATCATGCTGCGCATGAAGGAGCCCATCGACCTGGGCGGGCGGCGCCTGGTGATGACCACCAGTATCGGCGTCAGCGTATTCCCCGATGACGGCCTCAGCGCCGAAGAGCTGCTGAAAAACGCCGACCTGGCGCTGTACCAGTCCAAGGCCTGCGGGCGCAACAGCCTGAACTTCTTCGACAACGGCCTGAAGGCCCGCGCCACCCTGGAGCTGCAGTTGGAAGAAGAACTGCGCGAGGCGCTGTTCGAGGAGCGCGGCCTGTGCGTGCACTACCAGCCGATTTTTGATCTGCGCAGCGCCAAGGTGGCCAAGCTCGAAGCGCTGGTGCGCTGGCAGCACCCGCAGCATGGCCTGCTCGGGCCGGACCGCTTCATCGGCATCGCCGAGGCCAACGGCCTGATCGCCGAACTCGACCTGTGGGTGCTGCGCCGCGCCTGCGCCGACCTGGCCCAGCTCAACCAGTATGGCTATGGCGATATCAAGGTGACGGTGAACTGCTCGGCGCTGACCCTGGGCCGTGAAGAACTGGCCACCGAGGTGGAGCTGGCGCTGTTCCAGGCCGGCATCGAAGCCCGCCAGCTGGAGCTGGAGGTAACAGAGAATGCCCTGATGGGGGACATCCACCACACCATCAACCTGCTCAAACGCATTCGTGCCCAGGGCGTGGCGCTGTCGATCGACGATTTCGGCACCGGCTACTCATCACTGGCCTACCTCAAGCGCCTGCCGCTGGACGTGCTGAAGATCGACCGCTCGTTCGTGCTCGAGGTGCCGGGCAACCAGAAGGACTGCGAGATCGTCCAGGCGATCATCATCATGGCCCACACCCTGCACCTCAAAGTGGTCACCGAAGGCGTCGAAACCGCCGAACAACAGGCTTTTCTGGCCGCCCAGGGTTGCGACTACCTGCAGGGTTACCTGCTCAGCCGGCCAGTGCCGGCCAGCGGGCTGCGCCCGGTACTGGAGCGCCTGAACCACCCGCATGGCGCGCTCATGGCTGGTTGCGATACAGCTCAACCAGGGTCGCCGGATCTTTTTCCAGATAGCCCTGGCTACCATGCAGGCGCATCAGCTGCGCCGCGAGGCCACTGACCGGCGTTGCCACGCCCTGTTCGCGGGACAGCTTGACCGCGCCGTCGAGGTCCTTGAGCAAGGTGCGCACATGCCATTTCACCGGTTCAAAACGGCTTTCGGCCATTTGCGGGGCCAGGATCTGCAGCGGTTTGGAGTCGGCAAAGCCACCGGCCAGCGCCTCGGCGATCAACCGGGCGTCCACCCCTGACTGCTCGGCCAGCGCCACCACCTCGGCAATCACCAGCGCGTTGCAGGCAACGATCATCTGGTTGCAGGCCTTGGTCACCTGGCCGGCCCCCACGCCGCCCATGTGCGTCACCCGCTGGCCCAGGGTCAGCAGCACCGGGCGCGCCCGCTCCAGGTCATCCGCCTCGCCGCCGACCATGATCGCCAGGGTGCCCGCCTCGGCGCCCGGGGTGCCGCCAGACACCGGCGCATCCAGCCAGGCCATGCCGCAAAGGGCCGCCAACTCTGCCGCCATCTCGCGGGTGGCGGCGGGTTCCAGGCTGGACAGGTCCACCAGCAACTGGCCGCTGCGCCCACCGGCCGCGATGCCCTGCTCGCCAAACACCACCTCGCGCACCACCGCCGTGTCGGCCAGGCACAGCAGCACCAGGTCGGCGCTCTGGCACAGCTGCGCCGGGCTGTGCGCCAGGCGCGCACCGGCCGCCACCAGTTCGGCGCATTTCTCGGGGCTGCGGTTCCACACCGTCAGCGGGTAGCCGGCCGCCAGCAGGCGCCGGCACATCGGCAACCCCATCAGGCCGATGCCGGCAAACCCCAGTGAAGGCAATGCACTACTCATGAGCGACTCCAAGCAGATTAAAGAAGCGTGACAATTGGACGATGCAGTGCGGTGCACCGCAAAAACCTCGAAGGGAATAGGGAAATCCCTGATCGCACAAGGAAAACCCGCGCTGGTACAGTCGCGAAACCCCCGAATGATGGCCAAATGGCATGTGTCGGGGAACCCAACCCCCCAGGCAAATGGCGCACTATGACCTCTACGAACACTTCTGCCAATGCGGTCCCCGAGTCGTCGCTCCCGTCCACCTCGCTGACCGCAGGCGGTGCTCGAGACCTGCCGGCCCCTCGCGTTACGCAGCCGGCGCAGTACCTGTACTTCACCGAGCAGGACATCCAGCGCATCCTCGACAACCTCGACGGCCTGCGCGACCTGGTGTTCCCGCAGAACCTGCACGTCGAGGACGAAGACCAGCTGCGCCTGGAGCAGCAGTTCCCGTCGGTGTGCCTGATCGGCCTGGGCCGTTGCGGCTCGAACATCGCCCTGGATGTGGCGGAGCTGGTGTACAACGCCCGCACCTTCTTCCTCAACGAGTTCAACAACGAAGACCGTTTCAAGGGTGAAGGGGGCTACAGCCCGGCGCGCTGGATCCGCCAGAACCTGCGCCTGGTGCAGAACAAGGGCGCAAAGCCGGTGTTTCTGGTCGAGCCGTTGGTGATGCTCGGCGACCTGGACAAGGACATCGCCGGGCGCATCCGCTTCTCGCGCAAGGGCGAGCGCGGCGGCTTTTTGCGCGACTACAGCAAGATGAAGATCATGGACCTGTCCGAGGTACACGCGGGCGGTGCCGGTAACGCGCCGATCCTCGGCCAGTACCTGGCCAAGATCATCCTCAACAAGGATACCCAGCGTTTTTCCAGCGCCGACTGGAAGCTGATCCACTCGTATCTGATCGACTCCTGCGGCATCAAGGCCAACCAGTCGCGCCTGTACTTCTACATCTTCAGTGCCGGCGGCGGTACCGGCTCGGGCATGGCCTCGGAGTTCGGCCTGGCCCAGCAGTACTCGTACATGAACAAGACCTTCGACACCAAGCCTGCCGACGAGAACGACGGCAAGAGCGGGCATTCGTTCGTCTTCGAGCCGATCTTCACCAGCGGCATCTGCGTGCTGCCCAACGCCTCCGACCACCGCAGCGAAATGTCCGAGGCGCTGCACATCAACGCCGGGCGCCTGCTGTGCAAATACCTGTCGGAAGAATGGGATTTTTCGTACAACTTCGACAACGAAGACAGCAGCGAAGCCAGCGTCATGGGCCGTATTCGCCCATGGAACGCGATGATGCTGATCTCCAACGACATCATGCGCTACGCCGAAGAAAGCGACGACGGCACGATCCAGAACATCGACGTCAACGCCATGGAGAAGCACGCCAACCAGTACATCTCCCAGCAGATCTTCAACATCCTCACCGCCCAGGCGGTGACCACCGACTACGACCAGAACTACTTCCGCCGCGCCGGCATCGACATCGGCGAAACCATCCGCCTGGACGCCAACGACCTGTTCATGAGCCTGGCAGGCCCTGTGGCCATCGCCTACGCCGAGTCCGTGGTCCCGGAAGTGCCGCCGGCCGGCTCCGACAAGTTCAAGGTGTTCGAGCGCGAACAGCCGCGCCTGGACATCGACGACCTGTTCTTCCGCTCCATCGACCTGCCGCACTTCAACAAGCAGACCCAGGCCATCGAGGGCATCAGCCTGCTGCCGATCGAGTCGCGCCGCTACCGCGCAGCACTGGAGCAGTACCAGGCCTCGGGCTACGACGCCGCCGCCCTGCACGATCTGCACTTCTTCAAGAACTGCTCCTCGGTAGTGTCGATCGTGTCCTTGCCCAAGGACTACAAGCTGTCGTACATGGACCTGAACCGGCTCAAGACCCACCTCAACAGCCTGTTCCCCAACACCACGCTCAAGCGCTACGCACTGGTGATCGGCGCCTCGGCCAACCTGTCGCTGACCACCCTGATCGCCAAGAGCCCGTGCCTGTCGGACGACTTCCTGACCCTGATCGTCGCCTTCATCAAGCGCTGCTTCGCGCGCAATGCGTACCGCTTCGACGACACCATGGACAACGCGATCCTCGAATTCATCACCAGCGAGCACTTCGACGAGGGCCGCATCGACGAGTTGCTCAACGAGTTCGAAAACCCGGCGAAGATCCTCGACACCAACTGGTACGCGATCAAGCCGATGTACGAGAAGAAGTACCGCGAGCTGATCAACGACAAGAGCCGCTTCGTCTCGATCAACGACATCCGCCTGTCGCGCGAATGCGTGAAGAAAGCCGTGAAGTACCTGCGCGAGATCTTCCGCCACCGCATCGGCAAGACCCGGGTGATCTCGTTGAACAGCCATACCGGGCGGGTGGATTACTGATAATCCTCCAGGGGTCACGGAAAATATCGCGGGGCAAGCCCGCTCCCACGTCGTAATACGGCCCGGCGTGGGAGCGGGCTTGCCCCGCGATGCATTACGCATTCCGTAAACTGTTACCGCCCCGCCGAATCGCCCCGCCACTGTTACCAACTTCCACCTTACGTGAGCGTCAATGCGCACCATTGCGGTGCGCCTGCGCATTTTCACGCACTAAAAAAAACCGGCTTATTGCGTTTTCTTCGCCTGGATCACGATGAACGGCGAAACCACCACCGCCCAGATCTCTGGATCGCGGGTTTGCAGGTCGAGCGCCTGCTCGGCGCTGAGCGGCCCGACAGTGCCATCACTGCGCCACTTGGCGAAGATCTCGCTGCGATTCTCGGCCATTGCCTCGGCAACGGCGATCAGGTCGAGGCTGGGGTCGACCCAAATCAGGTCACCCTTGGCCCAGAAACGCTCCAGGGCTTTCCACTCGATGATGGCGGTCTCGCCGAGCAATTTGGCATAGAGGGTGCTTACTTGATCAGTCATGGGTTTACCTGCGCAAAGATCGTCCAACAAAAAGGCCGGCATTTTTGCAGAAAAACCCGGTTTCAAATACGTAATTTGGTCGATCAGGCCCGAACTTGTGGGGCCGGGCCGAAGGTGCAGGCAAAACGATGGCGCTTTTCTGTATCTTTATGTCGACCACGCGACACCCCCGAGCCCAGACGCTTTTCGCCCGCTTTTCAAGCGCTCGGGCAGCGCTCTACACTGTACCGGTACAGTTCCGGGACACGATTCTCGGGGGAAGGTGGGGTTGCGGTTAGGCGTGGCCAGCCGCAAATCCCGCCCGGTCTGTAGCCCTGGCCGCCAGGACTATAAGAATTACAACAGAATGAGTGGAGCACTATGATCAAGATTTCCAAGCTGTTCGCCGCAATGGTTCTGGCCGGGGTTGCCAGCCATTCGTTTGCCGCCGACACCATCAAGATCGGCATCGCCGGCCCTAAAACCGGCCCGGTCACCCAGTACGGCGACATGCAGTTCATCGGCGCCAAGCAAGCCATCAAAGACATCAACGCCAAGGGCGGCGTCGATGGCAAGATGCTCGAAGCCAAGGAATACGACGACGCCTGCGACCCTAAACAGGCCGTTGCCGTCGCCAACAAAGTGGTCAACGACGGCGTCAAGTTCGTCATCGGCCACCTGTGCTCCAGCTCCACCCAGCCTGCGTCCGACATCTACGAAGACGAAGGCGTGATCATGATCACCCCGGCCGCCACCTCGCCGGAAATCACCGCCCGTGGCTACAAACTGATCTTCCGCACCATCGGCCTGGACAGCGCCCAGGGCCCGGCTGCCGGCAACTACATCGCCGACCACGTCAAACCGAAAGTGGTCGCAGTACTGCACGACAAGCAGCAGTACGGTGAAGGCATCGCCACCGCAGTCAAGCAGACCCTCGAGAAGAAAGGCACCAAGGTTGCCGTCTTCGAAGGCCTGAACGCCGGTGACAAGGACTTCTCCTCGATCATCCAGAAGCTCAAGCAAAACAATGTCGACTTCGTCTACTACGGCGGCTACCACCCAGAGCTGGGCCTGATCCTGCGCCAGGCGCAAGAGAAGGGCCTGAAAGCCAAGTTCATGGGCCCGGAAGGCGTGGGTAACGACTCCATCTCGCAGATCGCCCAGGGCGCCTCCGAAGGCCTGCTGGTCACCCTGCCGAAGTCGTTCGACGCCGACCCAGAGAACAAGGCCATCGTCGACGCCATCAAGGCTGACGGCAAAGACCCAAGCGGCCCGTTCGTGTTCCCGGCCTACTCGGCTGTTGAGCTGATCGCCAAGGGCATCGAAGCGGCCAAGTCCGAAGACACCGACAAGGTGGCAGCCGCCATCCACGCCGGCAAGTTCAAGACCCCGACCGGCGAGCTGTCCTACGACGAGAAAGGCGACCTGAAAGACTTCAAGTTCGTGGTTTACGAATGGCACTTCGGCAAGCCGAAGACCGAAGTCTCCCCTCAGTAACTGCGTGACTAATAGCTGACCGAGAAGCCCACTGTGCGAGCAGTGGGCTTTGTTTTACGAGGTTCTATGGGCCCGATTCCCGCGATCCGGGAGCCTGCCCACCTGAAAATCTTAAAACCGTCACCCGCGGTTTCCTGGCAGTGCCCGCAAAAGATCACGTGGCGAAGACCACGAGAACATGGGCCGGGGTCATCCCCCACCAGTGAAATGCAAATCAGGTTTTTAGGAGCGCTGTAATGCCTGAGATCTACCATTTCCTACAACAACTGGTTAACGGATTGACCATCGGCAGTACCTATGCCTTGATCGCCATCGGCTACACGATGGTGTACGGCATCATCGGCATGATCAACTTCGCCCATGGCGAGGTGTACATGATCGGCAGCTACGTGGCCTTCATCGCCCTCGCGGGCCTGGCCATGATGGGTATCCATTCGCTACCGATCCTGATGACCGTGGCCTTCGTCGCCACCATCTGCGTCACCAGTGCCTACGGCTACAGCATCGAACGGGTCGCCTACCGGCCGCTGCGCAACAGCAACCGGCTGATCCCGCTGATCTCGGCCATCGGCATGTCGATCTTCCTGCAGAACACCGTGCTGCTCTCGCAGGACTCGAAAGACAAGTCGATCCCCAACCTGATCCCCGGCAGCTTCTCGTTCGGCCCCGGCGGCGCCGAGGAAGTGCTGATCTCGTACATGCAGATCCTGGTGTTCGTGGTGACGCTGATCGCCATGACCTGCCTCACCCTGTTCATCTCCCGTTCCCGCCTGGGCCGCGCCTGCCGCGCCTGCGCCGAGGACATCAAGATGGCCAACCTGCTGGGCATCAACACCAACAACATCATCGCCCTGACCTTCGTCATCGGTGCCGCCCTGGCGGCCGTGGCGGCCGTGTTGCTGAGCATGCAGTACGGGGTGATCAACCCCAACGCCGGCTTCCTGGTAGGCCTGAAAGCCTTCACCGCGGCGGTTCTGGGCGGCATCGGCAGCATCCCGGGCGCCATGCTCGGCGGGCTGGTGCTGGGTGTGTCCGAAGCCTTCGGCGCCGACATCTTCGGCGACCAGTACAAGGACGTGGTGGCATTCGGTCTTTTGGTTCTCGTCCTGCTGTTCCGGCCGACCGGCATCCTGGGCCGTCCGGAGGTTGAAAAAGTATGAACAGAAATCTCAAACAGGCGTTCTTCAGCGCCTTGCTGGTCTGGGCCGTGGCCTTCCCGGTGCTGGGCCTGAAACTCAGCATCGACGGCATCAGCCTGGCGGTACACAGCCAGGGTTCGTTCAACCTGACCATCATCAGCGTGTGCTCGGTGCTGATGTTCCTGCGCGTGCTGTTCGACAAGCAGTGGAGCGCGGTGATGGGCCGTCGTTCCGACCGCAAGCTGATATCGCCGGCGGTGAGCAACTTCCTCACCCTGCCCAAGACCCAGCGCTGGATCATCCTCGGCCTGATCGTGGTCGCCCTGGTGTGGCCGTTCTTCGGCTCGCGCGGCGCCGTCGACATCGCCACGCTGATCCTGATCTACGTGATGCTGGGCCTGGGCCTGAACATCGTGGTGGGCCTGGCCGGCCTGCTCGACCTGGGCTACGTCGGCTTCTACGCGGTCGGTGCTTATAGCTACGCGATGCTCTCGCACTACCTGGGCTGGAGCTTCTGGGTGTGCCTGCCGATCGCTGGGCTGATGGCTGCCACCTTCGGCTTCTTGCTCGGCTTCCCGGTGCTGCGCCTGCGCGGTGACTACCTGGCCATCGTGACCCTGGGTTTCGGCGAGATCATCCGCCTGTTCCTGCGTAACCTCACCGACTGGACCGGCGGCCCCAACGGCATCAGCAACATCGAAAAACCGACGTTCTTCGGCCTCACTTTCGAGCGCCGCGCCGCCGAGGGCATGCAGACCTTCCACGAGTTCTTCGGGCTGGAATACAACTCGATCAACAAGGTGATCTTCCTCTACCTGGTGGCCCTGCTGCTGGCCCTGCTGGCGCTGTTCGTCATCAACCGCCTGCTGCGCATGCCCATCGGCCGTGCCTGGGAAGCGCTGCGTGAAGACGAGATCGCCTGCCGCGCGCTAGGCTTGAACCCCACCGTGATCAAGCTTTCGGCGTTCACTCTGGGGGCATGCTTCGCAGGCTTTGCCGGCAGCTTCTTCGCCGCCCGCCAAGGGCTGGTGACACCGGAATCGTTCACCTTCATCGAGTCGGCGATCATCCTCGCCATCGTCGTGCTGGGCGGCATGGGTTCGCAGTTGGGCGTGATTCTGGCGGCCATCGTGATGATCCTGCTGCCAGAGATGATGCGTGAGTTCAGCGAATACCGGATGCTGATGTTCGGTGCGCTGATGGTGTTGATGATGATCTGGCGTCCGCAGGGCCTGCTGCCCATGCAACGTCCACACATGGAGCTGCGTCGATGAGCCGCGAAATTCTGCAAGTCAGCGGCCTGAGCATGCGCTTCGGCGGCTTGTTGGCGGTCAACGGCGTGGGCCTGACCGTCAAGGAGAAACAGGTAGTCGCGCTGATCGGCCCCAACGGCGCCGGCAAGACCACCGTGTTCAACTGCCTCACCGGCTTCTACAAGCCCAGCGGCGGCACCATCCTGCTCGACGGCCAGCCCATCCAGGGCCTGGCCGGCCATCAGATCGCCCGCAAGGGCGTGGTGCGAACCTTCCAGAACGTGCGCCTGTTCAAGGAGATGACCGCGCTGGAAAACCTGCTGATCGCCCAGCACCGCCACCTCAACACCAACTTCTTCGCCGGCCTGTTCAAGACCCCGTCGTTCCGCCGCAGCGAGAAGGAAGCCATGGAGCGCGCGCAGTACTGGCTGGAGAAGGTCAACCTGACCGAGTTCGCCAACCGTACCGCCGGCACCCTCGCCTACGGCCAGCAACGCCGGCTGGAAATCGCCCGCTGCATGATGACCCAGCCGCGCATCATCATGCTCGACGAACCGGCCGCCGGCCTGAACCCCAAGGAAACCGAGGACCTCAAGGCCCTCATCGGCTACCTGCGCGAATCCCACAACGTGACCGTGCTGCTGATCGAGCACGACATGAAACTGGTGATGAGCATTTCCGACCACATCGTGGTGATCAACCAGGGCACGCCCCTGGCCGATGGCACGCCGGAAGAGATTCGCGGCAACCCTGATGTGATCAAGGCCTACCTGGGGGAGGCGTAAATGCTGAAGTTCGAGAACGTTTCCACCTTCTACGGCAAGATCCAGGCGCTGCACAGCGTCAACGTCGAGATCAACCAGGGCGAGATCGTCACCCTGATCGGCGCCAACGGCGCCGGCAAGTCGACCCTGCTGATGACCCTGTGCGGCTCGCCCCAGGCCCACAGCGGCAGCATCAAGTACCTGGGAGAGGAGTTGGTCGGCCAGCCCTCCTCGCACATCATGCGCAAGAGCATCGCGGTGGTGCCGGAAGGCCGCCGCGTGTTCGCCCGCCTGACCGTCGAGGAAAACCTGGCCATGGGCGGTTTCTTCACCGACAAGGGTGACTACCAGGAGCAGCTGGACAAAGTCCTGCACCTGTTCCCGCGCTTGAAGGAGCGTTACATCCAGCGTGGCGGCACCATGTCCGGCGGCGAGCAGCAAATGCTCGCCATCGGCCGCGCCCTGATGAGCAAGCCCAAGCTGCTGCTGCTCGACGAGCCGTCGCTGGGCCTGGCGCCGATCATCATCCAGCAGATCTTCGACATCATCGAACAGCTGCGCCGCGACGGCGTGACCGTGTTCCTGGTAGAGCAGAACGCCAACCAGGCGCTGAAGATCGCCGACCGCGCCTATGTGCTGGAGAACGGCAAGGTGGTGATGCAGGGAACTGGCGAAGCGCTGTTGACCGATCCGAAGGTGCGCGACGCGTACCTGGGAGGCTGACCCCCGTTGCAAAGCGCGATGAGAACTGGATTCGAATCAAGCTTGCAACCTCGATGCTTACCGTGCAACGCGGTAAACATCGAGGTTGCCTTTGCCGAATTACCAAGCCGCAGAAAATAACCGCCTTTTGATAATCGGCATTTATACTGAAACGTATAGAGCGCCTTGCAGTTCAGTGATCATTATTTTGCGCTACCGATATTGTTCACTGAACGCCTATTCCAACTGCCTCAAATGAAGACTGTAAAGTTCATTGTAATAATTTGACTCTCCGGGATAGAGCACCTGAACTGCAAGCTTCAAGTCTGTTCCCGGCTCAATGGTGCGCCCTGCCTTATTGACGAGCGCAACAAAACCCGGCAGCGCCTGATCCACTTCGAGCCAGTCTTTCTGTGTTTCCAGCCAGTCTGGATCCAGCACGGCCCCCTGCTGCAGAATAAAGCTCAGGCGCCACCTCGATACGCGAATAGATTCAGAGTGGAGAGTCAGATCATAACTATAAATAAACTCTGGCTTATCCCAAACTTTCTTCCATTTACCAAGGAGCGACTGATCTACGCGAAGATCCCGCCTAGTGTGAACGACTACCAGCATCGTCTTTTGTGAGTCTCCATTATTAACCAGATCATCCGGAGGCGAGAGCTTTGTTGTCAACACAGCGTTCCCCGCCCCGATGCCACTCACCGGAATATTCACCCTCGTCGAACCATTGGGCGGAAGAGTCACAACATTTTCAAAGTCACCAACCGTCAATACAGTAGTATTTGCAGAAGTCGATTCAATTACAACACCCGCTATTTCTACGTCGCTTTCATTCTTGATTTCAAGGGGAGCATAATAAAGCGAGACCCCGGCTGTAATTTCCATCTGTTGCGCCATCGACATGCGGATATTAACAGCCCGCTTAGAAACACTGGAGCTTGCTATTTTTTCAGCGTCACCGTTGTTAATCAACCCTACAGGCATTCGCAGTCGGGCTGCTAATTGTGCATTACCCACCTTGCGACCCGTTAACGGAACCCTCACAGTAGCCGTATTGCGCGAAGGGATATTCACGCTTGTATCAAAGCCTCCGACTTCAACTGTTGCAGGAACACTCGAGACAAATTCGACTGTAGCACGCTCTACGGATACGGAACTCTCATTAACGATTACCAGGTCTGTTTCAACAGTCTCACCAACACTCAGTAGAATGTCATTTTCAAGGTTTATTTTCAGGATAACTTCTTGCACAGGCGCTGACACGACAGAGTGGGTTTTATCGTTCCATGTGCCCCCTCCCGGATACGTCACTCCCATCAAGTCCGAAAAATAAGCCCCCGCAGCGACGTTCAATGTGTAGCCATTAATATCAGCGCCGGACACAAGCGCACCGGCCTTATTCATTTTATTAACCACGCAAGATACGCCAGAGCGTCCGCCTACGATAAAGCCATAAGTTCTCAATTGGGCCTGATCCAGTTGAATATCTGGGGCGATTGAGAGAATATCGCCATCCGTTTCGCCTTGGTTGTAGTCTGCATGAGTATAAAGGCACAGCGTACCGGATGGGCATGCGGCCATACCCTTGCCACCTCTGATCAACTCAACACCGTTTACTTTTTTCATATCTCCGCCCTCTTATTTAAGCTGCGTGGCAGCCTGTCATTTACTACTACCCGAATATCACTACTCTGTAGGTAGCTATGCAGATCACTCTGCAGACCCTTCTTATTGACGCTGATTAATTTTCCGGGGACCGGTGATAGGCAAAACCACCCAACCAGAGGCAAAAATAATTATCCGGACCTTCATAATAACGAGGCAAAACTTAGCAAGTTCACCCCGAACAACTCAACACCAAGAAAATCTTAAACTCAAGATCTTGGCGAGTTCACGACAATTAATTCTGCATTAGCAAGAAGCAGTGTCGCTATCCAGCGTTCAGAAAAGATCAGCTGCTTGACAGTGAGCTTACGCTGACGACAAGACCTGTCTACTGGCAGAATTAACAGGTGCTGCATCTGACACATGCCGAAACCCGCCAAGCGCAACAAGACAGACATCACTTGAGGTTGGCCCAAAGTCTGAGTAACGTGGCCCGCACTTTTTGCAAGATTTGCGGAGCCCGCCCCATGCGCCTCACCCCCACCCTGCTGCTCACTGCCCTGCTGCCGCTGTTCGCCGGTTGCCAGATGCTGGCCGAAAAACCGGCCGACCCGAACATCGGTACCACGCGCATGCAGGGCGAACTGAGTGCCGGCGGCGGCCACCTGCTGTTCAAACCCTGCAGCGAGGCCCGCCAGTTCGTCATCAACGACGCCGGCAGCACCGCGATCCTGCAGGAGGCCGCCAACCTGGCCAAGGACTCCAAGGACAAGCTGTTCGCCGACCTGCGCGGCCGCCTGGCCGGCAGCAAGCAGGCCGGCAGCGACGGCCAGGTCGACGTCACCCGCCTGTACCGCCTCGAACCTGGCGCCCGTGGCTGCGAAGACCCGAACTTCAAGCAGCTCACCCTGCGCGCCAGCGGCCATGAACCGGACTGGGACATCAAGGCCAGCGGCAAGGGCATGGTGCTCAACCGCGTCGGCCAGCAGCCACTGCCGCTGCCGTTTCTTGAAGAAGAAATGCCCGGCGGTGGGCTGAGCCTGTCCAGCGAGGCCAACGGCCAGCGGGTCGAGCTGTGGGTCGCGCCGCAGCGCTGCGTCGACCCCGCCACCGGCGCCATCCGCCACCTCAAGGCCGAGCTGCGCATCGACGGCAAGACCCTGCAGGGCTGCGCCTACTACGGCGGCGCCCGCGACCTCTGACCACCGGGCACTTTTAACCTGCCAGCCGGGGCGGCGAACAGCTTATACTTGGCGGTTTGTGTAAAGCCGCCGGCCGCCCATGGCCGGGATACTGGACCCTGCCATGCTACGAATCAACGAACTCAAGCTGCCCCTGGACCACTCCGACGACGAGCTGCGCGCGGCCATCGTCCAGCGCCTGGGCATCGCAGATGAGCAACTGCTCGGCTTCACCCTGTTCAAGCGCAGCTACGACGCGCGCAAGAAGAACAGCGAATTGCTGTTCATCTACACCCTCGACCTCGAAACCAGCAACGAAGCCGAGCTGCTGAAAAAGTTCGCCGACGACCCGAAGATCGGCGTGGCTCCGGATGTCAGCTACAAGTTCGTAGGCCAGGCGCCGGCTGACCTGGCGCAGCGCCCGCTGGTGGTGGGCTTTGGCCCCTGCGGCATCTTCGCCGGCCTGTTGCTGGCGCAGATGGGCTTCAAGCCGATCGTGCTCGAGCGCGGCAAGGAAGTGCGTCAGCGCACCAAGGATACCTGGGGCCTGTGGCGCAAGAGCGTGCTCAACCCCGAGTCCAACGTGCAGTTTGGCGAAGGCGGCGCCGGTACCTTTTCCGACGGCAAGCTCTACAGCCAGATCAAGGACCCGCAGCACCACGGCCGCAAGGTGCTCGAAGAGTTCGTCAAGGCCGGTGCGCCAGACGAGATCCTGTACATCAACAAGCCGCACATCGGGACCTTCCGCCTGACCAGCATGGTCGAGAAGATGCGCGAAGAAATCATCAACCTGGGCGGCGAAGTGCGCTTCGAGCAGAAGGTCACCGACCTGGTCACCGACGGCGAGCAACTGACCGGTGTGGTGCTGCAAAGCGGCGAGCAGCTGGATTCGCGCCACGTGGTACTGGCCCTGGGCCACAGCGCCCGCGACACCTTCCGCATGCTCCACGCCAGGGGCGTGTTCATGGAGGCCAAGCCGTTCTCGGTGGGCTTCCGTATCGAGCACCCGCAGTCGCTGATCGACAAGGCGCGCCTGGGCAAGTACGCCGGCCACCCGAAACTGGGCGCCGCCGACTACAAGCTGGTGCACCACGCCAAGAACGGCCGCTCGGTGTACAGCTTCTGCATGTGCCCGGGCGGTACCGTGGTCGCCGCCACCAGCGAGCCGGGGCGCGTGGTCACCAACGGCATGAGCCAGTATTCGCGTAACGAGCGCAACGCCAACTCGGGCATTGTCGTGGGTATCGACCCCGAGCGTGACTACCCGGGCGGCCCGCTGGCCGGTATCGAACTGCAGGAACGCCTGGAGGCCCACGCCTACGTGATGGGCGGCAGCAACTACCAGGCACCGGCGCAACTGGTCGGCGACTTCGTTGCCGGGCGCCCGTCCACGGCCATCGGCAGCGTCGAGCCGTCGTACAAACCAGGCGTCACCTTGGGCGACTTGGCCCCGAGCCTGCCGGCCTTCGCCATCGAGGCGATCCGCGAGGCACTGCCGGCCTTCGACCGCCAGATCAAGGGCTACAACCTGCACGACGCGGTGCTGACCGGCATCGAAACGCGCACCTCGTCGCCACTGCGCATCACCCGTGGCGCCGACCTGCAGAGCCTGAACCTCAAGGGCCTGTTCCCGGCTGGTGAAGGCGCAGGCTATGCCGGCGGCATCCTGTCAGCAGGTGTCGACGGCATTCGCATTGCCGAGGCGGTGGCGCGGGATATTCTCGGGCGCTGAAGCTTTACTGCCTGCACGGGCCCTATCGCCGGCAAGCCGGCTCCTACATGGTTTTGCGTTTCCCTGTAGGAGCCGGCTTGCCGGCGATAGGGCCCTTGCAGATAAACAAAAACCCCGAACAGGCCAGGCCCGTTCGGGGTTTTGTTTTATACGCCGGTCAGTGCGAAACGCGGCTGGTGCCATCCACGGTCATGATGCGCACGCGCTCACCCACACGGAAGATTTCGTTCTGCTGCACTTGTTGCACATAGGCGCGCATGCTGCCGTCGTCTTCGCGCACGGTGATTTCAACACCTTGGGTGCGGGTCAGGCCTTCTTCGGCCGCAGAACCTGCCAGGCCACCGGCTACGGCACCGATCACCGCAGCGACGATGCTGCCACGGCCACCGCCGACGGCGGAACCTGCCACACCACCGACGATAGCGCCGGCGCCGCCGCCGATTGGGGTCTTGGTGCCTTCGATCTTGACCGGGCGCAGGGATTCGATGGTACCCATGCGCACGGTCTGCACGCGACGGGCCTCATCACGGGAGTAACTGTCGCCGGTCAACGACGACTGGCAGCCGCCCAGCAGCAGCGACATGGTGGTGAAGCTCGCCACCAGCAAAACGGATTTACGCATGAGGAAAATCTCCATAAGTCACGGTGAGCATTAGACGCTTAGCCATGACGGGTGTCACGGCGCAAATGTTATAAATTTGTTCTCATTCAGCTCGGGTACAGCCAGCAGCGGCTGTGGAGCGGGCTTTTCACGTTGGACCAAGGATAGCCATGGATTACTTCATCGTGGTCATAGTCACGATTGCCGGCCTGTATTTCCACGGCTGGTTGTATGTACGCATGCGCCGCTGGATGGATCGTGATCTTGCGCTGTCGCTGGCCGGGGATGACCCCGAGCGGCGGGCTTACATGCTGGCGTTGCTGCAGCGGGCGCGCAAGGAGAAGGTCAAGCGCAAGGCGTTGGGGGAATGGTTGCAGCGGGAGGCCGAGAAAGGTCGATGAGGGGCTGCGCTGCAGCCCAATCGCCGGCAAGCCGGCTCCTACAGGGCCTGCAGGAGCCGGCTTGCCGGCGATTGGGCCTGATTCAATTCACGGCGCCAAGCGCTCACGCAACCACTGCCCATCCACCAGCCGGTAATTCAGCCGGTCATGCAGGCGACTCGCCCGGCCCTGCCAGAATTCCACACGTTCCGGCAGTAAACGGTAACCGCCCCAGTGTTCCGGGCAATCGGGCTGGGTATCGCTGAAGCGCGCTTCGGTGGCTTTCACCAACCCTTCCAGCTCGGCGCGGTCGGCAATCACCCGGCTTTGCGGCGAGGCCCAGGCCCCCAGGCGGCTGCCCAACGGGCGCACCTGATAGTAGTCGTCGGACTCCTTGGCCGTGACCTTTTCCACCCGCCCCTCAATGCGCACCTGGCGCTCCAGCGCCGGCCAGAAGAAGGTCATCGCAGCGAAAGGGTTCGCGGCAATGTGCTGGCCCTTGGCGCTTTCGTAGTTGGTGAAAAAGGTGAAGCCACGGGCGTCGAGCGCCTTGAGCAACAGCACCCGACAATGCGGACGGCCGTCGGCGTCGACCGTGGCCAGGGTCATGGCGTTGGCTTCCACCGGCAACTGCTCGGTCTTCACCGCATCGGCGAACCATTGGTGAAACAGCGCAAACGGCTCCCCCGGGGCCTGGGCTTCGGCCAGGCCATCACGGGTGTAGTCGCGGCGCATATCGGCCAGGGATTGGGTCATGGCTGCGTTTCCTTGACGATCAGTTGGTCTTCGCAGGGCTGTTGGCGGCGACTTTCTTGTCGGTGGCGGCCTTCTTCGCGGCAGGTTTTACCGGGGCGGCTTTCTTCTTGGCGGCAGTGGTGGCCTTGGCCGGGGCTTTAGCTTTGGCGACCGGCTTTTTCGCCGCAGGCTTGGCGGCTGGCTTGGCGGCTGGCTTGGCAGCGGCGGCCGGGGCCTTGACGTCCTGGGTAGCTACCAGCGCGGCAGGTGCGGCAGGCGGCACCGGCTGCTGGTACTTGGCCAGCAGCGCAACCATGGTGTTCTGCGGAGTCAGCAGCAGTTCCACGCGGCGGTTCAAGGCGCGGCCGGCAGCGCTGTCGTTGGCCGCACGCGGCATCAGCGAGCCCATGCCCTTGAGCATCAGGCGGTCACGCTGCAGGCCGCTCAGGCGGAAGATCGCCGATACCGAGGCGGCGCGCTCCAGGCTGAGCTTCTGGTTGGCAGCGGTGGCACCGGTGTTGTCGGCGTGGCCGAGAATCAGGATGGCGGTCTTGCTGTCGGCCTCGATGGCCTTGGCCACCTGGGTGATCGGGCCGAGGGTCACCGGCAGCAGCATGTTCGGGCGGTCCGGGTTGTAGGCGCCATCCACCGGGATGGTCACCGCCAGCACGTCTTCGCGGCGCTCCAGCTCGAACTTGCTGCCCTTGATGGCCTCGCGCACCTTGGGTTCGTACTGGTCAAGCCAGGCCTGGGTGGCCTTCTGGTCGATCTTCGGCACCGCGGCCTTGGCTTGCGCTTTGCTGTCGTCCCCGCCGAACGGCCACCACCAACGGCTGCTGCTCTCGGACTTGGCGTCAGCCTTGGCGACGTTTTCGGTAACGGCGGCCTTCACTTCCTTGTCAGCGACTTTATCGGAGCCAAACGGCCACCAGCTCAGGCCGCCGTCCTTCGACGCCTCCTGCGAGTGGCTGGCGCAGCCGGTCATGGCCAGGCACAGGGCGAGTGCTAAGGTTTTATGTGAAGACATCAGCGATACACCATGAAATAGAAAGGAATTTTGCCCACGCAATCAGGCGTCGGCATTGAGGATAGTCAAAGGGCCCGGGCAATACCCGCGTTACCCGATCAAAGGCAACTGCCCAGTACCCGCACCAGCTTCTGCGCGCGCGGGTCCATCAGCACATAGGGGCCGAGGGTATTGGTGACGAAGCCAAAGGCCACATCGTGCTCAGGGTCGGCAAAGCCCACCGAGCCACCGGCCCCCGGGTGGCCGAAGGCGCGCGCGCCAAGGCCGAAGGTGGCGTTGGCCACCTCCGGCTGGTCGAGCATGCAACCAAGGCCAAAGCGGGTCTGGGTGAGCAGCGTGCGGTCCTGACCCAGGCTGTGCTCGCGGGTCAGTTCGTCGAGCAGTTCGGACTCCAGCAGGCTGCCATCCAGCAGCCCGGCATAGAAGCCGGCCAGGCTGCGGGCATTGCCGTGGCCGTTGGCAGCCGGCTGCTGCATGCGCCGCCATTCGGGCTTGTTGGTACTGGTGAGAATCGCCGGAGGGTTGGTGAAGGCGCGGGTCGACAGTGCCTCGGGCTCGCGCATGGTCACTTGCAGCAGGCGCTGGGCAGCGGCATCACCGGGGTTGCCCTTGCCACGGGCGATGTGCGCCACGCGGTGGAATTCTTCATCAGCCAGGCCCACGTGGAAGTCCAGGCCCAGCGGCCGTGCGGTGCGCGCCACAATGGAATCACCCGGGCCACGGCCATCGGCGCGGCGAATCAGCTCGCCAATCAGCCAACCGTAGGTGATGGCGGCGTAGCCATGTTCAGTACCCGGCGTCCACCAGGGCGTCTCGGCGGCCAGGGCGTCGACCATCACTTGCCAGTCGTAGAGCGCTTCAGCCGGCAGCAGCTGGCGAATGGCCGGCAGGCCGGCGCGGTGGCTGAGCAACTGGCGCAGGGTGACATTGTCCTTGCCGGCCTGGGCGAACTCCGGCCAGTAGCGGGCCACGGGGGCGTCGAGGGCCAGCTTGCCCTCACCCACCAGCTGCAGGGCGGTGACGGCGGTGAAGGTCTTGGTGCAAGAGAACAGGTTGGCGATGGTGTCGCTGTGCCAGGCCTCGTGGCCATCCTTGTCGGCGCTGCCGGCCCACAGATCGACCACGGTCTGCCCGCCGACCTGGATGCACAGCGCCGCGCCACGCTCCTGGGGATCCTCGAACAACGCGGCGAAGGCCTCGCGCACCGCCTCGAACTTCAGCTCATAGTGACCCTGGATCTGCACCCGCTACCTCTCCGAACGACCTGGCTGGCAAAGGCGTGCATTGTTTCAGTAGTTGGACGGTTTGCCTACTGGAGATGGCTGGGTGGTTGGTTGCTCACATGAAACAAGGTAGCAACCTGTAGGAGCTGGCTTGCCGGCGATGAGGCCGGGCCTGTTGCCAACGCTGATGGCCCTATCGCCGGCAAGCCGGCTCCTACAGGGGGGCGCTTACGGTGCGGGCTTTTCCAACTGGGTGCGCAATTGCGTGGTCAGTTGCAGGTTGCTCCTGCGCACCGCATCGACAAAGCCCGGGTAGGCCATGTCGGTGATACCCACCAGCCCCAGGTGCCCGTTCTCGCCGTCCAGCAGCCGACCGCTGGCAGGTTGGTCGAGGTACTGGAACCAGTGCGCGCCAACGATCATCGGCTGGGCCAGGGCGGCCTTGAGGAAGTTGGCGTAAGCCGGGCCGCGCTCTTCCTCACGCGCCACCTCTACCGGGCCGGGCCAGAACGGGCCGCGATCGCGCGAGCCGAACTGGAACTCCGAGACCAGCACCGGCTTGTCCAGCTCGGCCAGGCGGGCGAAGTCGTAACCGTCCTCGGGCTTGAGGGTATAGAAGTTGAAACTCAGCACATCGCAGAACTCGGCACAGGCCTTGACCGCCTCGGGCGTGCTCACCGCATAGCGCCCGCCGAGCAGAAGGTGGTTTGGCGCGTGCCATTTGAGCGCGTCGGAAATGGTCTTGAAGTAGGTCTGGGCGAACACCAGCTGGAAATACTGGTAATCGCGCTCGATTTCCGGGTGTTCGGGGTTGGGCAGCGGTGCTTCGAAGCCTGGGTCTTCCATCAACTCCCAGGCGCTCAGCTCGATGCCCCAAGCTTTAGACAGCCCTTGCTGGTTGCGGTACTTGTCGCGCAGTTGCTTCAAGAACGCGCGCTTGGCCGGCACGTCGGTGGTCAGGCGCAATGTGCCGTAGGCCAGGCCGTAGCGGGCCTTGGGGTCATCGCCCGGTGCTGCCCAGGCCAGTTCGTTGTCGGCGAAATAGCCGATCAGCCAGGGGTCGTCGCGGTGATCGCGGGCGGCGATGGCCACGGCGCGTTCGGTGGCCATGGCAAAGCGCGGGTCGAACGGGTCGGGCATGCGCCCCCACCAGTCCATGCCGGTACTGATGCTGGCGTAATCGCCGACGATCGCCAGCGGCAAGGTGTAGGGCATGCGCCGGGCCTGCTCCAGGCCCGGGTCGCTCCAGTTGCCCAGGGTGTTGAAGCCCCAGGCCTGCAGGCGGTCGAGGGTGTGGTGTTGCCAGCGCGGCGCGTCGAACGCCAGCGGCGGGCAAGCCTCGGTAGCGCTCGGACAGGGTTTGCCGTAGGTGCGTTGCAGGTTGGCGGCATAGAAGTCGAACCAGCGCCCCTGCTTGAACCCGCGCCCTTGCGACGAGGCATTGCCGTCGTCGTTGTTACCCTGGCCATAAAAAGCCGCCAGGGCATCGCCTTCGGCGGGCAGGCCCTTGAACATGCCTTCACGGCCTTGTACGTAGGTGCGCCCGCCATCGGCGGCCACCGCATTGACCCCCAGCGAGTAGAACGGGTGGCCGTCGGGGGTTACCAGGTGCCAGCGCCCGTCACGTTTTTCGGTACGGAAGAAGCCCTTGGCTTCGAACGCCGGGCCGGCCTGCAGGCCGCCGTACGGGTCCAGGCCGAGCTTGTCGCGCTCGAGCAGCCAGGCCTTGAGCTGCGCCTGCTCGCGGTTGTCGGCGGCCTTGAGTTGGTCGTCGCTTGTGACCTTCTCCGGCCAGTTGCCACGGGTGGACTGGCCATAGCTGTCGACCAACTGGCTGTAAGCAGCCTGGTAAGCCAGGTCGTCGTCCTGCAGCCCGACCTTTTCGATCAACAGGCTCTGGGCGACCTTGGGGCTGGGGATGCTGAGGCTGACCGAGGTCACCTGCTTGAGGTCGATTTCGCCGCTGCTGCTGGCCAGCAGCAGGCGCTGGCCTTCGTGGGCCCAGGGCATCGGCGGGCCGGCGCGCATGCCCTGGCTCAGCGGCGAGCTGGCAGTGAGCGGAATCATCACCGTCTGCGCAGGGCCCGCCGGCAGGTCGATGCGGCTGCTGAGGGTGCGCCCGTCGCTGCCCTGCACCTGCACATCCACGGTCAGCGCCCAGTCCATGGCACTTTGCAAACGCAGGGTGAGGTAGCGCCCGGCCGACCAGTCCCAGGCCCCGGCCTGCGGGGTGAGTTGCAGCGTCGGCTTTGCCACCGGGTTGAACACCACCCGCCGCAACACCTCGCCTTCGGCGGTCTGCTCGGCGTTGTACTGCGGCATCCCGGCGTCCTGGGCGACGACGTTCACCACCGAGGCGGGGCGCACGAAACTGAACAACGTCTGTTGCCCTGCGAGCAGGGGTGCGCTGAACAGCAGGGTAAGCATGGCGGGCAGGGTGCGACGGATCATGGGGCGGTTGCTCTCCTTCTGAGCCCTCATGGGCTCGCGACTGAGTGATGGACAACGGGGCCGGTGCGTCGTGCTCCGGCGGTCAGTCGATTTCCCGCCTGAATGGCGGCAGTGCGTTGAGAATAGCCTTGCCGTAGCGCTGGGTGACCAGGCGCCGGTCGAGCAGGCTGATCACCCCGCGGTCCTGCTCGGTACGCAGCAGCCGGCCGCAGGCCTGGATCAGGCGCAGCGAGGCGTCAGGCACGGCGATTTCCATGAACGGGTTGCCGCCACGGGCCTCGATCCACTCGGCCAAAGCCGCCTCGACCGGGTCGTCCGGCACCGCGAACGGGATCTTGGCAATCACCACGTGCTCACAGTAAGCGCCGGGCAGGTCGACACCCTCGGCGAAGCTGGCCAGGCCGAACAGCACGCTGTGCTGGCCGTCATCGACCCGCGCCTTGTGCTTGTTCAGGGTTTCCTGCTTGGACAGGTTGCCCTGGATCAGCACCAGCTTGCGCCAGTCGCGGTCCAGGCCGTCGAACACGTCCTGCATCTGTTTACGCGACGAGAACAGCACCAGCGCGCCGCGGGCGTCTTCGACCATGGCCGGCAGTTCGCGGATGATCGCCGCAGTATGCGCGGTGGCATCGCGGGGGTCGGCACCCAGGTCGGGCACCCGCAAAAGCCCGGCATCGCCGTGCACGAAGGGGCTGGGCACCACGCACTGCACGGCATCGCGGGGCAGGCCCGAGCGCATGCGAAAACGGTCGAACTTGCCCAGGGCGGTCAGCGTGGCGGAGGTGACCAGGGCGCCGTAGGCGACGTTCCACAGGCTCTTGCGCAGCATCTCGGCGGCCAGGATCGGGCTGGCGTTGACCTCGATGTCGAACAGCGCGCCGTTTTCGGCCAGGGTCAGCCAGCGGGCCATGGGCGGGTTGTCTTCCGGGTCTTCGGCGGTGAATGCGGTCCACAGTTCCCAGTTGCTCTGGGCACGGGTCACCAGGCTGCCGAACAGCGGGTACCACTCCTCGGCCTGGTGGCTGGCGATGCCGATGTTGTTCTCGCCGTCCATGCCTTCCTTGAGCAGGTCGGCCAGGCGGGTGAACAGGTCATTGAGGCGGGCGAAGCCTTTTTTCAGCTCGATGCCGACTTCGCGGATCTGCTCGGGCACCACGCCGCCTTCGAAGCGGTAGCGCGGGCGGTCGCGGCCTTCCATGTCCTCGCCGGCACGGAAGTCCGCCACCTGCTCGCACAGGGTGAACATGAACTGCTGCTGGGTGCGCACTTCACGCGCCAGTTCCGGCACCTGCTCTATATAGCGGCCCAGATCGCCCGGCAGCGGGTGCTGGGCCAGCAGCTTGGTGAGGTTCTTGGCGGTCTGCTCCAGCCATTCGGCAGTGGAGCGCAGGCGCGAGTAATGGGCGAAGTGGCCAATGGCCTTGTCGGGCAGGTGGTGGCCTTCGTCGAACACGTACAGGGTGTCGCGCGGGTCGGGCAGCACGGCGCCGCCGCCCAGCGCCAGGTCGGCCAGCACCATGTCGTGGTTGGTGACGATCACATCGACCTTGCCCATGCCTTCGCGGGCCTTGTAGAACACGCACTGCTGGAAATTCGGGCAATGCCGGCCGGTGCACTGGCCGTGGTCGGTGGTCAGGCGCGCCCAGTCCTGGTCTTCGATGGTCTCGGTCCAGCTGTCGCGGTCGCCGTCCCAACGGTTGCCGGCGAGCTTTTCGATCATGCTGTTGAACAGCTTCTGGCTGCGCTCGTCGACCTCAATCCGAAAGCCCTCTTCCTCGAACAGCTGGGCGGTGGCCGACTGGGCGTGGCCCTCTTGCAGCAGCACGTCGAGCTTGGACAGGCACAGGTAGCGGCCGCGCCCCTTGGCCAGGGCGAAGCTGAAGTTCAGGCCGCTGTTGCGCATCAGGTCGGGCAGGTCCTTGAACACGATCTGCTCTTGCAGCGCCACGGTGGCGGTGGCGATCACCAGGCGCTTGCCGGCGGCCTTGGCGGCCGGAATGGCGGCCAGGCTGTAGGCGACCGTCTTGCCGGTACCGGTGCCGGCCTCGACCGCCACCACGGCAGGCTCGCCCGCACGGCGGCCTTCGTCGTCGGTGGCGATGTCGCCGAGCACCTTGGCCACTTCGGCGATCATCAGGCGCTGGCCGTAGCGGGGCTTGAGGCTTTTGGCTTCGAGGAAACGCGAGTAGGCGCCCTGGATGGTGGCTTTGAGTTCGGTACTGATCATGGTCTGCGGGCGCCCGGAGGGCTGGATATATTTTCAGTGTTTCGCATGGGCCGGCTATCATACCCCGCTATTGCCCTTTGTGCCGCATGGAGATCCGGATGCTCGCCTTTGCCCTGCCCTACACACTGCATGTCCTGGCCGCCCTGGTGTGGGTTGGCGGGATGTTCTTCGCCTGGCTGGTGCTACGCCCGGCAACGGTTGCGGCCCTGGAGGGGCCTGCGCGGCTGCGGCTGTGGGTGGAAGTTTTCCAGCGGTTCTTCAGATGGGTCTGGCTGGCGGTGGCGATTCTGGCTGTCAGCGGGGTGGGCATGATCCACCTGCGCTTTGCCGGGTTCGAGACCGCGCCGCGGTACGTTCAGGTGATGATCGGCGGCGGGATCGTGATGTTTGCGCTGTTCATGCGGATTCAGTCGTTGCTGCTGCCCGAACTGCGGGCGGCGGTGCAGGCTGAGGATTGGGCTTCGGGGGCTGGGGTTTTGGGGCGGATTCGGCGGATGGTGGGGGTTAATCTTCTGATTGGGGTTGGGGTGGTTGCGGTGGCGAGTTCTCGGGTTTTGATTTGATTGGGATTGGGTTCGGAGTCGGGTTCGGGTTCGGGTTCGGGTTCGGGTTCGGGTTCGGGTTCGGGTTCGGGTTCGGGTTCGGGTTCGGAGTCCATGATGATTGCTTTTGTAGATGTATGCGCATTCATTGACGATGGCTGCTTTTCGTCACCTTTCCGCCCTTACGGCGGGTCACTTTTTGTCAAACGCGACAAAAAGTAACCAAAAAACGCTGGCTCCCATCATCCGGCCCTACGCTTCGCTCCGGGTTCCCTCGCTCCGGGCTTGCTCCGGAGGTACGCGCCGACGGGCCGTCCCTGGCCCGATCGGCGCTCGACCGGCATCCATGCCGGTCGCCCTC